>NZ_JBEZBT010000101.1:0-12718 GCF_040647235.1 Streptomyces sp. NPDC042638
GGCCGTTGCGGCTCTGCGGTGGGGGCTGAGTCGGCCGTTCGGGTGGGGTGGCGGGCCGGCGGCACCGACCGCCGAAGGCCACTCGACCAGAGGAGTTCCAGATGGGTGTCACACGCAGGGTCTTCCTACGAACCGCGATCGCGGCCACCGCGGTGGGAACCGTGGGAGCCACCGGGACCGCACTCGCCCCCACCGCGTCGGCGGCCGGCTCGCCCGGTGACGTGGTCGGCAGGATCAGCGTCGGCTACCAGGGCTGGTTCGCCTGCGCCGGCGACGGCGCCCCCATCAACGGCTGGTGGCACTGGAGCCAGGACTGGGGCCGGTCGCCGTCCCCGTCCAACACCGCCGTCAAGTGCTGGCCGGACGTCCGCGAGTTCACCAACGCGTACCAGACCTCGTACGCCGCCCTCGGCAACGGCCGGCCCGCCACACTGTTCTCGTCGTACGACCAGCAGACGGTGAACACCCACTTCCTGTGGATGCAGCAGAACGGCATCGACACCGCCGCCCTGCAACGCTTCAACCCCACCGGCGGCGAAGGCCCCACCCGCGACGCCATGGCGACCAAGGTACGCAGCGCCGCCGAGTCGTACGGCCGGAAGTTCTACATCATGTACGACGTCACCGGCTGGACGAACATGCAGTCCGAGATCAAGACGGACTGGACGAACAAGATGTCCGCGCACACCGCGAGTCCGGCCTACGCGAAGCAGAACGGCAGGCCGGTCGTCTGCGTCTGGGGCTTCGGCTTCAACGACGACAACCACCCCTTCACCGCCGACGCCTGCCTCGACGTCATCAACTGGTTCAAGGGCCAGGGCTGTTACGTCATCGGTGGCGTCCCCCGCGAATGGCGGACGGGCACCGGGGGATCACGGGCCGGCTACCTGGGCGTGTACCACGCCTTCGACATGATCTCGCCGTGGATGGTCGGCGCCATCGGCAACGTGACGGAAGCCGACAACGCCTACAACACCTACACGCTCGGCGACCAGGCGGACTGCAACGCCAACGGCATCGACTACCAGCCCTGCGTCCTGCCCGGCGACGTCTCCGCCCGGCAGCGCGTACACGGCGACTTCATGTGGCGGCAGTTCTACAACATGGTGCGGGCCGGGGTGCAGGGCATCTACATCTCGATGTTCGACGAGTACAACGAGGGCAACCAGATCGCCAAGACCGCCGAGACCCAGGCATGGGTGCCCGCCAACTCCGGATTCCTCGCCCTCGACGAAGACGGCACCGCCTGCTCCTCCGACTACTACCTGCGCCTGACCGGCGACGGCGGCCGCATGCTCAAGGGCCAGATCCCGCTGACGCCTACGCGTCCCACCCAGCCCACCGTCCCCACCGGCGGTGACACCACACCGCCCGCCGCGCCGGGCGCCCTGACCGTCACCGGGCACACCAGCGACTCCGTCTCGCTGGCCTGGAAGACGTCGACCGACAACGTCGGCGTGACCGGCTACCGCGTCCTGCGGGTGTCCGGCTCGACCAGCACACAGGTGGGCGCCACCGGCGCCGCCTCGTTCACCGTCACCGGACTCGGCGCGTCCACCGCGTACACCTTCGACGTCGTCGCCCTCGACGCGGCGGGAAACGTGTCGCAGCCCTCCAACCAGGTCACCGTCACCACCGACCCCCCTTCCAGCACCAGCAACCTCGCCCTGCACCGCCCCACCTCGGAGAGCAGCCACACCCAGACGTACGCCTCGGGCAACACGACCGACGGCGACACCAACACCTACTGGGAGTCCGCCAACAACGCCTTCCCGCAGTGGGTCCAGGTCGATCTGGGCGCCACGGCCGGCGTCAGACGGATCGTCCTCCGCCTCCCCCCGGCCACCGCCTGGGCCACCCGTACCCAGACCATCTCCGTCCAGGCCGGCACGGACGGCACCACCTTCACCCAACTCCTCGCCCCGGCGGGCTACACCTTCGACCCGACGACCGGCAACACCGCGACCCTCACCCTCCCCTCCACCGTCACCACCCGCTACGTACGCCTCACCTTCACCGCCAACAACGGCTGGCCGGCCGGACAGGTCTCGGAGTTGCAGGTCTTCGGCGTCTGACGAACGCAGGGCCTGGGCCCAGGTCCGGCCCCGGAGCGCTCAGCCCCGTTCGACGCTGACGCTCACCCTGCTGCCCGGAGCGGCCAGGACCCGGGCCCGGCCGGGGGACGGGCGCAGGACGCGGGCGCTGCCGTCGGCCGTGATCCGCCAGGTGCCCGGCGGCAGGGACAGGATGGACACCCGGGAGCCGTGGCCGGCCGCGCGGTAGGTCAGCCGGTACACGCCGGACCCGGGATCGTACGACGCGGAGCGCACCGTTCCCGCCACGCTCTCCGCGTACGGCTCGGCGGTCAGCTCCTTGTTGGGGCGGAAGGCGCCGTCGGCGTCGGCGGCGCAGTATCCGCCGCCGTAGCACCACACATAACCGGCCCAGCCGGACGTGTAGCGGCCCAGGGAGGCCATCGCGTCCCGGTAGAAGCGGTTCATGTGGGGCAGGGAGCTGTCCGGCGACCCCCACTCGCCGACCACGACCGGGACCCCGTACCGCTTCGGGTACGCGGTGACGGCCCGCTCATACGCCTCGATCCAGCCGGCCCCGGGATCGTAGTCGGCGCCCGCCTCCATGGCGGTGTCGTAGAAGTGCGGCGCGTACACGACCCGGGGGTCGTCGACGCGGCCGAGGCCGGTCGGCACGCCCTCGCCCACGATCGGGGTGGGCTCGACGAACAGCCAGGCGTCCCGGTCGGCCGAACGGACGCCGTCGGCCAGGCGGTTGTACATCGGGGTGAGCTGGTCCCGTTCGATCCGGCGGGCGGCGGTCGCCAGATCCTCGCCGGGGCGCGACTCGCCCATGGGCTCGTTGACGAGGTCGTAGCCGAGCACGGCCGGGTGGTGGGCGAAACGGGCGGCGAGCGTCCGCCACATCGCCGCCTGGGCGCGGCGGAGGTCGGCGTCCTCGTAGAGGTGGGTGAAGGCGCGCTGCACGGCGGGCTCGAAGTACTCGGCGAACCAGTCGTCGGGATGCGCGGTGAAGGGCAGTCCGTCGGTCCTGGTCGCCCACTCGGGTATCCCGCGGTGGCCGAAGGCGGGGCCGAAGACGTCCTGGTGGGCGTCGATCACCACCTTCACGTCGTAGCGCTCGGCCCAGTCCAGGACGCGCTCGATCTGCCGCAGGTAACGGCGGCTGTAGTGACCGGGGGCCGGTTCCAGGTCGTCCCAGAAGACCAGCAGGCGGGCGAAGTCGAAGCCCTTGGCCCGCATGTCGCGCAGATGGCGTTCGGTGATGCCGGTGAGGGCTTCCTCGCCGCGGTGTTCCTTGTCCTCGATGTTCCAGCCGTGCAGGGTGAGGACGCGCCCGTGCCGGTCGGTGAGCCGGGGCACGTCCTGTCCGGTCCCCTCGGCGTGGGCGGTGGCGGGGGAAAGCAGCGCGGCGACGACCGCGCTCGCCGTCAGAATCGCTCGCAGCACAGTGAACCTCCGGGCCGGCGGTGTGCGTGGTGCCGCGCATCCCATCAGCAGCCGGGTCAGTTCTCAAGTGCCTTGACTTCGCGTGCACTTCAGCATGAAGACTCCCGTGCCGTCAGCCACGCAGGGGAGGAACCAGCATGAAGTACCGCACGATCGGCACCGATCCCGCCACCCGCCGCGAGGTGAGCGTGCTCGCGCTCGGCGCGATGCTGTTCGGGTCGCGTACCGACGAGAAGACCTCCTTCGCCGTCCTCGACCGTTATGTCGAGGCCGGCGGGAACTTCGTCGACACCTCCGACAACTACGCCTTCTGGGAGGACGGAAGCCAGGGCGGCCACAGCGAGGAACTGCTCGGACGGTGGCGGCGCAGCCGGGGCATCGGCGACGAGGTGCTCATCGCCACCAAGCTCGGCGCCCGCCCGCTCGCCCCCGGCACCGGCTACACCGACAACGCCGAGGGCTTGTCCGCGAAGGCCGTCCGGGAGGCGGCCGACCGCAGCCGGGAGCGGCTCGGCGTGGACCGGCTCGACCTGCTGTACGCGCACATCGAGGACGCCGCCGTGCCGCTCCGGGAGACCGTCGAGGCCTTCGCCGCGCTCGTCGCCGAGGGCGCGGTGGGTCTGCTGGGCGTCAGCAACCACGCGGTGTGGCGGGTGGAGCGGGCCCGCGCCCTCGCGGCGGCCGCCGGCCTGCCCGGCTACGACGTCCTGCAGTACCAGCACAGTTACCTGCGCCCGCGCACCGACCTGCCCGACGAGCTGTTCCCGGACGGCAGCCTCGGCGGCGCGGACGCCCAGCTCCGCAGCTACCTCCGCGCGGAGCCCGGGCTGACCCTGGTCGCCTATTCACCGCTGCTGGCCGGCGCCTACACCCGCGCCGACAAGCCGCTGCCGCCGGACTACGACCACCCCGGCACCCCGGCCCGGCTGGCGGTGCTGCGCGAGGTGGCCCGGGAGGCCGGGGCGACCCTCAACCAGACCGTCCTCGCCTGGCAACTGGGCGGCGAACTGCCCGTCATACCGCTCGCCGGTGCCTCCTCGGTGGCCCAGCTCGACGAGAACCTCGCCGCCGTCGACCTGGAACTCACCGAGGAACAGCGGGCCCGGCTGGACGCGGCCCACTGATCGCGCGGCACCCGCACGGCGGCGGTGCGGGCGCCTCAGCCCTTGTTGGAGCCCAGCGTCAGGCCGCTGACGAACTGGCGCTGGAGCGCGAAGTAGACGACCAGGGTCGGGATCGCGGTCAGCAGGGAGCCCGCGGCGACCAGGTTGGGGTCGGTGAAGTACTGGCCGGAGAGGTTGTTCAGGGCCGACGTGATCGGCATGTTCTCGCCGGTGGAGATCAGCACCAGCGCCCAGAAGAAGTCGTTGTAGATCCAGATCGACAGCAGGGTCGCCAGGGCCGCCATCGCCGGCTTGCACAGCGGCAGCGTGATCTGCCAGTACAGCCGCCACACCGAGGCTCCGTCGACCAGCGCGGCCTCGGTCAGCTCGTGCGGCAGCGAGCGCATGTAGTTGCTCAGCACGAACGCGCAGAAGCCGGACTGGAACGCCACGTGGATGAGGACGAGGCCCAGCGCGGAGTCGTAGAGCTTGCCGCTCGCGGTGATGCCCGGCAGGTCCGTGAGCAGGTACAGCCGGTACAGCGGGGTGATGATGACCTGCTGCGGGAGCAGGTTGCCGGCCGTGAACACCAGCAGCAGCGCGAGGTTGAGGCGGAAGTCGAAGCGGCTGACGTAGAAGGCGACACAGGAGGACAGGAACAGCGTCAGCAGGACGGCCGGGACCGCGATCACCAGCGTGTTGCCGAAGTAGTGCAGCATGTCCGACTGCTGGAAGGCGTTCTTGAAGTTGTCGAGGTCCAGCGTGTCCGGCCAGGAGACGTAGCCCTTGGCGCTGGTCTCGCCGTACGGGCGCAGGGCCGAGAAGACCGCCCAGAGCAGGGGCGCCAGCCAGGCCAGGGCGGTGCCCGCGAGGAAGACGTGCAGCAGGACGCGGGCGGGGCGGACCGGGGCGCGCCGCCTCAGCGGGAGAGTGGTGCCGCTCATGCGCGCCGCTCCTTCCGGAAGGTGGCGATCAGATAGGGGATGATCACCGCGAGGGAGATCACCAGCAGGACCACGGCGATGGCGGAGCCGTATCCGATGCGGCTGGACTCGCCGATGATGTTGTTGGTGACCAGGATCGACAGCAGCTCCGTTCCCTGGGCACCCTTGTTGAAGACGAAGACCAGGTCGAAGGCGCGCAGTGCCTCGATGATGGTGACGACGAGGACCACCGTGTTGGTGGGGCGCAGGGTCGGGAAGACGACGTGCCGGAACGTCTGCCACTCGTTGGCGCCGTCCAGCGCGGACGCCTCCTTCAGTGACGGGTCGACGCTCTTCAGACCGGCCAGGTACAGGATCATCATGTAGCCGGTGTGCCGCCAGGACGCGGCGACGAGGACGGCCCACAGGTTGAGGTCGGGGTCGCCGATCCAGTCGATGTAGTGGCCGGGCTCGTTGGCACCGATGATGCTGTTGATCAGGCCCGTGTCCGGGTTGTAGACCAGCTGCCAGACGAAGCCGATGCACGCCATCGAGATGACGACGGGCAGGAAGAACGCGGTCTGGTAGACCCGCGTGAACCGGATCCGTTTGTCCAGCTGCACGGCGAGGAACAGGCCGAACGGCGTCGGGACCAGGATCAGCGCGACGAACCAGATGATGTTGTGCTGGACGGCCGGCCAGAACTGCGGGTTGTCGCTGAACAGCTGCCGGAAGTTGTCCAGGCCGACCCACTTGATGGAGTCGAATCCGATGCCGTCCCAGGTGGTGAAGGCGAGGGCGATCGAGGCGATGGCGGTGACCCAGACCAGGATCACGTGCAGGACCGTGGGCACGCCTGCCATGACGGCGAGCGTGAACCGGTCACGGCGGGTCAGCAGGCGGCGGTGGCCGTGTGTGACCCGCTTCTTCCCGGGCGCGGCCCCCGGAGCCGGCGCGGCTGCGGCCGCCGGGGTCTTCGTCGTCGTGTCGGTGGTCATCGGGTCGCTCACGAGGACGCGAAGATCGTCTTCTTCTGGCGCTCGACCGAGGACAACAGGCTGTCCACGCCCTTGGGGTTCTGGAGGAACTTCTGCAGGCCGGGCTGCATCACCGTGGAGGTGAAGTCGGGGCGGCTGTCACGGTCCATGAACTGGGTGAGGCTCTTGGCGCCGCCGATCATCTCGAACGCCTTCTTCTGGAGTGCGGAGTACGCGGAGGTGTCGGCCTTGGCGGAGGCGGCCACCACGCTCGGGTCGCCCTTGAGGTACAGCTCCTCGGCCGCCGGACTGCCGAGGTACTCCAGGAGCTTGACGACGCCCGCGTGGTTCTTCGGGGACCTGCTGACCATGAAACCGTCGGTCGGCGCCTCGACCGTGTCCTGGCCGTAGGCGGAGTTGATCTCCGGGAAGGCGAAGAAGTCCAGGTCGTCCAGGTCGGCCTTGTCGGTGAACTGCTGTGCCACGAAGGAGCCCAGGAGGTACATGCCGGCCTTCTTCGACACCAGGGTCTGTGCGGCGTCCTGCCAGGTGCGGCCCATGAAGCCGTCCTGGTGGTAGGGGAGTATCTCGGCCCAGTGGTCGAAGACGTCCTTCACCTTGGCGTCGGTCCAGGACGCCTTGCCCGCCATCAGCTGGACGTGGAAGTCGTATCCGTTGAGGCGGAAGTTGATCTGGTCGAAGGTGCCCATCGCGGGCCAGGCGTCCTTGTCGCCGAAGGCGAGGGGCACCAGGCCGTCCTTCTTCATCCGCTTCAGCAGGGCGACGAAGTCGTCCCAGGTGGCGGGGATGTCGTAACCGTGCTGCTGGAAGACGCTTCTGCGGTAGAAGACCGCCCACGGATATGTGGTAAGCGGCACGAAGTAGTACTTGCCGTCCTCGCCCTTGCTGAGCTTCTTCATCGCCTCGGGGAAGGCGTCCCCGATCTTCGCCCAGACGTCGTCGATCGGCGTGGCCAGTTTCTTCGCCGCGAAGAACTGCATGCGGTAGCCGGCGAACCAGTGGAACACATCGTCCGGAGTGCCCTGGAGATAGGAGTTGATCTGTTCCTGGAAGGTGTTGTGGTCCTTGGTGTTCACGTCGACGGTGAGGCCGGACCGCTTCTTGAAGTCCGCGTAGACGCTCTCGAACGCCTTCTTCGGCACCGCGTCGGAGGCGTTGGAGCCGACGGTGACGGTCTTCGGGTCGGCGCCGGAACCGCTGCCTCCGCAGGCGGACAGCAGGGGTATGCCGGCCCCGGTGAGCAGAGCGGCACCGCCCGCTCCACGCAGCAGGGAGCGCCGGCTGGGGTCCGGGACGGAAAGGCGGGACGGGGAGAGGCGCATGGCGGCTCCTGAGGAATACAGGGTTCGGCCAAGGGGATGAGTTGATCACCGAAAGGTCCTCGAAACCGCTCAGAAACCAACTCGACCGAACATCGTGGGCGTTATAACAGCCCCATCTCCGCTCATGAGTCAATAGCTCCGGTCGCACTCGGGGGTCTCTTGCCCGAAACGTAATCGTCATCGCCACCTGCGTAGTTGGGGCAGTCGGCGGGAGCCGAGGGCAGGGCCGGGCGCCTGGTGGACCCCCTGCCGAAACTCCACCAGCCGTCCGGTGTGGCCGTACGCGGCGCAACCGGTGCCGTTCGCCGCGGGGTGCGGTGTACTGGGCTCATGGCTCCCAGGTGCGGGGCCGGGCGGGTGAGGTGTCCATGGTTTGTACTTACATTCGGACCACCATGTGAAATGATGTCTTAACAAAGTATTGACAGTGGGCCCGGCAGAGGCTTGTATCCCGTCCCAACGCATCCGCGTCCCTTGCCCCGTCGCACGCACAGTGAGGTGCAGGAAAGATGGACCGCTCTTGTCGCCCCCGCTCCCGCGGAACGGCCCCCCTCGTGGCCGTGGCCGCCGCGGCAGCCCTCACCCTGGCCGGCTGCTCCAGCAGTCACGGCGGCAAGAAGGCGGAGGAGGAAGCGGCGAACGCCGCCGCGGGCAAGGCCGACACCCCCCGCATGACCGTCGCGCTGGTGACCCACCAGGCGCCCGGCGACACCTTCTGGGACACCGTCCGCAAGGGCGCGGAGGCCGCGGCGGCCAAGGACAACGTCAAGCTGGTCTACTCCGCCGACCCGAACGCGGGCAACCAGGCCAACCTGGTGCAGAACGCGATCGACCAGAAGGTGGACGGCATCGCGGTCACCCTGGCCAAGCCGGACGCCATGAAGAACGTGCTCGGCAAGGCGGAGCGGGCCGGCATACCGGTGGTAGGCCTCAACTCCGGCCTCAGCGACTGGAAGAAGCTCGGCCTGCTGGAGTTCTTCGGACAGGACGAGAGCGTGGCGGGCGAGGCGCTGGGCAAGAAGCTGAACGCCACCGGAGCCAAGAAGATCGCCTGTGTCATCCAGGAACAGGGCAACGTGGGACTGACCCAGCGCTGCGACGGGGTGAAGAGGACGTTCGAGGGCGACACGCAGACGCTGTACGTGAACGGCACCGACATGCCGTCCGTGCGGTCGACGATCACGGCCAAGCTGAAGCAGGACAGCGCCATCGACACCGTCGTGACCCTCGGCGCCCCGTTCGCCCTCACGGCGGTCCAGTCCGTGGAGGACGCGGGCAGCAAGGCGAAGGTGGCCACCTTCGACCTCAACAAGGAAATGGTCAAGGCGGTGCAGAGCGGCTCCATCGAGTTCGCCGTCGACCAGCAGCCCTATCTGCAGGGCTATCTGGCGGTCGACTCGCTGTGGCTCTACAAGAACAACGGCAACTACAGCGGCGGCGGCGAGCAGCCCGTGCTCACCGGCCCGGCCTTCGTCGACAAGGCCAACGTCGACAAGGTCGCCGAGTACGCCGCGAAGGGCACCCGGTGATGAGCATGCCCCAGCAGGCCCAGCCGGCGGTCGACAGGCCGCCGGCGTCCGGCCCGAAGCAGACCGACGGCCGTACCGCCCGCCGCCCGCTGCCCCTGCGGCTGCTGGCGAGGCCCGAGGTGGGTGTCTTCCTCGGTGCGGTGGCCGTCCTGGTGTTCTTCCTGATCACGGCGCCGCCGGTGCGTGACGGCAGCTCGATGGCGAACATCCTGTACCAGTCGTCGACGATCGGGATCATGGCGCTGCCGGTGGCCCTGCTGATGATCGGCGGGGAGTTCGACCTGTCCTCCGGCGTCGCGGTGATCTCCTCGGCGCTCACCGCGAGCATGCTCAGCTACCAGCTGACCCTGAACGTGTGGAGCGGGGTGGTCGTCGCCCTGGTCGTGTCCCTCGCGATCGGCGCGTTCAACGGCTGGATGGTGGTCCGGACCGGCCTGCCCAGCTTCCTGGTCACCCTCGGCACCTTCCTGATCCTGCAGGGCGCCAACCTCGCCGTGACCAAGCTGGTCACCGGCAACGTCGCCACCGACGACATCAGCGACATGGACGGCTTCGCCCAGGCCAGGAAGGTCTTCGCCTCCTCCTTCGACGTGGGCGGGATCCAGGTGAAGATCACCGTGATCTGGTGGCTGGTCTTCGCCGCCCTGGCCACGTGGGTGCTGCTGCGCACCAAGTACGGCAACTGGATCTTCGCCGTCGGCGGCGACAAGGACAGCGCCCGCGCCGTCGGCGTCCCGGTGACCTTCACCAAGATCTCCCTGTTCATGCTGGTCGGGTTCGGCGCCTGGTTCGTCGGCATGCACAACCTCTTCTCGTTCAACACCGTGCAGTCCGGCGAGGGCGTGGGGCAGGAACTGATCTACATCGCGGCGGCCGTCATCGGCGGCTGTCTGCTCACCGGCGGCTACGGCTCCGCCATCGGCCCGGTCTTCGGCGCGTTCATGTTCGGCATGGTGCAGCAGGGCATCGTCTACGCCGGCTGGAACCCCGACTGGTTCAAGGCGTTCCTCGGAGTGATGCTCCTCGGCGCCGTCCTGATCAATCTGTGGGTCAGCCGCGCGGCGACCCGGAGGTGACCCATGACTGACAGCACAGCCGGAACCCACGGCGCCGTCCTGAAGGACACACCCGCCCAGGACGGCCCCCTGGTCGAACTGCGCGGCGCCGGCAAGTCCTACGGCAACGTCCGCGCCCTGCACGGCGTCGATCTCCGGGTCCGCACCGGCCGGGTCACCTGCGTGCTCGGCGACAACGGTGCCGGCAAGTCCACCCTGATCAAGATCATCTCGGGGCTGCACCAGCACACCGAGGGCGAGTTCCTCGTCGACGGACAGCCGGTACGCTTCTCCACCCCGCGCGAGGCCCTCGCCCGCGGAATCGCCACCGTCTACCAGGACCTCGCCACCGTCCCGCTGATGCCGGTGTGGCGCAACTTCTTCCTGGGCTCGGAGATGACCCGGGGGCCCTGGCCCGTCCGCCGCCTCGACATCGCCCGGATGAAGGCCACCGCCGACCGGGAACTGCGCAACATGGGCATCGTCCTGGACGACCTGGAACAGCCCATCGGCACCCTCTCCGGCGGCCAGCGCCAGTGCGTGGCCATCGCCCGGGCCGTCTACTTCGGCGCCCGCGTCCTCATTCTGGACGAGCCGACCGCCGCCCTCGGCGTCAAACAGTCCGGCGTGGTGCTGAAGTACATCGCCGCCGCCCGCGACCGCGGTCTGGGCGTCATCTTCATCACCCACAACCCCCACCACGCCTACATGGTCGGCGACCACTTCAGCGTCCTGCGCCTGGGCACCCTCGAACTGTCCGCGGAGCGCGGCGAGATCGGCCTGGAGGAGCTGACGAACCACATGGCCGGCGGCACCGAACTCGCGGCCCTCAAGCACGAACTGGCCCAGGTCCGCGGCGTGGACGTGGAAGAACTGCCCGGGGAGGGCGACCTCACCGCACCCGCGGCGACTCCCCAGGAAGGAACACCCTGACATGGCGCACCCCTCCCCGCTCGACCGCATCCGGGTCGGCTCCGCCCCCGACTCCTGGGGCGTCTGGTTCCCCGACGACCCGCGCCAGGTGCCCTGGGACCGCTTCCTCGACGAGGTCGCCGAGGCCGGCTACGACTGGATCGAACTGGGCCCGTACGGCTACCTGCCCACCGACCCGGCACGGCTGGCCGACGAGGTGGCCCGGCGCGGCCTGAAGGTCTCGGCGGGCACGGTCTTCACCGGCATGCACCGCGGCCCCGCCGTCTGGGAGGAGACCTGGGCCCACGTCGGCCAGGTCGCCGCGCTCACCCGGGCGATGGGCGCCCGGCACCTCGTGGTGATCCCCTCCTTCTGGCGGGACGACAAGACCGCCGAGATCCTGGAGCCGCCCGAGCTGACCACCGAGCAGTGGGCCCACCTGACCAAGGGCATGGAACGGCTCGGCCACGAGGTCAGGGAGACCTACGGTCTGGACATCGTCGTGCACCCGCACGCCGACACCCACATCGACACCGAGGACCACGTCGAACGCTTCCTGGACTCGACCGACGCCGAGCTGGTCAACCTCTGCCTGGACACCGGGCACTACGCCTACTGCGGCGGCGACAGCGTCAAGCTGATCGAGACCTACGGCGAGCGCATCGGGTACCTGCACCTGAAGCAGGTGGACCCGGAGATCCTCGCCGGGGTCGTCGCGGGCGGAGTGCCGTTCGGGCCGGCGGTGCAGCGCGGGGTGATGTGCGAACCCCCCGCCGGTGTACCGGAACTGGAACCGGTGCTCCAGGCGGCACAGCAGCTCGGAGTGGAGCTGTTCGCGATCGTCGAGCAGGACATGTACCCGTGCGAGCCGGACAGGCCGCTGCCGGTCGCCGTGCGCACCCGGCGCTTCCTGCGGTCCTGCGGGGCCTGAGAAAGCCGACGTGGGAGGGCGTGTGCCGGATCCTTCGGTACCCCTACGGATTCGGCCACGGCAGGGCCGGGAACCAACGGGGGGCCGCGGGCGTTCTCACCGACAACGGGGCAACGCCCGCGCGGACGGGAGGACGACATGGCACACCGCACGGAACTCCACGAGACGCCCGGTGAAGCCGCCGACGCGGCAGCCGCCCGGCGTCACGAGCGCTTCAGCCATCTGCCCGAGCGGATACATCCGCAGGACACGGTGGAGACGAGGCCGGCGACCCTGCCGGACCCGGCGCGGGACACGTACAACGCGGACGAGTGGCTGATCCGCTACTGCGGTTGACGACCGGCGGCCGCGCCACCGCGGTCGGCCGGGCAGGGTGACGGCGCCCCCGGACCCGGGGCCGGGCCCGGGCCCCCGGCCACCCGACCCCCGCAAGGGACAGCCTCGGGGGGGGGCAGAGGGGTGT
>NZ_JBEZBT010000102.1:0-12699 GCF_040647235.1 Streptomyces sp. NPDC042638
GGGTCTCGGAGATGCCCGACGACCCGGTGGCCTGGCTGGCCGGGCACGGCTGGGAGGCGGACAGCCGCACCCTCCGCGAGTGCGCTGCCGCCTACGGCCGCCCGCTCGATACCCCGCCGCGGGGCGAGGAGCGGCCCGGCGGCCTCATCTCGGCGGTCCGCCGGTAGAACCACTTCGGAAGACGGAGCCCTGAGCCGCGACCTTCGAACGTTCACGAGCCGCGTACAGTCACTGACTGTCGCTCAGTGACTGTACGCGGCTGCCGCGATCCCGATGAAGGATCGGATCAACGGATTGGTGTCACGCTCGTTCCATACCGCCACCACTCGGCTCGGCGGCATGTCGATCAGTGGCACCACGGCCAGCTCCGCGGGCAGGTCGTGTCCGAGCGGGGCCAGGCCGACCGTGCCGTTCCACAGCACGGCCTGCAGGCATTCCTGGACGGCGTGCACCACGGGGCCCTCGCGCGGCCTGCGCCGTTCCAGTACGACTGCCAGAGGGGGTCGGTGCCCTGCGGGAACCGGAACCAGCGGCGGTCGCTCAGCTCGGCCAGCCGCAGGCGGTCGCGGCGGGCCAGCGGATCGTCGGCGCGCAGCACCACGCCGACCGGATCGGCCCGCAGCGCACGCACCGTCAGCGCGGTCTCGTCGAACGGCGACCGCGTCAGCGCGACGTCGACGACCAGCCCGGCGCGCAGCCCGCAGGTCGGGTCAGCACCCGAGAGGGCCAGCGCTGGCACCCGGCGCAGCGCCCGTTCGCTGCCCGCGCCCGCCAGCACGAGTGCCGTATCCGTGTCCGGGTGGTCCCACAGCCCGCGCAGAAACTCCAGCGCCGGCCCCGGAAGGCGCTGTGCCTCGTCCAGCACCAGCACGCGGGGCTGCCTCAACGCGTTCACCAGCATCAGGTCGGCCTCCCCCGCCCCGCGCGGCAGACGCCTGCCCAGCTACTGCTGGACCTCGGCGGGACGCGGACACCGTGCCCCGCGGATGGCCTGGAGCGGAGGGCAGGAAAGATCAACGCCGAGGCGGCGCATCCGATCTGGCGGAACGTCACCGCCGTCCTCATCCGGCCGGACGCCCGGATCGCCTGGGCCAGCACCGACACGGACCCGCAGCGGCGGGCCGCGGACTGCCTCACCACCCTGCGCACCCTGTACCGCTGAACGGCGCTCGGTGAGCCCACCCGCCGGACCCCTCAAGGGCGTCCCCTGCCATGGTGGACGACGACCGGGACGAGTGGTGGTCGCTGGTCCACTGGGCGATCACAGGAAGTACGCGGCCGTGCCCTCCGCCTGGCAGGCGGTGCCCGCCCAGTTCCCCTACGACGCACGGACTTCCGCAAAGTGGCTGGGCCAGGGCGGCGAAGTACCGGGGCCCTCCGCTCGGTTCTCTTCTGCCTGGAATCCAGCCCGATCGGGCTCCTCGACCCGACGTTGCTGGAAGACCACCCTTTACGGGGAGCGAAGACCCATGTGAGCTTCTCGATGAGCAGATGGCGGATGTACGGGTCGAGCCGGCGGACGTGCTGAGGTCGTCGGCCGACAGCGCGGGCGAGGTGCACGCGCGTGATGTGGCCGCAGAGCGCCTGTCGCGGCGACTTCGCCGACTGGAGAGCGCCGAAGAAGGGCTGGTGTTCGGCCGGATCGACGGCTCGGACGGAACCGTCCTGCACATCGGACGGCTTGGCCTGCACGTGGATGACCCGGATTGCCGTTGCTCGCCGACTGGCGAGCGCAAGTGGCGCGCCCCTTCTACGCGGCGACGGCCGTCCACTCGATGGGACTGCGACGCCGCCGCCACCTGCGTCTCCATCACCGCGCTGTTCACGCGGTGAACGACGAGCCACTGGATGGATCCGCACCCGCAGCCCGACGACATAGTCGGCGACGGTCCGCTGACGGAGGCACTGAAGGCACGGCGCACGGGACGGATGCGTGCGGCGGTGGCGACGCTGCAAGCGGAGCAGGACGCGATCGTCCGCTCCCCGCACCAAGGGCTCACGGTGGTGCAGGGCGGCCCCGGCACAGGAAAGACCGTCGTCGCCCTGCGTCGAGCAGCCTATGTGCTGTACGCCTTCGCGAGGGCCGCCGAGCGCGGTGTCCTGGTGCTCGGGCCGAACACGCGGTTCCTCGACTACAACTCCCAGGTGCTGCTTGCGGGTGCGCTGTCTGACCAACCGGGTCCCGCGCGTTGGCGGGGTAGCGCGAAAAGGTCAGGCCGCTGTGGCGAGTGCCCGGGCGGGCTGCGTCTGCTCGTAGGCGTGGCCGATCCGCAGGAGGGTGGGCTCACCGAGGGGCCGGCCGAGCAGCTGCATGCCGATGGGCATGCCCGCCGAGTCGTGGCCGACCGGAACAGTCAGAGCGGGCACTCCGGTGATGTTGGCAGGGGCGGAGAGACGAACGTAGGCGTCAGAGACACCCTCGACCGTGCCGTCGGGCCAGGTGACCGTCTCCTCGTCGGCCCCGACAGCGGGCATCGGGACGCTCGGGGCGGCGACCACGTCGACCTCCTCCAGCATCCGGGCCCACTCGGCGCGCATGAGCGTGCGGGAGCGTTGAGCGCGCACGTAGTCACCGGCGCTCATCAACTCGCTTGCCTCCAGCAGGATGCGGACGTCCTCCTGGTACAGCTCGGGCACCGTTCGCAGGCCGCCCTCGTGGTAAGCGCCGGCCTCCGGCACCATCAGGCCCCACTGGGTGGCCTGAACGTAGCGGGTCATCGGGATGTCGACCTCGACGAGCTGTGCGCCCAGGGCTTCCAGCTGCCTGATGGCGTGCCGGACGGCGCTCTCCACCTGCGGCTGGACGTTGTCGAAGTAGTAGGTGCGCGGCAGGCCGATGCGCAGCCCCGTCAGGTCCGTGTCGGCACAGGGCCGGTAGTCCACGACGGGAACGGACAGCGAAGCGGGATCGCGCGGATCGTGTCCGGCCAGCGCGGTCAGGACCAGGGCGGCATCCTCGACGCTGCGGGTGACCGGACCGATGTGGTCCAGCGACCAGGACAGGGAGGTGACGCCGTGACGGGGCACGAGACCGTAGGTCGGCTTGAGACCGACGACCCCATTGAGCGCGGCGGGCACCCGGATCGACCCGCCGGTGTCGGTGCCCAAGGCGAAGGTCGCGGTGCCCGACGCGACGGCGACCGCCGAGCCGCCGCTGGAACCACCTGCGACCCGGCTGCGGTCCCAGGCATTACGGGTCTGCGGAGTGGTCAGGCCGAACGCGAACTCGTGGGTGTGGGTCTTGCCGAGCAGGATCGCGCCGGCTGCGCCCAGCCGCTCGGCGACCGTGCTATCCGCTGTCGCGCGATGGTCGGCGCGGACCCGGGAGCTGGCCGTGGTGGCCATCCCACCGACATCGATCAGGTCCTTGAGCCCCATCGGGATGCCGTGCAGGGGTCCCCGGTAACGGCCTTGCGCCACTTCGTGTCCGGCTGCCCTCGCCGCCCGGCGCGCCTGCTCCGCGGCGACCGTGACGTAGGCGCCGAGGTGCGGCTCCACCTTCTCGATACGATCGAGGACGGAGTCGACCAGTTCGACGGGGGACAGTCGCCGGCGACGTATCGCGTCCGACGCGGCGTCGAGGGACAGCTCATACGGCTGCATCGTGCTTCTCCTCTCCGGCGCGGTAGGCGGCGGCGGGCGGGACGTCCGCGAAGTCCAGCTCTCGCAGTACCGCGACGACACTGTGGATGTGGTTGGCGACCGCGGCGACCGCGGCGTGGCGCTCGGCGGGCAGCACAAGTCCGGCGCGGGCGGCCCAGCGGGCGGCCTCCGGGGGTGTGAGTTCGGCGGCGGACATGGATATTCTTCCTCTCGGTGGACGGTGGACGGTGGACGGTGGAGCGGCGGAGTGGACCGACGCACGAAGGCCAAGAGTTCGCTTGGGACAGCTGCAGACGCTGCGGCGGCTCGGCGGCCCGTGCAGGAGCGGCCGAGCGGGGCCGGTCGCGCGGTCAGGCCGTGGGGGCCGGGATCTCGACACCGTGCTCGGCGAGGAGCCGGTAGCGGCCAGTCTCCCGGCGGACGGTGCCGGCCGTGGGCCGCGGGAAGTGAGAGCCGAGGAGCAGCGCGTCGGTGTCCGCCAAGGCGTCGAGCAGCCGGGCGCGGGTGCAGACCGCCTGCGCGGGGTCGATGTCGACGCAGCTGTTCACATGCGGGTGGGACAGCTGCACGGGGTGGTGGATGCTGTCGCCGGTGATCAGGGCGCGGCGGTCGCTGCCGCGCAGTTCCACGGCGACCTGTCCCGGGGTGTGGCCCGGGGCAGGGATCAGGAGGACGCCTTGCGCCACCTCGTACCCTTGCGCGTGCACGTCCACCAGGTCGTACTGTCCGGCGTCGCGGATGGGGGTGACGGAGTCGCGGAACATCTGGCGGCGGGCCTCGTCCAGATCGGTGGCGGCCCAGTGGTCCCATTCGGTGCGGCTGGTGAGGTAGCGGGCGTTGGGGAAGGTGGGAACCCAGTCCTCACCTGCGAGGCGGGTGTTCCAGCCGACGTGGTCGGTGTGCAGGTGCGTGGTGATCACCAGGTCCACGGACTCGGGCGGGAAGCCGGCCGCCGCCAGGCGCCCAAGGAAGTCGGTGTCGAGACCGTTCCAGGCCGGGTTGGCGCGCGGCTTGGCGTTGCCGATGCCGGTGTCCACGACGATCCGCAGCCCGCCCGCCTCCACCGCGAAGCTGTGGCTCGCAAGGTGGGGGACATCGGCGTCGGCGAAGTCGGGGCGCAGCCACGACGCCTCGTCCAGCACCTCCCTGGTGGCGTCCGGCAGCAGCCAGGGTCCGGTCTGGCGCGGCAGTTCGATCTCCTCGACGCGGCGTACGGTGATGTCGCCGAGGCTCCATCCCGTGCTTGTGGAGAAAGTGGCCTGACGGGGCGTGGCCGTGCTCATCGGTGGGTCCTTTCGGATGGGGCGGGGCGGCGCGGAAGGCGGGACTCGGTCAGCCGGTGCTCGGCTGCCGCACGACGCGGGCGAGGCCGATCAGGGTCAGCAGGACGGCCGTCACCGCGTAGAGCGAGACGGCGGTCTGCAGGCCGTACAGGTTGGTCAGCAGGCCGGCGAGGACGGCAGGGATGCTCATGGCCAGGTAGCTGAGGACGTAGTAGGCGGCGAGCGTGCCGGCGTGTTCGCCCGGGGCGGCCGGGGATATCAGCAGGCGCAGGGCGCCCTGGGTGACGGCGCCGAAGCCGGTGGCCGCCAGGGCGGTGCCGGCGAACAGGACGAGCAGGCTGTGCAGGTGGGGCCCGCTCAGGGTCAGCAGGGCCCCCGAGATCAGGACCGCGGTGCCGGCGGAGCTCGCGGTGTGGGCGGGCAGTGGCCGAGCGGCGTGGACGGCGAGGCCGGCTGCGGCCGTGAGGGTGAAGAAGACCAGGCCGCCGGTGGCACGGGCCGTGTGCGGGGCGATGAGCCGAACGAGCGAGGGACCGAGGCAGGAGTGGAACCCGCCCAGACCCCATGCGGCGACGACGCCGGGGGCGAGAAGCCTCATGGCCGGGCGGGAGGCGGGGGCGACGGCGATGCCGGGACGCAGGGACCGCCACGCGCCGGCGTGGGGATGTGCGGTCTCGGTGGTGAGAAGCACTGCGGCCGCCTGCGCGGTGAACAGCAGGAGCAGCAGGAGGTAGACGGTACGGGTGGGAGCGGGGGTGTACTGCACGAGGACGGTGGAGGCCAGCACGCCGGCCGCCATGCCGGCCACGGGGGTGATGCCGTTGGCGAGCATCACCCGCCCCGGGCGGTCGGGATCCTCGAAGTCGAGCAGGGCAGCTCCGGCGGCGCTGATGGCCACGCCGGTGGCCAGACCCTGCAGGATCCGGGCGGTGATCAGCGCCGCCACGCCCTGGGCGGTGGCGAAGACGGCCATCGCTGCCGCCTCCGCGAACAGGGCACCGGTGAGGACCGGGCGCCGGCCCAGGTGGTCCGAGACAGTGCCCGCAGTCAGCAGTGCCCCGAGCAGGGTGAGCGCGTAGGCGCTGAAGACGACGGTGACCGTCATCGCCGATAAGTGCCATTCGGCCTGGTAGAGGGCGTAGAGCGGGGTCGGCGCACTTGAGGCGGCCAACAGGCCGACGAGGACGGTGGCGTGAAGGAGGAAGGCGCTGCGGCGGCCCAGCACGGGCAGGCGACGGAGCGGGGACGGCGGGGCGACGACGCTGAACACGGAGCACCTCTCACACCTAAAGGCAAACGCTTTGCGTTAGGCAGAGTAGACCCCCTCTCCCCCAAAACGCAAATACTTAGCTTTTAGGGGTGGGGGGAGCGGGACTCCGGCCGAGCACCCTCGCCACAAGGCGGTCGGTGTAGGCCGCCGACAGATCCCAGGGACGAAACAGAATGCGGTACATCAGCGGGGCGACGACGACGTCCAGCAGGGTCTCCACGTCGGGCACGGCCTCCCCCCGCCCGGCCGCGCGCACACCGATGGCCTTCAACTGCTCGGCGGCGTAGTCGGAGCAGCGAACCGCATTACCCTGCTCGGGGTCGCCCAGCAGGGCGTCGCGGATGTACGTACGGCCCGCCGTCGAGGACATCTCCTCCGCGAACTGCACTGCCCACGCCTCCAGGTCCGCCCGCAGGCTGCCGCGGTCGGCCGGGGCACCATCGGGGCGCAGCCGTTCGACGGCCACGTCGGACAGCAGTTCCCGCAGGTCCCCCCAGCGCCGGTAGACGGTGGACGGCGTCACTCCCGCGCGAGCGGCGATCAGCGGCACGGTGAGGGCATCTCGCCCCACCTCCGCCTCCAGATCGCGGACGGCCTGGTGCACGGACTGCTGGACGCGGGCGCTGCGCCCGCCGGGGCGTGTGGTCGCTCGGGCACTCATGCACACAGCTTAATGCGAAGAAGTTGCGTCTCGCCCGACCAGGTCCCCAGAGATCTGTCCGTGCAGAACACAGGCCGGTACGGCGAACCCTCCCCATGCTCCGAAGTGTGATCGTCGAGCGCGAGTAGCCGACAGTGTTCCGGCCCACGCGGTGCGGAACCGCCTTCCCTGCCGTCTGCGCGCCGTCTTCGCCGACGTGCCGCTGGTGTCAACCTGCCTCCGTCTGCATACCTCACACACCACGATGTACAGCCAACCCCCGCCCAGAAGTTCAGCGAACACCACCCCGACGAGCCGAAGTCAGTGGCCTGATCACGGCCGTCCTCGAAGCGTTCACGCGGCCCCGCCCGCTGCTCGAAGACGCCGAAGCCGTCGGCAACCCGATCGGGGCCCTCCCCTGCGTCTTCCATGCCCTGTGGCACGGACAGCTGACGGCCGGCCTTGACACGCCATTGCACGAACGCGCCATGGTCGGTGCCGGCTCCCTCTCCCATGCCGGTGCAGGGGTGTCGGCCGCCCGCCTTCAGGAAAGCGCCGTCAGGGGTGAGGACGGCTGCGACGAGGAGATTCAGCACAGCAGCGACATCGCGGAGGCCGCAGACACGGGCACAGGTGGCGATGAAGGTGACGCCCGATGTGGGGAGGCGGTGGGAACAGCAGGCGGCCGGTGGTGGCGGTGGGAGCGCACGTTCGCTTCCGTGGAGTGCGGTGGCAGGTCGTCGCCCTGGCCGGGCAGCGTGTGCACCTGGCCGACGAGGACGGCGGCGATGAGACGGTTCTGGCGGGGCGCCTCTTCGCCGATGAGGGCTTCGCCGTGCTGGGAGCGTAGGCGGAAGCGCAGCAGCCACAGGCGGTGCCGCCGTGGGGGCTGTTCGAGACTGCGTCGGCCGCGGCGCGAGAGAAGGCGCTGGCCTGGCAGCGGCACGTTGAGGGAAGTCGGAGTGCGGTCTGCCGGACGGGCCCAGCAGTGGCGGGGCGGTGAAACCGCAGTACGACCCCGAACGGCACGCACTGGCCGAGCGGGAACAGGCCAAGGCCGAGGAGCTGACCGCGCTCGGCTTCGCCCGGGTGTCGCGTACGACGGTGCAACGCATGCGCCTGGCCTACCGCAAGCAAGGGCTGTGGGGCTACCGCCCTCACCGCCCTCGCCCCCAGGCCCGAGGTCTGAGCGAACGCTGCTGCAGGCCCCCCGGGCATCGCCGGAAGAAGACCCCTGTCGGCGCTCGGCCTGGAGAGCGAGCGGGCCGGACACCTCGCCGAACTCGCCTCCGCGCTGCACGCCGCGTACGTCCAGGTCGCTGCCGGACTGCCGGGCAACAGCGCGCTGGAGGTCGTGGGCGGGAAACTGAAGCTGGCCAAGCTCGGCAAGGCGGAGGAATCCAAGCTCATGGCGCCGTTCCGGCAGCTGGTCAACGGCATGCTGCCGAAGGTCGACTTTCCTGAGCTGCTGCTGGAGGTCGCCGAGCTGACAGGGATGGCGGATGCCTTCACGCACGTCTCCGGCGCCGAATCCGGCATGGACGGCTTCACCACCAGCCTGTGCGCTGTCCTGCTGACGGAAGCATGCAACGTCGGCCTGACCCCGGTAATCAAGCCGGACGTCCCAGCGCTCACCTGAGGCCGCTTGGTCCAGGTCGACCAGGGTTACTTCCGGGCCGAGAACATTTCGGCAGCTAACGGCCTGTTCATCGAGGCGCAGGCGAAGATCGACGTCGTGAGAGCGTGGGGCGGCGGCCTTGTCGCCTCCGCCGACGGCGTCCGCTTCACCGTCCCCGTGCAGACCCTCTACGCGGGCTCGAACCCCCGGTACTTCGGCCTGCGGCACAAGGGCGTCACCTGGCTGAACGTGGTCAACGACCAAGTGATGGGTCTGGGAGGGGTGGTCCGTGCCGGGCACGTTGCGCGACTCGCTGTTCATCCTGGATGCCATCCACGCCCGCGACAGCGGCCCGAAGCCGGAGACCGTCATCACGGACCCCGCGTCGTACTCCGACATGGTCTTCGGCCTGTTCGCCATCTGCGGCTACCAGTTCTCACCCCGGATCGCGGACATCTCCGACGCGCGGCTGTGGCGTACGAACGCCGCAGCTGACTACGGGCCGCTCCAGCCGGTCTCCAACTACACTGTTCGCCTGGATCGGATACACGCCCACTGGGGCGACATGCTCCGCGTGGCAGGCTCCCTGATCCTGGGCGAGGTCCGCGGCCACGACCTGATCCGCATGCTCTTCCGGGACGGGAAGCCGACCGGACTCGGCGACGCATTCGCCCACTACGGGCGAATCTTCAAGACCCTGCACCTGCTCCAGTTCGTTTCCGACGAGGGGTACCGGCGGATGATCGGCGCCCAGCTCAACGTCACCGAGGCCCCTCACCGCCTCGCCCGGAAGATCTTCTTCGGACAGCGCGGCGAACTACGCCGGCACTACCGCGAGGGCATGGAAGACCAACTCGGCGCGCTCCGCCTGGCCCTGAACTCCGTAGTGCTCTTCAACAGCCTCTACATCGACGCCGCCGTCAAACAGCTCGCCGCCGATGGCTTTCCCGTCACCGACGAACTCCTCGCCCGTCTCTCCCCGCTCCAGTACGACCACATCGACTTCCTCGGCCGTTACGCCTTCACCCGGCCTGCTGCGCCGGGGCTGCGACAGCTACGCGACCCACACACGGACGAAGATGATGACGACTGCGGGCAGGAGTGAGCGTCAAGAGCCGGCAGGGCGCTGATCACTCTGCGGGCCAGCGCCTTCCTTCTTGCTGTGCTACTCACAACGGCCGTCGGCCCCCGATGTCCGGCCGCTTTCAGACGGCGCTGATCGGCGTCGGTGTCTCGGGGAACTGCCAGCTGCCGCCGCGGTCCTCCTTCGAAAAGCGCGCGGCGAGATCGGGAACGTGCAGGAAGCAGGCCAGTGCGGTGGCGGCCTGGAAGGCGTCGATCGCACGCTGGGTCGTCGGCATGATCAGGCGCAGGAGACGCGGATTCACTTGGCCCTGGATCTCGTCGACGAAGGGCCGCAGCACCCTGTCGTAGCTCGCCAGTGCGGTCGGCACGTCGCCCGGGTGCCGGTTGATCTCGCCGGCCAGGACGTAGGCGCCCACCAGGCCGCCGGAGGTGCCCATGCCGCTGTATGGGGAAGCGCAGTGGGCGGCGTCGCCGACAAGGACCACGCGGCCCTTGGACCAGGTGTCGGTTCGGACCTGGACGATCTCCTGGGAGTAGAAGAAAGGGCTCGTCTGCATGCCGTCGATGAAGCGTGCGGTCTGCCAGCCGGCGTCGCGGAACCTGCTCGCCCAGAACTCCCGCTGGCGCTCGACGGGTTCCCGGTGGATCGCCGAGGCCTCCTCGGACTCCTCCCGCATGACGAAGTACACCTGGGTCTCGGTCGGGTTGTGGCTGCGGCGCATGATCTGACGGCCGCCCGGGACCATGTAGGTGTCCCGGACGTTGGTGTCGGACGCGATGCGCGGGATGAACCAGTAGGCCATGTGGATGCCGACCCGCCAGTACGGGTCGAAGCCCTCCGGGAGGATCGCCTGCCGGATGCGCGATCCCTGCCCGTCCGCGCCGACCAGGAGGTCGAACTCGCTGGAGGACCCGTCGGAGAAGTGCGCGACGACCTTCTGTTCGTCCTGCTCGAAGCCGTCCATGCTCACGCCGAACAGGTATTCGGTGTCGTCTTTCGACGCGTCGTGCAGGATGCGCACCAGATCCCCGCGCATGATCTCGTATTCGGACGTGAGGCTCTGCCGGCCCTGGCCGGAGGTGTTGGCCATGATCGTCGCCCTGGCCCTGCCGCGCGCGTCGACGAAGGCGACTCCCGCTTCGTCCACCAGCTTGCCGCGCACGGCGTCAAGAAGCCCCATCCGCTCGACGGCCTCGATGCCCTGCCCCCGGAGGTCGACCTGCGCCCCGGTGGCCCGCAGCGCCGGAAAGCGTTCGACCACCGTCACCCTGTGTCCGCCGCGCGTGAGCCAGAAAGCCAGCGCCTGGCCTGCTATCCCGCCGCCGGCAACAAGGACCCGCAGGGGACGCGCCCCCGATCCGTTGACCATGCCCATCACCCCAAAATCTATCACTGATAGATGATTCTTCTCCAGAGTCATCTATCAGTGATAGATTTGTCAATGTGGCCAAGGTGAACCGCGAGATCGTCGTCTCTGAAGCGCTCGACCTGCTCGACGAGGTCGGGCTGGAAATGGTCAGTACGCGGCGGCTGGCGAAGCGGCTGGGTGTCGAACAGCCGTCGCTCTACTGGCACTTCCGCACCAAGAAGGACCTCCTCGGCGCCATGGCGGAGGCAGCCATGGCACCGCATGCGGCCACCCCGCTGCCGACGCCGGACGACGACTGGCGCGACTGGTTCCTGGACAACATGCGAAGCTTCCGGCGCACCCTGCTGATGCGCCGGGACGGCGCACGCCTCCATGCAGGCAGCACCCCCGCCAGCGACCTCGACCGGATCCGTCGCAAGATGGCTTTCCTGGTCGCCTCCGGAGTGCCTGAGCGGGATGCACAGATGGCGATGCTGGCCGCCGGCCGTTTCACGGTGGGCAGTGTCCTGGAAGAACAGGCGGACGCCGGCCCCGGCGACGGCTCGGATGCACCGGCGGACATGCCTGCGATCGACCACGAGGCGGCATTCGAGGCCGGCCTGACTCTCATCCTGGACGGCCTGGTGCACCGCACCGCGGCACGGACCGCCTCCCTGTCGGCAGACGACCGTTTGACGACAGACGGCCGACGTGTCCAATGAACCCGTGCAATCCGGGGGTTCGGGGCGGCGCGAATCCAATCAGATCCGACGATGGTGATGCTGACAGGGTTTGACGACAGATAGGGGCCGATCCTCCGTACGGAAGGGACCCTCGATGGCGCACCTGGTCTACAAGTGGGTCTCGACCGACCAGCAGCCGACCGCCCGGCAGAACCTCGTCCTGGACGAGGCCGGGATCGAGGACCCGGTCGTCTTCGAGGAGGACCCCGAGACCTCCAGCCGCCTCCACCCGCTCCAGTGGCCGAAGTTCCGCGAGCTGCTCACCTACGCGCGGCCAGGCGACACCGTGCACATCTCCGAGATGTTCCGCCTGGTGCGCGGCACCGGCCACATCCTCGACGTGCTCGACGTCCTGCACCGCGACCATCTCGCCCTGCGTATCCACGACGGTGCGTTCTCCGCCATGGACCTCACCGCCCGCCACCCGCGCACCGGCGAACTGGTGTCCACCGCGAAGTTCATGGTGCAGACCCTCGCCGCCGCCGGCGAACTCCAACGCGACCTCCAGCGCGGACTGACCTACGACGGACTGCGCGCCGCCGAGGCCAAGGGCAGCAAAGGCGGACGCCGCCCCGCCGTGGCGGCCGACAAGACCGCCGACGTCCGCACCGCGTACCTGAAAGGCCGGTCCATCGCCGCCCTCGCGCGCGACCACCACGTCAGCCGCGGCGCGATCCGCACGGCTGTCGCCGACCTCCTGCCCGACCACGCCGCCATCGAGGAGGACTCCCCGGCGCCGGAGCTGCCGGTCACCCTCGACATGCCGGGCAAGGTCGCCGACTTCCTCCGCGCCACCGAGCTGGACGACGTCGAGCGGACCGCGCTCGACCAGGGCGTGACCGTACGGCGCGGCCAGGGCTACACCCTGCGCGTCAGCGCCACCCCCGCGGTCCACCGCCAGCTCCTCATCCGCTGCCAGCCCCTCGACGGCACCCCGGGTGTCCCGGCCATCCCGGCCCAGCGCAAGGCCCGCCGCGATTACGGGAATCGCCTCAGCACGCTTGCGCCGATCGGGCCATGATCGTTCTCAGCGCCAACGGCTGTACCGATCTTCCAAGCGCCGCCAATTGCATCAGATGCGAATTCATGCCGGTACGCGAATCGGCC
>NZ_JBEZBT010000103.1:0-12531 GCF_040647235.1 Streptomyces sp. NPDC042638
CCATGTCGATGCCGAGGGTGGCCGCGTGCTCGACGAGGTGCTGGCGGTAGCCGCCGTCGACCCACACCTTGCGCATGCCGGGTGCCGGCGACGACGTCCTGCTACCGGGCCCGGTACGGGACGAGGCCAACGCCATCGGGGCGGACATGGTCTGTGTCCGCGACAGGCTGACGCGCGTGCGGGCCTTCATCACGCAGCGGCTGCGTCGGCCGCGCGGTGACCTGCAGGGCCGCGAGGAGCGGACGGTCCGCTGCCCTCACTGCGAGCAGCTGGCGATGGTCGCCGAGGGGGAGACGAACCGATGCCTGTTCCGCGGCGCCGTGGACACCACCCAGGAGATGATGGTTTACGCGTACCTCGGGACTCCAGAGGACGAGGGCAGCCTTATCGGGATCTGCCCGACATGCACTCAGCACACCGTCGTGTACGACACCGAGCTCGCCACGGGGGATCGGATGCCCTTCTGCTTCAGCTGTCCGGGCCCCCCGAGCACCGCCGACGCGCTTCCCCTGCCCGACGACCTCGTCTCCGGCCTGTACAAGTGGGCAGAGGACATCGACACCACGTTGAACCTGGACCTGCGAGACCGTGAGGACGGCAAGTACGACGCTGAGTGGGAGCGGCTGTTCCAGGACGGAAGGGACCTGGCCAGACGCCTCGCACACGAACTGGGACCAGCCCGGACGGTGACCTACAAGGGCCTGGCCCACGGAGGCCTGGCCGCGCTGACGTCGGTGGCCTGGCGAGGCGACCGACAAATGTAGTCCGGCGACTGCCAGGCCGGTGGAGCGGGGCAAAGGCCACGTACCTCCGATCCACCGGCCGTGGCGGTGTAGACAGCGCCAGCAACGCCCGGCCTTCCTGAGGCCGGGCCCGGTCACCTGCGCAGGTGCTGACCCACGCTCTCTACGGATGCGGCAGAGCGCCCTCTACTTGAACCAGTAGCGGACGCCGTGGTGGTGGGAGCAGGTGCCCTGCGAGTGCCGGGAGTAGGACAGGGACGCGTCCTTGCACTTGGCGGTCTCGTACTTGTCCGTGGGCTTCTGGTGGTGCGTCCAGCCGCACAGCCCGGTGGTGTGGTGGATGCAGTGGTGAGCGGTGTTGGTGGACGGCAGCGTGGCCGCGGACGCGGTCGGTGCGCTGAACAGAACACCGGTGAGAGCGACGGCGATGGCCGGGCCAACAAGACGTGCGCGCAAAGCAATCCCCCCTCAGGGATGAACGAGTGCAGCGGGAGTTTATAGCAGTTTCAACGACTTGGTGCCCGCAGCTGATGGAGACCGCCGCCTTCGAGGCCGCGCTCGCCGACCACGTCGAGGACCCCTACGACACGCTGACCGACGCCATCACCCCTGTACGCCGCCGTCAGCGTCCTCAGCGAACGCCAGCGCGACGCGATCCTGGTGCACTACGGCATGGGCTTCACCGCCGCCGAAGCCGCCGAAGTGATGGGCAACCAGGAATCCACCGGCCGCTCCCAGCTTCGCACCGGCCCACGCCGCCTGACCACCCTGCTCAAACTCCGCTGCCCGGAGCACCCCGACGGGAAGAACTGCTCATGACCGTGCTGCCCGACGACGACCGCACCATCGACGACCTCCTCACCTCCGCCCGCACCCGCAACCGCTACGCCGCCTACGACATGGCCGCCGCCGAAGCCCGGCTACGCGCCCGCCAGGAAGCCCGCCACCGCCCACCACGCCAACCCCCCACCGACACCGCGCACTGCACGGCCCCGGCGTCCCCGACTGGCAGGTGATCGACCGGCTCACCGTCGTCCTGCAGAGCCTGCCCAACATCGCCCGGCCCCTGTGGCGCCGCGCTCAGGCAGCCACCGAAAGCGGCCCCACCACCACCTTCAGCTGACCAGTCCACCCAACGCTGAGGGAAGGACCATGAAGCCCACACCGCCCACCGCGGCCAAACTCACCTACGCCTTCTACGACCTGCACCGCCCGGCCTACCACGCCTACGCCGCCGCACGCCTTCCGCAAGAGGAAGCCCAGCTCAGCGTCACCCAACTTTTCGACCTCATCGCCAGCAACTGGAGCTGGATCATGACCAGGCAGTGCCCCTCCGCCTGGGCCTGGGAGAAGCACACCGGGGCCGTCGCTCATCGCGCCGACCGCACCCCTACTCCCGCGGAGGACACCGCGCTCCTCCACGACGACCTCCGCCTGAGCATCGACCGCATCGCCACTATCACCGGCACCGACCCCGCACGAGTCACCGCGCTCCTGGCCGCCGCCCGCCGCCCGCAGCATTCGCCAACCGGCATCGGATGACCGCCACCGATCACCGGGGCCGCCGACTGGACGGTCGGCGGCCCCGAAACGTCAGGCCACCGAGCGCAGCCGGTCCAGTTCGCCGCTGATCGCATCCCGCACCGCGTCATGCTGCGGACCGAGCCTGGACTGCTCGTCACTCCACCGTTCACGCGGATAGAGCCACACCGGCTTGCCCACCAGATCGGCCGGCTCCCACTCGAACCGGGGCCAGACATGCGCATGCAAGAACGGGTCCGTGTTGCCCAGAATCTCCAAATTGACCCGGCGGAAAGCCGGGTCCAGCCGCAGGCAGGCACGCTCGACGGCTTCACCGAGCTGATCCATGTCAGACAGGAACGACAGTCGCTTCGCCCTCGGCAGGTCCGACAACCGCTGCACATCCGGTTCGTCCACGAGCAGGACCGAGTAGCCCGGCAGGAACTGAACATCCCCGATCACCGCGAACCCCGACGTCAACCGTCGCAGCACGGTCGGGTTCTCGCCCCTCAGCGCAGCCCTGATCCGGTCTATCCGCCAGTCACCAGTCATGGCCAAAACCTACATTCTGGTGATCAAGAACCGCTCTTCGATCCCCATCCTCCTCACACAGTTCAAAGACCAAGTAAGTGGGGCGAGGAGCAGTCCCGGCCGTTCCAAAGATCCCCACCCGCTGCGTCGTCCGCTGCGTCCAGGCCCTCGGCCGCGCCCTGCGCCTGGACGTCTCCGGCAAGACCGCGTCGCTGATCGTCCCGTCTACATTCCGCCCGGCGCCGAGCACGGCACGAAACCCCCTCTGCTTTGGCCTGTTGGGGGTGGCGGTTGCGGGCCACAGGCCGGGCGGAGACGCCTCGGAGGGCCTGGCGGCCCTCCCAAGTCTCTCCGAGGAAGGGGCGGCACACACGGTGCCGTCGGCTTCCTCGACGAGGATGCGGCCTCTTCACCCCGACGGCCCGCTGCCGCTGCGGGAGTTCCGCCGGCAGGCAGGAGAGATCACACAGCAAGACGCCTGGATCGTCGAAGCTGGGGCGTGGTGCACTTCCCGGATTGAGCCGTTGTGGGACCAGCATCGGCTGGATGCCGCACGCTGCTCGCGCCCCCATCAAGGGCCGGACGTCCCTGGCTGGCCGGCTGCTCGGTGCCCTGGTGGGCGACAGTGGCTGCATGCCGAGATCCCGGTGGCCGTATGACGCCGTATCATTTCGACAAGATCATCCGCGCTTGCCATGCGCACTTCACTGAAACCAACGGGGACATGAAGAAACACACACTGATCACCACGAGTCTCCTCCTGGTTCTCGGCCTTGTCACGGGCTGCTCCTCTGAGAGCGACGGCGGCAAGGCCGAGGCCGGCAGGGCGGCCAAGGGCGGCAGCGAGGCCTCCAAGCCCAAGGGGCCGGTCTACGTCGGTCCGGCGCTACCCGGCCTTGCCAAGCAGCAGGCGTGGAGCCTGCCGCCGGCGAAGGCCATCGACCTCGGTGACGTCCTGCTCTTCGTGAAGGTCGGTCAGGGTGACTACGCTCGCGGGGGATACGAGAACGACCCCCTGGACGGCACGGTCGGCACCCTCTTCTCCGCCTACTCCTCGGACAAGCCGGAGGCGGTGACCCTGGAGTTCAGGGATGTGAAGACCGGCGCCGTACGCAAGTCCCTCGACCTTAAGGCCGGCGCCGTCGCTGCCACGACCTGGCACAACGGTGTGCCGGCGGTGGCGGTCACCACGACCCGCACGCAGGAATCCGACGGGCTGAGCGCGCAGAAGAGCAGCATCACGGTCACTGTCTACGGAGCCGACGGCGCGCGACTCGGCACGATTGAGCGCGACGGCGACGGCAAGGGCGTGTCGATCCACGAAGGCCACCTGATCGAGCAGGACGGCGACGCGACCCTGACACTCACGCCCATCGACGGCGGCGCGCCCCGCAAGGTCACCTGCACAGGCATGCTCGCGCATTGCTCCTTCGACCCGCGTAACAACGAGATCGACGGCGCGCAGGCGCACGCCCCGCTGATCACCGGGGCGTATGCCTTCCATGTGGAGAACGCGTCGACGTACGAGACCGACCCCGAACAGCTCGTCATGTCCGAGCTGGCCTCCGGGAGGAAGGTGTGGAGCACTGCGGACGTCGCCCCGCCCCAGGGTGTGGAGCTGGATAAGGCCCACAAGCGCACCAGCGGAGCCGTCCGTGTCCTCGACGTACGTGACGGGCGGATTCTCACCGCCTGGGGAGCCGGCGCGTTTTCGCCGGACACCTTCGTCACGGCGACGTACGACCTGGCGAGCGGGAAGCAGGTCGGCGGTTCGACCACGTATCGCTACGCCGACTTCCCGGGCGACACGATCAACACGGAGGGCTCTTCGGTCTTCTCTCCCGACCACAAGCTCGCAGCGGCTCACACGAAGGGCGGCACCGCCCTGTGGGACCTCGGAACCGGCAAGGAGCTGTGGAAGCAGGGGAAGGGCGAGATCCCGCTGACCCCTCGCCGCTTCTCCACGAACGGCGTCCTGTACGGCGACACCGACAAGGAAGGCGGGTCCGGCACGAGCGCGCTCGCGGTGGACGCCCGCACGAAGAAGGTACTGGCCAAGGACCTGCCGAGCGACGGCATCCCACTGTTCTCCCGGTCCACCGGCTACGGGTACCTCACCACGGACGACGGCTTTTTCGTCTTCCCGGCGGAACGCCAGGACGGGTGACGACGACAAGGCGCCCCTGGGGGCTGTCCGGTAATCGGTCTTCGGAGGGGTGCGCTGTCTGGCAGGATCTCTGGTGCTCTGGGCCTGTCGGTCACAGGCCGTGGGGAGCGGCCGCCATGCCTTCGTGACCCGACCCTGGACGGCACGAGGGATCGCCGATCGGTTTGCTGAGCTGCTCGGTATGGCTCCGGCCGGCATGGACGGCGGCAACCGCACGTTCGTCCGAGGCACTCTGCACACCGGCTTTCGCGGCGCCCATGTCGACATCGGCCGCGGAGGCGTGAGGAAGCTTTCACTGCCCCGGAGGACCCCCAGGTGCACCGCGCAGTGCTGCGCTGGATGAGAGCCCGCAGCCGAGCCGTCAAAAACCGCCCCGGCTCAGGCCCAGCCCATCCGGTCCCGGGCACGGCAGGAGCAGGCCGAGGCGCAGGCGAACCGTGACCGGCTGCTGTCCGTCATCAACGCCCGCCGCGACGGCGCCCCGGCTCCGAGGCAGCCAGGAGCCGGCGCTCCGGCTGTGGGCCAGACTCCGGCTGCGCCTGGTGCGCGGACTCCGGCTCGGACGCAGGCAGCGCGTCAGCCGGGTTCGATCCGCCGCCGGAGACGATCGAGGAGTACCGGGCGCAGCAGCTTCAGGAGTAGACGTCAGAGGCTTGACCAGCCGAGGAAGGACAGAACCCCGTGGACGCGATGCCCAGGGGTTCTGTGCTGCTTGGCCGGCCGAGCGGGACGTCGACGTTACTTCCCGCACTTGGTCTTGAAACCGTCCAGCAGAGCCTTACCAGCATCGGAGTTGTCACGCACGTACGCGCTACCGCTGATGCTGATCGAGGTTTCGCTGGTTGAGATGGACTCGCTGCCGGTCCGCTTGTTGCGGCTGTCGTCTCCGGCGACCGTCCAGATGATCTGGGACTGATCCTTGTTGAACTCGCCGGTGCTGGTCACACCCGGCTTCCCGTAGACACCATGGGGCCAACACTGGCGGGGACGCCCTCCACGGCCTGGACGCCGGTGCCCCCCAGAGGCCGCGGAGAACGCCGCGGCTCAGCACCGCAAAGAGCCCGGCCGGTGTCGCCCGGGCCGCCGGATAGGGGCACTGGCGGCCCGGCGTGGGGGCCCGCCGCTGCGGTACCCGGTGGTACTCGCCGCAGTCCTCGCCGCCACCATCCCGCTGCGCCGCCCCACGGCCCAGGGCACGCACACCAGCGGCAGACGGGATGCGCCGCGTCTCAGCGACAGCGCCGGCGCATACAAGTCGCCGAGCCCGCCGGAGGCCTAGACGTAGTCACTCGGGTCGTGCAACGCGCCGACGGTCGTGTGGTCCAGGACGACCGCGATCCCCGCCATTACGCGGCCGCCTGCGGACCGTGCGCGGCGCCGCCCAAGCGCTCCAGCAGCGCCTTGGCCTTCGCCTCGGCTTCGGGGCTCGGCGCGGTGCCGAGGGCGGAGGCGAGCTCGGCGCGGGCCAGCTTGGCCCCGCTCGGCGTACTCGGCCTGCCCCAGGCGCCTCGTGTGCGGGCGAGGGCGCGCCTTCCGCATATTGTTGGTACGCGGGATGTACGCCGTATAAGCGCTTTATGGCAAGGGCGCAAGGGTGCCGCCCTGGTGCTGCGGCCCCGCCGGACGGCACGCGGCTCTGGAGCATGCGGGCCAGCGTCTGCGCGCGACTGATCCGCACGCCGGCCCGAGTGCCCGCCGGGGCGTCCCCGAGGCACCCTCTCAGGGGTTACGCCTCCGAGGGTACGGCCGCCCCTGTCAGTGTGGTGCGTACCGCGCAGGCACGGTTCAGGCGCTCGACGGCTCTGGGAGGGCATCGGATATCTGCAGTTCAGCCCGGTGTGTCAGCGGCGCGTGCTATCTGGTGTTGCGACAGTCTCACTGCGCTGCGCGCCAGATTCCCGGGGGCACGAGCCCGTGCCGTTCACCGCGCTGCACCCAGATGCCGGCTGACTGGATGCCACCCTGCCTGATCTCGGGTGCGCGATGGGCTGGGCTCAGGTCTACAGGGTGCGGCCCCGGGTTCCTTTGGCCTGTCCCGGGTGCGTGTGGGCCGTGCATGCCAAGCATTCCCCGCAAGGGGTGCGGTTCTTCTGCCACGACCCGGGCCGCGACAGCACCTGCGAACTGGGCAGCGAATCGTGGGAACACCACATGCTCAAGCTCGAGCTGGCCTCGGCGGTCCGCAGCGCCGGATGGCACGCCGCCCTCGAGGTGGCGGGAGGTGACGGCGCATGGCGCGCGGACGTGATGGCGTCCTCACCCGACGGCAGCAGGCGCATCGCCTGGGAAGCGCAGCTCTCACCGATCACCGACGGGGACATCCTGGCCCGCACCGCCCGCTACGCGGCCGAGGGCATCGGCGTGTGCTGGGCGTCCCCGGGCCTCCAGGCACCCCCCGTGGATCGACGTGGTCCCTGCCGTACAGGTCAGCGCCCCCGACCAGCAAGGGGAGTGCTGGAGGATGGTAGACGGACTGGGAGGATTCGACGCCACCGCCGGGACGTGGGAGTTCAAGCCGCAAGAGCTGGGTGGGTTCGTGAGATGGGTGCTGTCCGGCAGCGTCATCCCGGTCGCCAGCCTTCCGCACTACACGTCCGTACGACGCGGCTGCGGCCTCGGCCACTACGTGCAGCGTCGCCTGTGGTGGACCTCCGCCCAGTCCGAGCGCGCGCAGAACGAGCACGACCGCAGACGACAGGAGCAGGCCGAGCAGGCCGAGCGGGCCGATAGGGCTTGCCGGGAGGCCGTCGAACGCCATCAGCAAGAGTTCCAGCGCAGGCAGCAACTTCAGCGGCGCCGCACAGTCAGCCCGTGCCGGATCCGGAAGACGAAGAGACCCGCCGCGCCCGGGCACGGGAGCAGCGGCGCTTGGAGGAGGCGTGGCGGCGGCAGCGCGAGGAGGAGGACGCGAAGTGGGAGGAGCTGGCCGGGCGGGCGGCGGAGGTGGCACGGGTGGGGTGGCAGGACGTGCACCCACGCCAGCGTGCCGAGTTATTCGCCGCGGTCGCCGAACGGGCCTGGCACGACGAAGAGGTACGGGTGGAGATCTCCGAGAGGCCGCAGGTGGCCGAGAGCTTCGCCTACGGCATCCCGCTCTTCACGACCGGGCGGCTGCGCGCCCTGTACGGGATCGTGCGTCCCTGCCCAGAACTCGTCTGCCTCTCCCCGCAGCTGGAGTTCCAGCACCTCGTGGTGCGTGATGAGCAGGAAGCCCGTCAGCTGGCCGGAGTGATGTCGCCGCGGGCCCGGATCACGAACCTCTGCCTCTCCAGCGACGCGTAGACAGGTGCGATGCCCGGCCCGGCGCGACCGCACGGCCGGGGACGGGTGCGGCCGTCATGCGCGCGGCCGGCGCAAGTTCTCCTGCGACGACAGCAGGCCGAGCACGGCGTGTTCAGCGTGGTGGCTGCGCCACCGCTCGGCGAGGGCGCGGTCGGTGAACGTGCCGATGCCCTGGTCTGCGGAGGAGTTCAGCTCGATCGCGTCCCAGCCGCCGACCGTCGCGGCGAAGGTGGCGGCGATCTCGGCGAAGGTCGGTCCGCGGAAGTAGCTGACATGGGTGTCGCCGTAGTCGAGCGGTGCGCCGGACTGGTCCGACACGAGGGAGCCCGCCGCCACCCGGGAGGTGAAGTAGGCGTTCACCTGGTCCTCAACCTCGGCGCGCATCGCGCTGGAGACCTGCTGGCGGTAGGTGGGCGGCTTCAGGCACGCCAGGTAGGAGAAGTCGATGCGAGTGCCGTCCGTGCGGACGACCGCGAAGCCGGGATGCGGGCCACGCAAGGGAGGGGCGATGACGAAGGAGTCCACACCCGAACCGATCTTGTCCAGGGCTTCTTCGTGCAGGTCGAGAAGGTCCAGCAGGAGCAGGTGATCTGCCGGCCGGTCCACCGTGCTTCCCACGTCGTACCCGTAGAGCACCGCACGGACGGCGTCTCCGGCCGCCTGCTTCGTGGGGTACCGGCGATGCCCGATCCGGAATTCCGGCATGTCTCAACTCCTGTGCCACCGATAGCCGTTGCGAGCCGCCCGCTGAGAGCGGGGGGCTCGTGCACGAGTATCCCTCAGATAATCCAGCGTTTCTGCCGATTTGCCGGTTACATCCATGGAAGTCGGGTTGTGGCGCCGGTACCCCCGTGTACCGGCCTGCAGACCTGACCTCCGCCGGGGACGGGTGCGGACACCTCGCAAACCGGTCCCCACGGGATGTGCGCGGCGGGCCGCCGAGCAGCGCCGTGCGCCTCCCGCCCGTGCCAGTGCGCCGCAGGTGTCGTCCGTCGGTTGTACCGGGCGCGCACACTCGCCTCCCGCCGCCGCCCGCACCGCAGTCCGCCACACCCTCGATTGCCTGCCGCGCCTGGTGCCCTGACATCCACAGCGAGACGACACCGATCTACAAGGCCGGTTTCCGGTGCCGGGCGAGGAGTTCGGTGAAGAAGTCCTCTACCAGCTGTCCGGCGTGGGGCTGGGTGAGTTCCCAGCCGCCGAAGCGGTAGGTCTCGTATCCGGCCAGCCGCAGCCGCCGGTCCTCGGCGACCATCTCCGCGTACAGCCGCGGTACGGCGGTATGTGTGATCCGCCCCTTGTCGTCGGGCGGGTTGGGGCGGCCGTAGTGCTGGACGCCGTCGACCTCGATGACGATGCGGGCGCGGTCGGGGGCCAGGAGGAGGAAGTCCATGCGCTGGCGGGGCAGTGCGCCGGACTGCTTGCCGCTGCGGCGGGTGTAGGGGTCGTAGTGGAGGTCGACCTGCGGGATCAGCGCGGGCAGGTCGAAGCCGCCGTCCTTGGCGTAGCGGGCGCAGTACGTCCGCATCACCAGCTGCTCGGGTACGGAGTCCTGCGACCGGTACAGGCGCCGGTACAGGCCGCTCGCGGCGGTCTTCTCGTCGGGGTCCGGCTGGTGGTTCTTCGTCCACCAGGCGATCATCTGCTGCCAGGTGAGTCCCTGCGGTGGCAGGGGATCGGTGAACACCATGCAGGTGTGCGCGTTGCGGACGATCTCCACGTCGTTGTTCACCGCGTCCCGCAGCACGAGCTCGGGCTTCTCGCCGTCGGCGGCGAAGATCAGGTTCTTGAAGCTGCCCGCCGGACCGTTGCGGAACCGGCTCTCGTACTCCAACTCCTGCAGTTCCTCCAGCGCGTCCCTGGTCGGGCCCAGGATCTCCTCCACGCAGTCCCGGCGGGCCTTCCAGCTGCCGCTCATGCCGTTGTCACGCCAGTACGAACCGAAGCCGCGCGGGCCGTCGAACGCCCGGAACGGCCACGCCGGCGGCGTGAGGGCGAGACGCTCGAGCACGGCGGGGTGGGCCTTGATGACGACGGGCACCGTGTCGTTGTTCAGGCGCATGTCCCGGCCGTCGGTGCCGTAGGAGACGAAGTTGTCGTACAGGAGCCGGGTCAGCGTGATCGCCACGTCCAGGTCGGTGTGACCGTCCGGAGGACCGAACCGCAGCGACTCGATCAGCCCGATGTCGAGCACCCACGACTCGCCCCATCCGTCGCCGCTACTGAAGAACGCTCCCAGCTCCACATCCCACCCCCGTCTGTGATTCTTCCTGGACATCGTCGACGGCGGCCAGCACGGCCACCAGATGGCGTCCGGCGGGTGTTCTACGCGCCTGCGGGCCGAGGTCTCGCACCCAGTGGCTCATACGCCCGAGACCGGCCTACGGGCCCAGGTGGTGGCCCGAGCGGCTGCGCCCCATCGTGTAGTCGAGCAGCACCTTTCCTACGGCACGGTCGAGTTCGGGCTTGGCGAACAACGACCGGACGGTCTGGTCATTCTGGAGCCGCGCCTCGACCGGCCCATCCGCTCAGCTGCCATACCTCCGTCTGCGCGTTTCCGGGTGCGGAACGCTCGGGGACCGAGCAGTGCCTGAAAGGCGCTCAGAGGGCCGATTGCGGCCACGCGTCGTGGGCTTCGACGCAACGGGCCTAGCCTCGAAGCGGGGACGACGGCCGGAGAAGCGAGGTGGTCGGTCACGTCCGCCGACCTGCCATGACGGCGCCGGCCGGGCATCCGGGTTGGGGAGCCGAGGCGTGCCCCGTCCCAGACACCGGATCTCCCAGTCGACCTTTCACCTGGATCTCCCATCTGGATCTGCCACATGGTTCTCTCATCGGCTCTCTCACACACCCGCTGGGACGTCCATGGTCAGCCGCTACCACATCAAGTTTTCTGACGCTCAAACGTTTGGGTCTGGAGGGCCCAGATGGCTACCTTCTGCTGCGTGAAGACGACGACGCCCGCCGAGCGGGACATGCAGGAGACCGCGACCGGGCGGGACACGCGTACGGCGGTTCTCACCCGTGCAATCCGGGCCAACGTGCCGCTGCGCAAGACCTTCGTCCAGGCGAACAAGGGAGCCGCCAGCCGTCACGGGCCCCTGAGGGACTTCGTGAACGGCAGGGACCTGCGAGGCCTCAAGGCCTACCTGATCATCGTGGCCGCGTGCAGCAACGGGGACAACGGCTGGTCGACCACGCACGACAGCGCAGTGTGGGCGCGGCTGATGGACATCCACGAGACCGCGACCGACCAGTCCGCCCGCACCGGTGCCTGGCGGGCCCTGCGTCGGCTGCAGGCGCGCAAGCTGATCAAGTGCAGCCGCAGCGGAACCATGATCACGGTCACTCTCCTGCGCGAGGACGGTACCGGGAAGCCCTACGACCGCCCCGTGGGCGACACGGAGGAGAACCGCTTCCTGCAGATCCCGACCACGTTCTGGACGCAGGGCCGTGACGAGAACCTGGACCTGCCGGGCCTGGCCCTGTTCTTGGTCGTCGCCCGCGAGAAGAACTGGTCGCCCTTCCCCGCGGAGAAAGCTCCCGAGTGGTACGGCTGGTCCCCTGACACCCACGAACGCGGGCTGAAGAAGCTCGTTGCCCTCGGGCTCGTCGAGCGACGCGAGCACCGCACCAAAGCCCCGCTCTCCCCGCTCGGCTTCACCCTGGTCCATCAGTACCAGCGCACCGCCATCACACGGCCGCGCAAGCCCAGGAAGAAGACCGCCCCCGCCGGGCGGTGACCCCGGCCGAGCTGCGGGCCTTGACCCCGCCGTCTCGCACCCAGCTGTCCGCCTGGCACCCCGCGATGCCAAGAAGGGGGTGCGGGCCACTGATGCTCCGCGTTCCGCCTGCGGACCGTCCCGCAGGCATCCCAGAGAGGAAACCCGCATGTCCACCGGTACCAACCAGCCCCAGCAGCCGCCGGCCGCGCCGCCCCCGGCCACGGACCCCGTGCTGCTCCTGGTGCTGGGGATCGTCATCGCCTTCGTCCTGGGCGCCACGCTCTACTTGTGCCTGGCCCACCCCTCGTTGACCGGGCCGATCGGGGCGGTGTGCGGGGTGGCCTCGGCGCTGATCGCCGCGCTCGCCGTGGCGTTCGCCCTCCGTCGGCGCTGACGACCGGCGGCTCGGCCGCTGCGATGCTCAACGAAAACCCTTCCTGGCAAGGCCCGCCGGTGCCGGACGGCACCGGCATGGCCGCGCTCCGGCACGCGGACGTGCACGTGTGCCGGGCTGGGGGTCACGCTGGTGTGGTGCAGAAGTGGTGGGCACCGCGCAGCGGGG
>NZ_JBEZBT010000104.1:0-12217 GCF_040647235.1 Streptomyces sp. NPDC042638
CCAGATCCAGTACCGCAGCAACCTCATCAACGGATGTCTCACCGAAACCGGACTCGCGTTGACGACATCACGGCAACAACGTCAGTAACGTACCCGGCCTCCCCGCGCTCGTCGGCGAGAATCTCGCGCATCCGCTGCCACACCCGCTCGGACACTGCGAGCTCGTCCCGCTCGGCCCGCACCTCCGCCAACTGCTTGGCCAGCTGCTCCTCAAGACCGTCCAGCTCCGCACGTCGGGCGGTGATCCGCTCCAGCACCTCGGGGTCCATCATGCGCCGGAGCGTACGAGTGGCCCCCTCGACGACGGGCGAGAGACCGTAGAACCGCCCCTGCCAGACGATCTACATCCCAGACTGCCGCCCCCGACCAGCACGAGCACGCAATCAGCGACTCATACCAGCCCTGTGACCAGCGACTTCAAGACGGCGGACCGTCATTGGTGCCGCCCCTGAACAACTGACTTCACCACTCGGGTGCCGGCTCAGCTTCTGTGGTGAGGGCACCCTGAGTAATGAGGTGGGCGGACGGACCCGGCCGGTGAATTTCCGGGCCACGAGTGGAGCTTGGCCTCGCAGGTCGCAGCGGCCGTGGTACAGGTCGGCGTGGCGGGCGGAGCGGGTTCGGGGGCGTGGGGGTCAGGCGCGGGGCAGCAGCAGGCGGGACAGGGTGGTGGTGGCGACGAGGAGGGCGGCGACGGTGAGGAGGGCGATGCGCATGCCCGGCAGGGAGAAGTCTGCGTGGGGGCCGGAGAGCAGGCTGCCGAAGAGGGCGACGGCGAGCGCACCGCCGGTCTGACGGAAGGAGTTGAGCAGGCCTGAGGCGGTCCCTGCGCGCTCTCCTGGGACGGCATCCATCAGCAGTGCGGTCAGCGCGGGTACCACCAGTGCCCCGCCCATGCTCAGCGGCAGCAGCAGGACCAGCACCAGCCACACGGGGGTGTGCGCGGCCAGCGGCAGCATCGCCAGCATCGCTGCGGTGAAGATCAGCTGGCCGGCGACGATCACCGGTCGCCGCCCGATGCGCTCCGCCAGTCGGGGTGAGACCAGGTTGGTCGCCGTCACCACCGCTGACATGGGGACGAACATCAGCCCGGCTGTGATCCCCGACATCCCGCGCAACTGCTGGTAGTAGAGGCCGAGGAGGAAGATGCCACCGTAGAAGGCCGCGTTGACGGCGAATCCGACCGCCAGCGGGACGCTCACCCGGCGGTCCGTCAGCATGTTGAGGGGGACCATGGGCTGGCGGTGCCGGGCCTCCACCGTGCGGAAGGCCCATCCGGAAGCGAGGGCGAGGGCGGCGGCGGCCAGGACGGGGCCGCTGGTCCAGCCCAGGTGGCCGCCCTCGATCACGGCGAAGGCCAGTCCGGCCAGGGCCAGTACGGCGGTGAGCTGACCGGCGCCGTCCACCGCGGCGGGCCTGCGCGCGGAGCGTGGCACCCGGACCAGCAGGCCGAGGATCACCGCGCCCACGGGGAGGTTGAGCAGGAACACCGCCCGCCAGCCGACCGTCTCGGTGAGCAGGCCGCCCAGCACGGGGCCTGCGGCCATCGCCAGTGAACCACCCACCGTCCACAGGGCGATGGCGCGGGCACGTGCCCGGGCTTCGTCGTACGCTTGCCGGATCAGAGCCAGCGAGGCCGGCATCACGATCGCGGCGGCGCCGCCTTGCGCCACCCGCGCGCCGACCAGTGTGCCGATGCCGGGTGCCAGTGCGCAGCCGAGGGAGGCGAGGGTGAACAGGGCCACGCCCCAGGCGTAGGCGCGGCGGGCGCCCGCACGGTCGGCGAGGGCGCCGGCGGAGAGCATCAGGGCGGCGAACATCAGGGTGTAGGCGTCCACCACCCATTGCAGTCCGGTGATGTCGGCGGTGAGGGAGTTGCCTATCGCGGGCAGGGCGATGTTCACGGCCGAGACGTCGATGGTGATCACGGTGAAGCCGAGCAGCGAAGCCACCAGCGCGGCGGCGCCGCGGCGCGGCACGGTGGGGGCGTCGGCGGGCGGTGCAGCTGGTCGCAGCCGGTGTGGGTGTCGTCGTAGGAGTGTGGACGGTGACGGCTGCTGACGGTGTTCGCGGGCGGGCGCGGTGGAGGGGGGCGTGGAAGAGACAGGGGTGGATCGCAAGGCGGGCTCCAGGGGCAGGGGGGTGAGTGGATGGCTGATGGTCGAAGGGCGGGCGGCTCCGGCCCGTCGGGGTCGCGGTCCTGTGCCTCGCACTCCCTGGGCCCCGGCGGCCGGGCCGCCCGCTGCGGGAACAACTGTGCGCCCTTGGACGGCTGCTCGGCAGACCGGGCTGTTCCCGGGGTGCGGTGTTCCAGGTCCTGACAGGGCCCCCCACCTTCCCGGTGCGCCTGCCATAATGGGTCGAATGGCAGCAGCAGACGCACGGGGCTCCGAGCTCGGCAGATATCTGAAGGCCCGTAGGGCGCAGGTCCGTCCGGAGGATGTCGGCCTTCCGGTCGGCGCGGGACTGCGCCGTACTCCCGGACTGCGCAGGGAAGAGTTGGCCGCGCTGGCCGGAGTGAGCGTCGACTACTACATCCGCCTGGAGCGGGGCCGGGAGACGAACCCCTCCCCCGCCGTCGTGGACGCCCTGGGTCGCGCCCTGCGCCTGCGCGGTGACGCTCATGAACGCCTGCATGAGCTGGCGGAGTTGGCCTCCGGCCGGGTCGGTGAGCTGCCCGCCTCCTCCGATCACACCGTTCGTGACTCGGTGCTGCGGATGCTGGAGTCGGTGCGTCCGCTGCCTGCCTATGTGGTGAGCCGCTACAACCGTCTACTGGCCGCCAACCCGCCGGGCCGGCGGCTGCTGCCCGGGCTGTGGGACTGGCCGGAGGACCAGCGCAATCTGACCCGCTATCTCTTCCTCCACCCCGTCGGCCGGACGCTCTACCAGCCGTGGGAGGAGACGGTCGCGCTTTCGGTGGCGCATCTGCGGGCGGTCGCCGGAGCCGACCCCGACGACCCCGAGCTGACCGCGCTCGTCGGGGAACTGGTGGTGAAGTCACCGGAGTTCGCGCGGCTCTGGGAGCGGTACGACGTCTGCGAACGCGGCGGCGGGCAGAAGTCCTTCCGGCATCCGAAGGTCGGATCGATGACCCTGACCTACGAGGTCATGCAGCTGGCCCGGACGGGCGGCCAGCGAATGGTGGTCTACCAGGCGGCTCCCGGCACCCCGGACGAGACGGCCATGCTCCGCCTGGACGCTGTGGGCGCCCGGCCCGAGTCGGCGCCGTTGGATCGTCCGGAGCCGGACGCCGAGCCGTGCCCCGCCCCAAGGGTTGCAGCCGCGCACGCCTCCGCCGGCTGACCCTGGGCCGTCACCTTCGCCTCCTCACGCACGTCGGCCCCGGCGAGGGCACGGCGCAGTCACTGTGCTGCTCGAAGGTGCTCGAAGGTGCAGCACAATTGCACGTGGTGTCGTCGGGTCGGCGTCGGAGAGCGCGCTCGCGCGGCACACCGTGGGCGTTATGGGGGTACAGGGGGCTTTCACGGGTACGCGGGTGCGGCGCCCTCCTGCAAGGGTCCGCACGTGTACCCGTTGAAGCAGTGGGAGATGACATGAGGCTGCGCCAGTCGGCTTTGGCACTGTCGCGGTGTTCCACGCAAGTGCTGGCCGGACGGTACCGCCTGGATACGGTCATCGGCTCCGGTGGCGCCGGCGATGTCCACCGCGGCTTCGACCTGCGTCTGAAGCGGGCGGTGGCGGTCAAGGTTTTCCATGTCGGCACCGAGGTCGGCACGGAGGAAGGCTTTCGCAACGAGGCGGTGATCCTGGCCCGGTTGCAGCACCCCGGCCTGGTCACCGTCTACGACGCCGGACGGCACAACGGCCGCGACTATGTGGTCATGGAGCTGATCGAAGGCCCTACCCTCAAGGAGCGTATCGCCGCGCGTCCCCTGGCACCCGGTGAGGCCGCCGCCATCGGTGCGGACCTCGCCCGGGCTCTGGCCCACGCGCACGAGGCGGGGATCGTTCACCGCGACGTCAAGCCCTCGAACATCATCCTGGACATGTCCGGCCGCCCCCACCTGACCGATTTCGGCATCTCCCGGCTGCTGGACTCCACCACCCGCACCGCCACCGGCGTACTCGTCGGTACGGCCGCCTACCTCTCCCCCGAGCAGGTGCTCGGCCAGTCCGTCGGGCCACCCGCCGACGTTTACGCCCTTGGGCTGGTGCTCCTCGAATGCATCACCGGCAGGCTCGAATACGACGGGGGTCCCTTGGAGGCCGCGATCGCGCGGCTCCACCGCCGGCCCGAACTGCCCGGCTTCCTGCCCGAGCGGCTTGCAGCCCTTGTGCGGGACATGACCGCCCTGGAGGTGTCGGCCCGGCCATCGGCGCACGACTGCGCCCGGACACTGATCGCCCTGGCCGACACGAGCGGTCGTCAGGCCGGCTCCGCGGCCGGCGTCACGAGCCTGACGCGCAAGGAAGCACCCGGGAGGGCCGACTTCACGCACCCACGTGCGTTGCACACCGCGGGTGCGGCCCCGGCGCGGACCGCGCCCGGCCGTGGACGCCTCCTGGTCGTCGGCGGAGCAGCCGCGCTGGCCGCCGCTGCCATGGCCGGCACTCTCGCCCTCTCCGACGGCACCGCGCACCAGGCAAACGGCGACAAGACGGCACGGGCCGCCAGTAGTCCCCACCCGGGAGGAGGTTCCCCGGGCGCGTCCGCTCCCGGGGAGAAGGCGACGACTGCGGCTGCGGCGTCCACCACCCGCGATGCCTCGGCCGGACACCCTGCTGCTCCCCCATCACCCTCCAGCGCGGGTGACGCATCGGAGGATCGGGGCGGGAAGCCGAACTTTGCGCAATCGCGCGCCAAGCCGCAGACGCAGGCCCAGGTGCAGGCGCAGGACCAGGCCCAGGCCCAGGCCCAAGTGCAGGCGTACGGCGAACGGGCCCACAAGTCCGGGAAGACGAAGCCGCAGGCGAAGGTCAAGACCAAGCGCAAGACCAAGACCAAGGCTGAGACCAAGAAGAGGAAATAGCTACCCCGTTCGCACGCCTCTGCCTGCTGCTCTCCAAGGGCAGTTCGGGCCGTGGTGGGGCGGCGACGGCTCAGGACTTCAGGTATCTGGGCGTAGGTGTCGCATCTGTTGTTGTCGGGGTCTATTCAGTACCGGCCGCCTGCTGTCGACGGCTACCACAGGCTCACTGGGCCGGCAGTTGCCGTGCTCTGCGGGGGTGGTTGCCCCGGGCGTGCCGTTACTTTTCCACGGTGTAGCGCAGTTGCGCGAAGCCGCCGCCGACGTCGGCGGCCGAGTCCAAGCGCAACGGGACGTCCGTCGGCAGTTCGCCGAAGAGCCGGTGGCCGGCGCCGATCAGGACCGGGGCGACGCTGATGATGAACTGCTGGACACGTCCGGCGCGGATGAAGCTCTGGATCAGGCGTCCGCCGTCGGGGTAGACGTGTTTGATCCCGCGCTTGTCGAGGTCGGCGACCAGGCCGTCCATGTCGCGGTAGACGGTGATGCGCGGGTCGGCGTCCTTGGGGAGGGTGGTGCTCAGGACGCCGACGTGGCGGTCACCGAAGTGCCAGTTCTCCTCGCCGAAGCCGACAACCTTGTCGTAGGTGTTGCGGCCCATGACCACGGCGTCGACCGAGTCGAGGAACTCGAAGAAGCCCAGGTCGCCTGCGCGTTCGCCGCGCCAGGTCAGCCATTCGATGTCGTCGTCCGGGCGGGCGATGTAACCGTCGAGGCTGGTGCCGATGAAGACGGTGGCGGTGAAGGTCACGGGGTTCTCCTGAGCAGGTGGTCGTGGTCGTCGTGGACGAAGGCGGTGGGGTCGGCGTCGCCGCTGGCGTGCCCACCGCTGAAGGGGAGGCCGTCGGTGGTGGGCTGGACGGCGGGCGCAGCGCAGGGCACGGCAGGTCGGTGCCCGGCCGGGGGCTGTCCTTTGCGTCAGCGCCGGTGGGCCGCTCCCCGCGGTGCCGCGTCGAGTCGCGGGGGTGCGCGGCGCCGCGGACGCGGGAGGAGGGGGTCGCGGAGGCCAGGCCGGCCTGGGATGTCGGCGGGCTCCGCCGCCGTCCTCGTCGGTGAGCGGAAGCGTTGGGAGGGCTCAGTAGCCGACGGTGAAGCGTGTGCGGTGGTGTGTGGGGTGTTCTGCCTCGTCCAGTACGGCCACGGCGAGGTCTTCCATGGAGATGGTGGAGTTGCCGTCGGCGTCCACCAGGAGTTCGTCGGTGCCGACCCGGTAGGTGCCGGTGCGTCTGCCCGGTTCCAGGAGGGCGGCCGGGCTGAGGTAGGCCCAGTCGACGTGCCCGTCGGCCTGACAGACCGCCAGTTGCTCGTTGCAGGCCAGGGCGATCGGCCGCCAGTCGGCTGGGAAGTCTGGGTCTTGTACCACCGTGCGTTCCCCCTCCCCCGGCAGGCGCAGGCTCCCGGCGCCTCCGAGCAGGATCAGCCGGACGCCGGTGCGGGAGAGGCCGGCCAGCAAGGCGCGGGCGGTGTCCGGGAGGTCCTGTTCCTGCCCGGGCGCCGGCCGGGTGGCACTGATCACCAGGTCCTGCCCGCTGCTCAGCGCGGCGACGGTGTCGGGGTTCAGGGCGTCCCCGATGACGTGTCGGGCGCCGGGATGGAGGGCCGCGAAGCGGGTCGCGTCCCGGGCGACGGCGGTGACCTGGTGGTTGCGGTCGATGGCTTCGGCGACGATCCGGCTGCCGGCGGCTCCGCCGGCTCCGAAGACGGTGATGCGCATGATGCGGTTCTCCTCAGTGGATTCTGGTCTGGCCGGCCGGGACCGGGGGCGCGGGGCGTGTGGCCGGTGCACGGGACGGGACGGGGCGGGAGGGGTGAAGCTGGGCGAGTGTCACGGCGGCCAGGGTGAGTGCGCCGCCCAGCATCTGCGGCAGGGTGAGCTGTTGTCCCAGGGCGAGCCACCCGAGACTGGCGGCGACCAGGGGGCTGAGCAGGCCGAGGAAGGTGACCTTGGTCGGGGAGAGTGTTCTGATGCCGCGGAACCACAGGGTGTAGGCGAGCGCGGCGCCGATCACGCTCAGGTAGGCGTAGCCGATCAGGTTTCCGGTGCTTAGGGTGGCCGGCGGGGGCCCTTCGACGAACAGGGCCACCGGCAGCAGGAGCAGGCCGCCGGCGACCAGTTGCCATCCGGTGGTCGCCAGCAGCGGAGCCGGGGAGGTCCAGCGCTTGCTGAGGACGACTCCGGTCGCCATGACGACCGCACCGCCGAGGGCGGCGGCGATCCCGAGGGCGTCCAGGCGGGCGTCGGCGCGGAGCACCAGCATGGCGATGCCCGCGATGCCTGTCACGCAGGCCAGCAGGGTCCGTAGGGTCAGACGCTGGCCGAGCAGGGCGGCGGACAGACCCGCCACCAGCAGCGGCTGGACGGACCCGACGGTGGCGGCGACTCCGCCCGGCAGCCGGTAGGCGGCGATGAAGAGCAGGGCGAAGAAGACGCCGATGTTCAACGCGCCCAGGACCGCGGACTTCCACCACCAGTCGCCCCGCGGCAGTCGCCGGGTGATGAGCAGCAGGAGCAGCCCGGCGGGCAGGGCCCGCAGCACCGCGGCCAGCAAGGGCCTGTCCGGTGGCAGGAGTTGGGTGGTGACGAGGTAGGTGGAGCCCCAGATGGCCGGGGCCAGGGCGGTGAGCCAGGTGGCTGTCCGAATGCCCGGTACCGACGGAGGGGCAGGGGTGTTCATGGTCTTCTCCGGGTGTTCATGGTCTTCTCCAGGTCGCGGGAGACAGAAAGGATGGCGCCGGGGGTGGGGAGCCTGAGGGGGCGCAGGCGGGGGTGCCTGTGTGGCGGGGGGCGTGCGTGGGCCCCGGGGCGGGGGCGTGCGCGGGACCGGGGGGCGGCTGCGGGCGTGAGCTGGTTTCCGGCGGGCGTGCGGGGGGGGCGTCCCGGCGGCGGTGCGGGCACGTCAGGTGAAGGCGGCGACCCGGCCGGCGCACGGGTGGCGGCGTCCCGGCGGCGGTGCGGGCACGTCAGGTGAAGGCGGCGACCCGCCCGGCGTGCGGACGGCGGCGTCCCCGCGGCGGTGGGGACACGTCAGGTGAACAGGACGGGCGCAGGCTGCGGGGTGTCAGCCTGCGGCGCGGCTGGCTTCCTCCCAGGAGGCCCAGATCGCTTTGCGGCTGTCGGCGGCCTGCTGGGCGACGTCGTACATGGCGCTGCCGAGGATCAGCCGCAACGGCGGCTCGTCGCTGTCGGCGAGGGCGAGCAGGGCCTTTGCTGCTGCGGCCGGGTCGGCGTCCTCGGCGTCGCCCCACATCTCGGCGAGCGCGGTGTGCAGGGGTTCGTAGGCCGGGTGGGCGGGTTCGGTGCGCATGGACTTGTACAGGCCGGTGGTGTATCCGCCGGGTTCGACGATGCTGACCTTGATGCCGAAGGGTGCGGCCTCCTGGGCGAGTGCCTCGGACATTCCCTCCAGCGCCCACTTGCTCGCGCTGTACAGCCCGGTGGTTGCGAAACCGATGACGCCGCCGATGCTGCTGATCTGTATGAGCCGGCCTCCGCCCTGGCGGCGCAGGTGGGGCAGGACGGCCTGGGTGACCCAGAGCGCGCCGAAGAAGTTGGTTTCCAGCTGGGCGCGGGCGCCGGTCTCGGTGAATTCCTCGACGGTGCCGCTGCACATGATGCCGGCGTTGTTGACGACCACGTCGAGCCGGCCGTGCTCCTGGGCGGCCCGGTCCACGGCGGCGAACACCGCGCTGCGGTCGGTGACGTCGAGGGGCAGGGCGTGAAGTCGTCCGGGGTGCTCGGCGAGGAGCGCGGTGAGCGGCTCGGTCCGGCGGGCCGCCCCGATGACCCGGTCGCCTGCGGCCAGGGCGGCGCGGGTGAGGGCGAGGCCGATGCCGCTGGAGGCGCCGGTGACGAACCAGAGGCGGTCCGAGGTGGTCGTGCGGGTCATTGGATCTCCCAAATGGCCGAGACGACTCGTCTCAAGCCGTGTGCGTGTGCGTGTGCCGGGGCCCCGGCTGTGCCGGGGCCCGTGCGGGCTGCGGTTGCGCTTCGCGTGATGTCCGGTGTGCTCAGCGCGGGTGCCGGGCGCGGACGACGGCGGGCCACGGCCACGGGCGGGCGTCGGCGTGCTGACCGGGGCGGTGATGGCGAACGCCGGCGTAGGAGTGTGTGGCAGGGAGCGCATGTCGTTGTCCTTGGGGCGAAGGCGGTCAACTTGCTTGCGGATCAACCCTGCAACGTGGTGGGGACGTCAACAAGGTGCCATAGTGAAACGCTTGTTTAGCCAGGCTCAATGATCGGGGGAAGAGTGCTGGAGCGGCTGGAATTGGAGGCGTTCTTGACGCTGGCCGAGGAGTTGCACTTCGGCCGGACCGCCGAACGCCTGCACCTGACGACCGGACGGATCAGCCAGACCATCAAGAAGCTGGAACGCCGTGTGGGGACAGCGCTGTTCGAGCGCACCAGCCGTCAGGTCCGCCTCACCGCGGCCGGGCGGCAGCTTCACGACGATCTACTTCCGGCCTGTCGGCAGATCGAGGCCGCGCTGGAGAGAGCGATCAACACCGCGCGGGGTGTCGACAGTGTCCTGCGGGTCGGCTTCGTCGGCGCCGCGTCGGGCCAGCTCGTCTTCGAGACCGCCCAGGTGTACGCCCGGCGCAACCCCGGTTCCCGCGTCCTGCCCAGGGAACTGCAGATCATCGACGCGTTCCCCCGGCTGCGCGAGGGTGACGTGGAGGTGCTGATCGTGTCCCTGCCCCACCGGGAGCCGGGGATGGTCAACGGCCCGGTGCTGTTCAGCGAACCCCGGATGCTCGCGGTGTCCTCCCGTCACCCCCTGGCCCACCGGAAGGCCGTGACCCTGGAGGATCTCGCCGAGGTCAGGCTTTTGCAGGCGGCCCGGACAGTTCCCGACTACTGGCGCACAGCACGCACACCCCTGCTGACCCCCGCCGGCAAGCCCATCGAACGCGGTCCGGACTTCGGGACCTTCCACGAGGCGCTGCTCCTGATCGGTGCCGGCCAGGGCGCCTTCGTGGTGGGCGCCCAGGCCGTGCGCTACTACTCCCGCTCCGATGTCACCTACATCCCCTTCAGCGACGCACCGCCCCTGGAGTGGATCTCCACCTGGCTCGCCTCCCCCACCACGGCCACCGCAGCCCGCATCCACTCCTTCAACAGGGCGGCCCAGGATGCCGTCACCCGTATCCGCCTCGCCGCCGCCACCGACGCCTCCCCGCTTGACGGTACGGCCCCCTGACGCCGCGCGTCGGACATCACCGAGGTCAGCAGGTATCCGGCATCGGTGACGATGACGATGTCCGGCTCGCCGGGCTGCCACTGGCCCGCTGTGATGAGTCGTTCGACGAGGTCGCGGAGCTGGGCGGCGGGGACTGCGGTGGCGTCGTCGGCGGGCCCGAGGCGGACGGCGTCCAGGATCTGCGTCCAGGACGTGGAGCCCATCTCCAGCGCCGCGACGAACGAGTACGGCCAGCCGGGAATGACCTGGGAGGCGGTCTTCGCACGGCCGTAGACGTGGCAGAACAACCGGTCCCGCGAGCACGGCGCGTTGGTCACGTGCACCTTGGTCGAAGCACATGATCAGATGAAGGCCGCCTCCACGTCCGGCGCTTCCCGCCTTGAGCGATGAAGTTCGAGTGACCATTCGAGAGCGAACCGCTCGAAGCGTAAGCCGAGCCTGATCCGCCACAAGCCGACGGGTTCGCGGATTCTCGAGGTGGAATCGCAGGGAACCGGAGGGAGACTTGGCGCGCACTGGCGGAGTAGCCGACGGGTTCGGGACCAACCTCGGGAGAGCGTTCGTCCGGTCGGGTGTGGGGCAGGTGGGCTGCCGGCCGGGTCGTCGGCCAACTCGATCGCCGAGGTGACGCGCCTGCCCACCGGTTCGCGGTGGACACAGAAGGTCTGGCATACGGCCAGGACGATCTCCAAGCCGTGCTGCCCGACGCGGCCGGGATCCATCGCCCCGATCGCGGGCAGGGTGGCCCTGCTGTCCCACACGCTCACCTCGACGGCGCCCTCGTTTGACCTCCCCTCGACGGCGCCCTCGTTGACCTCCAGGGTCAGCAGACAGAGGTCGAAGCGACTGCACGGACGCTTCTTGCAACAACTAGTTTGTAATGCAAAACTGACTGCGTGACAGACGCATCGGTGCCCTCGCAAGGCACGCCTCATGAAGTCCTCGCCGGTCTCGGTGACCTGACCCGGCGGGTCCGTGCCGCCCAGCGCGGCGCCTGGTTCCCCCTCCTGCTGTTCGGCGTGCTCACGCTGGGCGCAATCGTGGCGAGTCGTCTCACTTTCAGGATCGAATCCGTTCCCTGCCCCGCCGGCGACCCCGCGGCAGGCACCGGATGCACTGCGGTCACGCAGGGCTCGCCGGTCTACTGGCCCGTCGGGCTAGCCCTGGCCTACGCCGCGACGGCGTTCTTCTCCATCCGCCGCTCCCGCAACCGCGGCGTAGGAACTCCGGTCCGGCCCTACATCCTCACCGGGATCGTCCTCGGCGGCCTGGTGACCGCCACCACGCTCTGGGCCGTCCGCCACGGGATGCCGAAGCCCGGCCAGCCGCTCGACCTCTGGGGCCTGCACCTCGACCCCGCCTCAAGGGCGGCGGTGCTCCTCCACCGCATCGTCGGGAACGCCACAACCATCGGGCTACCGCTGCTGGTGCTGTGCTGGGTGGAACGCAGCCGCGCCCTGCTGCTGCTCACCGCCGTGTACCTGGCCATCGATCTGGTGCCGCTCACCGACGGCTGGGCCGGGATCTCCTACACCTCGCCCTGGTCATCCCTGCCCCACTACGGCGTCCAAGGCATCCTCCTCCTGCTCGGCGCCCTCGGCTTCGTCCTGGCCGAGCTGCCCGCTAAGCGCGCCCGCTCATGAGCGAGCAGACCGACCAGCACCCCGTCAACGGCCTGGACGACGTTGTCCATCAGCGCGTCCGCCTCGGCATTCTCACCGTCGCCCACCAGGCCCGCCGTGTCGAGTTCGGCTTCCTGCGGACAACGCTCGGCCTCACCGCCGGAAACCTCAGCCAGCACCTGGCCACCCTGGAGAAGGCCGGACTGATCGACATCGAGAAGGGCTACGAGGGCAAACGCGCCCGCACCTGGCTCTCCCTCACCCCCGCAGGCGCCCAGGCCCTCCGCGACGAAGTGATCCAACTCAAGCGGCTGATCCACCAGATCGAGCAGGGCAGCTCAGACCCACAGCCCTAGGGTTTGTGTGATGTCGTGATCAGTCGGCTGCTTGCAGGAGATCTCCGAGC
>NZ_JBEZBT010000105.1:0-11656 GCF_040647235.1 Streptomyces sp. NPDC042638
GGTGAACGCGCTGATGCTGCTGCTGACCTCCTGGGTCTGCGGCAAGCTCGACCTGTGGACCCGCGCCCGGGACGACTGGCGGCCCGGGCGTCCGGGCCGCGCCCGGCGCCCGCCGCGGACGGTCCTCCCGCCGGCGCTCGCGGCTCCCGTTGAAGGTGAAGGCCGCCGGCAGCCGGGGCGGCCGGGCTCCATGGCGAGGTAAGTGCCCACGCCGGTCGTCTGGTCGAACGCGGCAGTGGACAAGGTGGGATCACGCTGGCGTTCACGACCGCAGGCCGGAGCGAGAGGCGATGCAGCAACGGCCGGGGCCGCCACCCCCCACAGGAGAGGCCCCGGCCGTCGCGCGGACGGGCCGCGCACGGCCCGTACCTTCTTCAGCGCCGTGAGTGCGGTTTCTGTCACACCTGGCCACGTGTTGACATCACCCTGTGCACATCCGAACCCGGTCACGAGTTAGTTGCATCTTCTACGGACATGGACGAGCAGCGGTTTAACGCCGTAACGTGCCTTTCGCGCCGACCGAAGACAGGCGTAAAGGGAGTGCGGTGCTGGGGGACGACGCGGAGCTGACCACCGCGGTGTGTGCGGCACAGGGCGGGGACGAGACCGCGTTCCGTACGGTGTATCGCGCGGTGCACCCGCGGCTGCTCGGATACGTACGCACGCTGGTCGGCGACCCGGACGCCGAGGACGTCGCGTCCGAGGCCTGGCTGCAGATCGCCCGGGACCTCGACCGGTTCAGCGGTGACGCCGACCGGTTCCGCGGCTGGGCCGCCCGGATAGCCCGCAACCGCGCCCTGGACCACATACGCATGCGCGGACGCCGCCCCGCGATAGGCGGCGACGAGACGGAGCTGACCGGCAGGGCCGCCGAGTCCGACACGGCGGGCGAGGCCATCGAGGCCCTGACCACCGACCAGACCCTCTCCCTGATCGCCCGGCTCCCGCAGGACCAGGCCGAGGCGGTCGTCCTGCGCGTGGTCGTGGGCCTGGACGCCAAGACCGCCGCCGAGACGCTCGGCAAACGCGCGGGGGCCGTCCGTACCGCCGCGCACCGCGGCCTGAAGCGGCTCGCGGAGCTGATCGGCGCGGATCCGGAATCGGCGGGCGGACTCGACGCACTCCCGCCACAGCGAGAACCGCGCCGCGGCTCGGTGACGTCCGCAACTGTGACGCATACGCGTGCGCGGACGCAGAAGGACATGTGATGGCCGACGAGCAGTACAAGTGGCTGAACCGTGAGACGGCGGAACGTCTACTGCGCGGTGAGTCGCTGGAAGCCGTCGACCCCGCTGCCCGTGACCAGGCCGAACGCCTTTCCCGGGCGCTCGGCGCGCTGTCCGCGCAGGCCGCCCCCGCCGCCGGTGAACTCCCCGGCGAGCAGGCCGCGCTGGCCGCGTTCCGCAAGGCCGCGGAGGCCGCCGCCGCGGAGCGCACCGCCGCCGCCCACGCCCCCGCCGCCGCCCGCACCCCAGCGCCCGGCACCGACGCGGGTCTGGTGCGCATCGGTGCCCCGGTCCGTACCGGAATCCGGCCCCGGCGCCCCGGCTGGGCCCGTCCGGCACGTCTGGCGCTCGCCGCCGCGCTGACCGTGGGCACGCTCGGCGGGGTGGCCGTGGCCGCCGGCAGCGGAGTGCTGCCCCCACCGTTCGGCGACGATCACCCCCGGCCCGGCGTCTCCGTCTCGGCCGATACGACCACCGGACAGCCGCTCGCCTCGCCCTCACCGCAGGTCACACCGGGTGGCGGGACGGGCACGGGCCTGCCCGGCGGACGAGTGGAGGAGCGCCCCGACGCCGGTTCCGGCGAGGCCGCCGGGAAGGACGACGGCACGGCCGGGAGCGCCGCTCCCGGCTCCGGATCCCCCTCCGCGACGTCCGGCACCGCGTGGCCCGGCGTCGCCGCGGCCTGCCGCGCCCTGCGGGACGGCACCGACCTGGACGCCGGCCGCAAGGGCGCCCTGGAGCACCTGGCGGGCGGCCCCGCCCGCGTGGACAGGTACTGCAAGGTCCTGCTGGCCGCGGGCGACACCGTCTCCGGCGGCGCGAACGGCGGTGCCGGCGGGGACACCGGCAAGGGGCACGACCGGGACAAGCGGCCGGGCAAGGGCGGCAAGAACGGCAAGGGCGAGGGAAACGGCAAGGGCGACGACGCCCACGGCCATGACCACGGTCACGGGGGCGGCGGCGGCCGGCACGTCGGCGGCGTCCTGCCCGCCCCCCTTCCCGTCCCCTCCTCCCTCGCTCCGTACCCCGTCCGCCCGGGCGGACCGGGTACGCGGCCGGCCCCGTCGCCGAGCCCGTCGTACACCGCGCTCTGACCAGCGCCTCCGCTGCCCCCTTCGCTGTGCAACGCTGTGACCTGCGCTTTTGTCTGGTGCTCTATCCGGGGGAAAGTTTTTCCCCGTGAGGTGTGACGTTTCTGGAGCCGGTGACGCAGTACTGAGTGAGCCGACTGGTCATCGGCCGTCGCACTGAGCCGGGGTTCCCCCCGTACCCCAAGGCTCGTGCACCTGGCGCGGGCGGACACGTTCCCCCGGTCCCGCCCGCGCCCCGCAACGCTCCGTGGCGTGCCCCGCACACCCCGCCCGGGCAGCCGCGGCTCACCGGTGGACGACGACCTTGTCGCCGACCCGCACCTGGGCGAAGAGCCGGGCCATCGCCGCCTCGTCCCGGACGTTCACGCACCCGTGCGAGCCGCCCGCGTAGCCGCGTGCCGCGAAGTCGTACGAGTAGTGCACCGCCTGGCCGCCACTGAAGAACAACGCGTACGGCATCGGCGCGTTGTACAGGGTCGACACATGGTGCCGTGACTTCCAGTAGACGGTGAAGACACCCTCGCGGGTCGGGGAGTACTGGGTGCCGAAGCGCACGGACATCGTGGCCAGGGTCCGCCCGTCGACCATCCAGCGCAGCGTCCGGCCGGTCTTGCCGATGCACAGCACCCGCCCGGTCAGACAGCGCGGATCCGCTGCCGCGGCCGGCCGGCCGGCCGTCGGATACAGCTCCCACCGGCCCGGCGTACGCGTCATCGCCACCAGCCGCCGCCAGGTCTCGGCGTCCGTCGCGCCGGTCGGCGGCAGCCCGCGCCTTCCCTGGAAGCCCTTGACCGCCTGTTCGGTCGGACCGTCGTACGACCCCGTCGGCCCCGCGGTCAGCCAGGCCACCTGGCGCAGTCGTGCCTGGAGTTCCCGCACGGCCGGCCCGCTGTCCCCGCGCGACCACAGCGCCCGCGGCACCGGCTGCGCGCCGGGTGCCGTCCCGGCGTACCCGGAAGCCCTGCTCCGCGGCAGCCCGATGTGCACCGGCAGGCCGCGCTTGCCGTCGGCGTTCTGCGGCTGCACGGTGCATCCGCAGAGCGCGGCGAGAGCGGTGGCCGCGGCGACGGCCGGGGCGAGCAGGGCGGCGGGTGTCCCCGGGATCCTCATGCCGAGGATGCTTCCCCGCGTGACCGGCGCCGAACTACGGGGCATGGTGTGGGGTACGGGACGTAACTCGGAGGCACCCATGGCACGTGAGTCGGAGTCGGGCCTGCCGATCGAGCCGGTCTACGGGCCGGCCGACCTGACCGGCTGGGACCCGGACCGGAAGCTGGGCGAGCCGGGCGCGTACCCGTTCACCCGCGGGGTGTACCCGACCATGTACACCGGCCGCCCCTGGACCATGCGCCAGTACGCCGGCTTCGGCACGGCGGCCGAGTCCAACGCCCGCTACCGGCAGCTGATCGCCCACGGCACCACCGGCCTGTCCGTCGCCTTCGACCTGCCGACCCAGATGGGCCACGACTCCGACGCCCCCCTGGCCCACGGCGAGGTCGGCAGGGTGGGCGTCGCGATCGACTCGATCGAGGACATGCGCCTGCTGTTCGACGGCATCCCGCTGGACCAGGTCTCCACGTCCATGACGATCAACGCGCCGGCCGCCCTGCTGCTCCTGCTCTACCAACTCGTGGCCGAGGAACAGGGCGTCCCCGCGGACCGGCTGACCGGCACCGTCCAGAACGACGTCCTGAAGGAGTACATCGCGCGGGGCACGTACATCTTCCCGCCCAAGCCCTCGCTGCGCCTGACGGCGGACATCTTCAAGTACTGCGCGGCCGAGATCCCGAAGTGGAACACGATCTCGATCTCCGGATACCACATGGCGGAGGCGGGCGCGTCCCCCGCGCAGGAGATCGCCTTCACCCTGGCCGACGGCATCGAGTACGTCCGTACCGCGGTGGCGGCCGGCATGGACGTGGACGACTTCGCCCCGCGCCTGTCCTTCTTCTTCGTGGCGCGTACGACCCTGCTGGAGGAGGTCGCCAAGTTCCGTGCGGCGCGGCGGATCTGGGCGCGGGTGATGAGGGAGGAGTTCGGCGCCCGCAACCCCAAGTCGCTGATGCTGCGCTTCCACACCCAGACGGCCGGCGTGCAACTGACCGCGCAGCAGCCGGAGGTGAACCTGGTCCGGGTCACCGTCCAGGCCCTGGCGGCGGTCCTCGGCGGCACCCAGTCCCTGCACACCAACTCCTTCGACGAGGCGATGGCGCTGCCGACGGACAAGAGCGCGCGGCTGGCGCTGCGCACCCAGCAGGTCCTCGCCCACGAGACGGACGCACCGGCGACGGTGGACCCCTTCGCCGGTTCCTACGCGGTCGAGCGGATGACGGACGACGTGGAGGAGGCGGCCGTCGGCCTCATGCGCAGGATCGAGGACCTGGGCGGCGCGGTGGCGGCGATCGAGCGGGGCTTCCAGAAGTCCGAGATCGAACGGAACGCCTACCGCATCGCGCGGGAGACCGACTCCGGTGAACGGGTGGTGGTCGGCGTCAACCGCTTCCGGCTGGACGAGGAGGAGCCGTACGCGCCGCTGCGCGTGGACCCGGCGATCGAGGCCCGGCAGGCGGAACGGCTGGCCCGGCTGCGGGCCGAGCGGGACCAGGGGGCGGTGGACTCGGCTCTGGACGCGCTGCGGAAGGCGGCCGAGGGGCAGGACAACGTGCTGTATCCGATGAAGGAGGCCCTGCGGCTGCGGGCGACGGTGGGGGAGGTGTGCGGGGCGCTGCGGGAGGTCTGGGGGAGCCATGTCCCGAACGACACGTTCTGACTGACCGCCGACCGACTGTGCCTGCCGACCGCCTGCCGGACGGGCCCGGCCCGTTGTCGTACTCCCGTGCGACACTCCCTCTCATGTTCGGCGTCATCGATCTCCCCACTTACCTGGCAGGCCTGGTCCTGATCGTCCTGCTGCCCGGTCCCAACTCCCTCTACGTCCTCTCCGTCGCCGCCCGCCGCGGAGTGCGGCCCGGCTACACCGCCGCCGCCGGTGTGTGGTGCGGGGACACCGTGCTGATGACACTGTCCGCGGCCGGGGTCGCCTCCCTGCTGCAGGCCAACGCCCTGCTGTTCGGGATCGTGAAGTACGCCGGCGCCGGATATCTGACCTGGCTGGCGATCGGGATGATGCGGGCGGCGTGGGCGATGTGGCGGACCCGGCGGGAGCCCTCCGTGGAGGACGCCGCGCAGGCTACGGAAGCCGACGAGCGTCCGTTCCGCCGTGCGCTCGTCGTCAGCCTGTTCAACCCCAAGGCGATCCTGTTCTTCGTCGCCTTCTTCGTGCAGTTCGTGGACCCGGGCTACGCCTACCCGGCCCTGTCCTTCGTCGTTCTCGGCGCCTTCGCCCAGCTCGCCAGCTTCCTCTACCTCAGCGCGCTGATCTTCGGCGGCACCCGGCTCGCCGCCGCCTTCCGGCGCCGCAAGCGGCTGTCGGCGACGGCCACCTCGGCGGCCGGCGCGCTGTTCCTCGGCTTCGCGGTGAAGCTGTCGCTGGCCGGTGCCTAGGTGTATTGATCACGAGCGTTGTTGACACTCGCCGGTGCTTGATCATGGCGAAGACCTCCGGTGTGGTGGAGCTGTCTAGGACTGCACCGCACGGAGGTCTTCGTGTCCCACCGTAATGCCCGGCTGACCGTTCACGGCAGGCGGCTGCTGGTCGAGCGTGTCTGCGCCGGCCGCCCCGTCGCTCATGTGGCCGCCGAAATGGGCGTCTCCCGCGCCACGGCTCACAAGTGGGTCCGCCGCTGGCGAGCCGAGGGCGAGGCGGGCCTTGCCGACCGCTCCAGCCGGCCCCGCACAACACCGCATCGAACTCCGGCGGCCGTGGAGACCCGAGTCTGCCGGCTGCGACAAGACCGCAAACTCGGTCCCGCACGACTCGGCCCGATCCTGGGCCTGCCCGCCTCCACCGTGCACCGCATCCTGGTCCGGCACCGCCTGAACCGGCTGGCGTTCATGGACCGGACCACCGGCGAGGTGATCCGCCGCTACGAACGCGACCGGCCCGGCGAACTCGTCCACGTGGACGTCAAGAAGCTCGGCCGGATCCCGACGGCGGCGGCCACAAGGTGCTGGGCCGACAGGCCGGCCGCGCCCGGCGAAGCAGCGTGGGCTTCGACTACGTCCACTCCGCCGTCGACGACCACAGCCGCCTGGCCTACAGCGAGATCCACGACGACGAGAAGGCCGCCACCTGCGCCGGCTTCCTGCGTCGGGCCGCGGCCTTCTTCGCCGCCTGCGGCATCGACCGCATCGAGCGGGTCCTGACCGACAACGCCTGGCCCTACCGCAAGAGCTTTGCCTGGCGGCAGGCCCTGGCCGATCTCGGCGCGACCGGCAAGCTCACCCGCGCTTACCGGCCCCAGACCAACGGCAAGGTCGAACGCTTCAACCGCACCCTGCTCGACGAATGGGCCTACCTACGGCCCTACACCAGCAACGACGAACGCACCGAAGCCCTGACAGACTTCCTGCACACCTACAACCACCACCGCGGCCACACCGCACTCGGAGGCCACCCACCGATCAGCCGTGTGAACAACGCTGCGGGTCAATACACCTAGGGCCTGTCGGACAGACCCTGGGCGTACCGCTCAGCGCAGGCTGACCCGGGCGAGGTACGCGTCCGCACCGGCCGCCGTCTCGCCCGCCCAGCCGACGTAACCGTCCGGGCGGACCAGGAAGACACCGGGCCCGTAGGACTCCGGGGCCGCCGGGAGCGCCCTGACGCCCGGGGTCGGTGCCGCCGCGCCCAGCAGCGTCCAGTGCGGCCCGCGGAACGCGTCGAAGAGCCGTACGCCGTCCACCGTGCCGTCGGGTGCGCGGTCGCCCGCCCGTACCCCGGCCGGGTCGGTGCGCGTCTCGGTGCTCAGGGGCGAGTCCGGGTACCCCAGCCCGAGCTGCACCGTCGCCCTGCCCCGCGTCACCTCGCCGTGGTGGACGCCGGTCGTCAGGCCCAGCATGGCCGCGGCATTGGGGCGCCGCTCCTCCTCGTAGGTGTCCAGCAGGGCCTCAGGGGCCCCGTCGCGCAGCACCGCGCCGAGCTTCCAGCCCAGGTTGTAGGCGTCCTGCACGCTGGTGTTCAGGCCCTGCCCGCCGGCCGGTGAGTGCACGTGCGCCGCGTCCCCGGCGAGGAAGACCCGGCCGGCGCGGAAGCGGTCCGCCAGCGCGGCGCGCGGCCGGAAGTCCGAGGCCCAGCGCAGCTCGGTGACGTCCTCGGCGTCGAGGTGGGTGTAGCCGGCGACCAGCTCGCGGACGCCGGCCAGGGACAGGTCGGGTTCCCTGCCCTCCGGGAGGCGTGCCTGCAGCTGGAAGTCGTCGGTGCCGGCCAGTGGGCACAGTGCGACACCGCTGCCGTCGTCCCTGGGGAACGTGTGCCAGTGGTCCCGGTCGAGCCCGCGCACCCGCACGTCCGCCACCAGGAACGGCGCGGGGTCGACCGTCTCCCCGGCCATGCCGACGCCCAGCGCCCGCCGGACGGCCGACCGGCCGCCGTCGGCCGCCACGACGTGGCGCGCGCGGGCGGTCGTGCCGTCGGCGAACCGCACGGTCACGCCCTCCGCGTCCTGCTCCAGGCCCGCCACCTCGCGCCCGAAGGCGACCCGCCCGCCCAGCCCGGCCAGCCGCGCGTGCAGGATCTCCTGGGTCCGCCACTGCGCGACCATCAGCGGCTCGGTGTACGGCGCACCCTCGTCCGCCGCCACCTTCTCGAACATCGGCAGCTCGCCGGCCCGCTCGCCGTCCTTCCAGATCATCCGCGCGGGGTAGGGGCCACCGGCCTCCCGGATCTCCTGGAGCACACCGAGATCGTCGAAGACCTCCTGGGTGCGGGGCTGGATCCCCTTGCCGCGCGAGCCCGGGAACAGCCCCTCGGCCCGCTCCACCACCAGCGCGTCCACTCCGCGCCGGGCGAGGTCGATGCCGAGGGTGAGACCCGTCGGACCCGCGCCCACGATAAGGACATCCATCGTAATTCCCCTTAACGTCGTTAAGTGCCGTCGCCGACGAGAGTTCCCTTAACGCTGTTAAGCTGTCAAGCGTGGAGACGGAACGACGCGCGCCCCTGGACCGCAAACGGGTCGCGGACACAGCGCTGCGGCTGCTGAACGAGGTCGGCCTCGACGGCCTCACCCTGCGCGCCATCGCGAAGGAACTGGGCGTCAAGGCGCCCGCCCTGTACTGGCACTTCAAGGACAAGCAGGCGCTGCTGGACGAGATGGCGACGGAGCTGAACCGGCGGATGGCCGCCGGCACCGCGCCCGACCCCGCCGACACCTGGCGGGAGCGGCTGCTGCTGGCCAACCGCGGACTGCGGGCCACGCTGCTCGGCTACCGCGACGGCGCCAAGGTCTACAGCGGCTCACGCTTCACGGGCACGGACCACGCCGACGGGCTGGAGGCGACCCTGCGCCTGCTGACGGAGGCCGGCTTCACGCTCACCCAGGCCGTCCAGGCGGCCCGCGCCGCGCACCTGTACACCCTCGGCTTCGTCACCGAGGAGCAAGGGGTCCGGCCGCTCCCGGACGAACGCCGGGAGGGGTACGACGTCGGGGAGCGCGCCCGGCGGATGGCCGGGTACCCGCTGGCCGCCGAGGCCGGGAAGCTGCTCTTCGACGGCTACGACGAGCAGTTCGAGGAGGGGCTGGAGCTGGTGGTCGCGGGCATCGCGGCGCGGTACGGAATCGGCTGAAAGCGGGCGCGGACTCCCTCGGCGGGCGTTCGACCGGTGACGTGCGGGTGTACCCCGGGGGTCGACCTCATGCCGCCACCTCTCGTTCACCCCGTGTTCCGGTGGGGGTCGCTGCCCGGCGTCGAACACTTTCTACGGTCGCAGCGACCTGCCCCTTGAGACGACCTGCCTGAGAGAGCCCGGGTGTACGTGTGACCAACCGCTCCCCGAAACTGTCGGTGATCATCCCTTGCTTCAACATCGAGGCCTATATATCGGAGACGGTCGCCAGTCTTGTCAACAACGCCCGGGACGACTTCGAGTTCCTGCTCATCGAGGACCGGTCGACCAAGGACAAGACGTATGAGGCGTTGCTGGAACTGACCAAACGGCTGCCGAACAGCAGGGTGATCCGGCACGAGCAGAACGGTGGACTGGCCACCGCGCGCAACACCGGCATCGACGCGGCCGAGGGCCGCTACCTCACCTTCCTCGACGGCGACGACTGGCTCGCCCCCGGCTACCTCGCAAACCTGGTGGACCGGATCGAGCGCCTGGACGTCGACTTCGTCCGCACCGACCACGTCCAGGTGACCGGCGTCCAGCGCGCCGTCCACCGGGCGCCGGAAGGACGCCGGCACATCGCGCTCGACCCGCGCGGCTCCATCCTCCCCGTCGGCGAGTCGACCATGGTCGACTACCCGTACGCCTGGGCCGGCGTCTACCACCGGCGCCTGCTCGACCGCGGCCTGCTGCGCTTCCACGACGGTCTGCGCACCGCCGAGGACCGCCCCTGGATCTGGGAGCTGCACCGCAGGGCGGACTCCTACGCCGTCGCCAGCCTGCACGGCGTCTTCTACCGCCGGGGCGTCGCCACCTCGCTCACCCAGATCGGCGACGTACGCCAGCTGGACTTCTTCCGCTCCTTCGACCTCGTCCTCAGCGAACTCGCCGACGACCCCGAGGTCGGCACACTGCGCAAGAAGGCGCTGCGCAACTACTGCGTCGTCATCGCCCACCAGCTCCTGAACCGGGACCGGTTCGAACGGAGCGTCGCCGCCAGGCTGCGGCAGCTGGCCGGTGAGACGCTGGGACGGATGTCGGAGGAAGAACTGAACGAAGCCCTCGTCGGCATGGGCGAGGCACGTGTACACGTGCTGCGGCGCATACGCGGCGGCATGAAGGGAGTCGCCGCATGAGCGGCACGGACTGTACCGGCACCGGCGCGGACACGCCCCGGCGCGATACGACGCAGATATTCTTCTCGGCCACCCAGTACGCGGCGGCCACCGTCACCGCCGCCCTGCGCGCCGGGCTCTTCGGCCCCCGCGCCGAGCACCGCCGCATCCTCGTCGTCAGCAACACCGCCGCCGTGCCCGAGGTCGGCACCCCGCTGGACCGCATGGCCGGATTCGAGCGGCTGCGCCCGGAGTTCGACGAGGTCCGCTCCTGGAACGACTTCATCGCCCCGCACCACCCGGCCGGCTGGTCGCCACGCGGCCAGGACCTGGTGCTGTGGGAGAAGGCCGTACGCCTCGCCTGGAACCTGGGTGACGAGCCGGTCGAGATCGCCTGCGAGTCGATCCAGGCCAACCCCTCCCGCGCGGTGGCGGACATCTTCGCCGACAGCCCGATCCACGTGTACGCGGACGGCCTGATGAGCTACGGCCCCACCCGCAACCGCATCCCGCACAACATGAGCAGCCGCATCGCGCGCGTGCTCCACCTCGACCTGATACCCGGCCTGCGTCCGATGCTCCTGGCCGAGTACGGCGTCGAGCCCGTGGCCGTGCCGAACGAGTCCATCGTCGAGGTCCTCGCCCAGATCGGCGAGGAGGGGGCCGGCATCCTCGCCGACCGCGTCCCCGCCGAGGACCGGCCCACCGCGGTGCTGCTCGGCCAGTACCTGTCGGCCATCAACCTGATCACGCAGGACGAGGAGGAGGAACTCCACGTCCGGATGCTGCGCGCCGCCGCCCGCGCCGGACACCGCGCCGTCCTCTTCAAACCCCACCCCAGCGCCCCGTCCGTCTACAACAAGTCGCTGGAGGCGGAGGCCGCGGCACTCGGGGTGCGGCTGACCGTCCTGAGCGAGCCGGTGCTCGCCGAGACCGTCTTCGCCCACCTGAAGCCGCAACTGGTCGTCGGCTGCTTCTCCACCGCGCTGATGACGGCCGCCGCCTTCTACGGCATCCCGGTCGCGCGGGTCGGCACGGACATGCTCCTGGACCGCATCACGCCGTACGAGAACAGCAACCGCATCCCGCTCACGATCATCGACGCGGCCCTGCCCGACGCGGAACGCGGCGAGACCGGTGTCCCGCTCCCGCTCTCCTCGCTCGGCGGGAGGCTCGGCCCGCTCGTGCGGACCGTCGGCTACTGCATGCAGTCCCGCAAGCACCCCGGCCTGCACGAGGAAGCCGCCGCCTGGCTCGGCGCGCACCTCGCCGAGTACCCGCAGTACTTCAAGAAGCGCCGGCTGAGCGCCCTGCGCCTGCCCGGCGGCAGCCCGGTTCGGGCCGAGGCGCTGCGCCGCCACCCCGCCGTGCGCAAGGCCGTGAAGCAGATCCGCGCGCGCCAGCGGTAGCCGCGCCCGGGAAAGCACCGGCGGCCGGTGAGGAAGCCGGACCCGACGGTGAATCGGGGCGCGGGATCCGGCTGGTCGATGCGAT
>NZ_JBEZBT010000106.1:0-11634 GCF_040647235.1 Streptomyces sp. NPDC042638
TGTCTCACCGAAACCGGACTCGCGTTGACGACATCACGGCAACAACGTCAGTAACTCTTCGCATTCGCTGCACGGAAGTTGAGCCAGAGCCGCAACTCGCGTGCATAGCCGCTGAGCGCACGCTGATCCTGGAACACGGCTGTGTGGCTGTGTCTTTGCCTCCTTCCCCCCGTCTTCACCCTCTCCCGTAGAGACTCGAAGGTGACGCAGTCCGCCCGTCACATCCTCGATGCACGGCGCCGGATCACGGGACACCCGGGCGAGTCCACCCCGCTGCACCGCATCACCGACGAGAGGGCTATAAAGGCTCACCGCAAGAGGATGTGCGCGCACGTGCACAATCCCGACCCCAGCAAGTACGACTGCGACGAGTGCCCGGTTGCCGCCAGCAAGGAGGGCGGCAACCCGGCCCGCGGCAGCACCCGCATTGTCTCCGCCAGTGACAACCGCATCGCCGGCGCTCGCCTCGGCGGCTTCTACAAGATTCCAGCGCCTCCTCAACGGCGACGGCTACTACGTCCGCATCAAGTAGCGCCCAAGACGCCTGTCACACTGACCGTCCACAGACGTATCCGGCAGGCACCGCAAGATTGACGGGGGTTCTCCATGCAGCGTTCCAACTGGCCGGCCCTTCAGGGACGCACCCGGCTGTTGAAGATGAAGGAGTGGGGGGACCTGGCCATCATGGACCCCGACGCCGACAAGCCGCCACGCCGACGCGGCTTCCTGACAGCCGAGAAAGACTGGCTGCACATCGACGCCGGAAGCGCCCTGGAGAACCCCATCGTCACCCTCTACGCCGGAGACGACCCGGGAGCAGAGCAGGGCTGGGACGAAGTAGAAGAGATCACCGTGATCTCCACGACCGGCTTCCTCGCCCTGTGCGACAGCGGATACGAGCCTGTACGCAAAGAGAATCTGGCCACCGGGGGAGTCGGCCCCTACCTGATCCGCGTCCACGCAAAAGACCGGTCGTCGGAGGACAAGAAGCCTCGCTTCCTCATCCAGGTCATTCCAGGCGAGCGTTCGGAGACCGCGCCCGGGACGCCCCCCTCCACGATCGAGGAGGCCGCCGGTCCGCTCCTGGTACGGACGTCCTTCGAGCAGCCAGAGGCGTGGGCGCGCCTGCTCCAGGCCCTCGAAAAAGACCCGGAGCGCTACTACTCGGTCACCGTCATCGATAACCGCGCCTATGCGGGCTTCACGGCAGGCCAGATCCAGATGCGGATCGGGCGCGACGACGGAGACTGGCCCGACAGTACCCTCGTCCTCATCGCCGACGAGCGGGCCCTGGCCGCCGTGGAGCTCCCGCTGCTTGCCGTGAATAATCTGCCCGACGATGACGACGAAGCGTTCAGGATTACGCTCGCCGCAGCTGGTTCGTTCGTGATCAACATGGAGTTGGCGAACACGAGCTTCAGTGACTGGAGCCGTGGCATTGGCGCCGACGGCATCTACAGGGAAGAGCACTACTGATCCGGTGCCACAGCACGTGCCGGGGCCGGTGACCTGCTCCCGGCCATAGGACGTCTTCCCCCAGGGCGTCGGCGTCGCCGAACCCGAGGCCGTCCTGGACGACCCGCAGTGGGTGGAGCGGCGCGCTTGCGGCCGCCCTTGCAGTACCGGCGTGGTGGAATCCGCGTGTCTATGAGGCGGTGGGCCTGGAGCCGGAGGAGCGTGACAGCCGGATCGGGCCTCACGCGCGCCAGGGGCAGCACGGAACGTAGTTGCGGGCCGGGTTCTTCCGGACTGCTCCCCGGCCTGGTTGCCCGGCGATACCGTGGTGAGCAACGCCAGTTCTGCCCTCTGTAGCAGGCCCCCAGCTGCGCGAGTACGCCGACGAAGTCGAGCGCGTACGCCTCCTGTACTGGGTGACCGCCCTTCGAACCGTCGTCGTCGCCTACCTCGAGGTCTGTACCGCGACGTCCTGGACCAGGCCGACGGTGCCGCACCGATCCGTCGACGGCGCGTTTGACGTAGGGCTGGCCGTTGAAGTTGATGTCGGGTAGATGCATACGAACCCGCGCGGGGAGCGATCTGGTCCCGGGCCACGGCGGGCGCGCCCGCTGAGGCTGAGGCGTGGGCAGGGGTGAGGCCGGCCAGTGAGGCGGCCAGAACGGTCGGGACGGCGGCGGCGAGCAAAGCGCTCGCCCCTGTGCGGGAGCGCCGTAGACGCGGAAGCTCCCATGCCCTCCCTCTGTCCAGGCGGAACGGTTCGCCATTCCGCTCAGGGGCGACGTTCATTCAGATGAGCTGCAACACCAGCGCCGGCCGCACCCGCGCCGCATGAGCTGCTGCTGCGGTGCGTGAGGGACAGGGCTGGGGGAACCATGCATGGCAGCACGCAGCGCTCGCATATGCCCCTGACCTGCTGAAAGAAACACACATTTTATGTGCTTGTAGGCGTGATGTAAGGGCATGAGGTGGCCAGGAGGTTGATAGCAATGGTTCCCCTGCTTCTGGTTCTTCTGCTGGCTCTGATCCTCTTCGGTGCCGGTTTCGCGCTGAAGGCACTGTGGTGGATCGCGGTGATCGTGCTCGTCGTGTGGCTGCTGGGCTTCGTCGTCCGCTCCGCGGACAGCGGCGGCCGAAGGGGCCGCTGGTACCGCTGGTAGACGCACCGCACACGAGCAACGCGCCACGCGCGTAATGCGCTTTTTGGGCCCGGCCAGACACGGCCGGGCCCAAAAAGCGTGACCAGCCCAGTGGTTGGGAGGTACCAGGCTTATCGGACGCACCGCAGGGTACGTGAACCATGCAACGGCCCCGCAGACTCAGCAGTGGAACCCTGCTCCTCCTGTCTGCGGGGCCGCTGCCCATGCCCTTCGAATCCATCTGGGGGCCGGCCGTCGATCTCGAGAACCGGACACTCGGGGCGGGCCGCTGGACAGGTGCTGCTGGACATCCACGGGTAGCGGACCGAGGAATTCGCAATGCGACTCGGCCAGCCGAGCCAGGGCTTCTTGATCGGGCGGGACAGCCCTATCCCGGCCCCTGGTGTGGTCCACAGCCGCAACGTGCCCGGTGAACGGGTCGCTCCGCCGGCGCGTCGCAGCCCGGGCACGTGTGGGGCGTGTCCGGGCTGCTCGGCCGGCTGCCGTGAGGGCCGCTGTGTCAGGCGGCGAGGGTCTTGTGAAGGGCGTCGAGGCCGTCGCGGTAGATGCCCGTGAACAGGTCGACGACCTCCGCCTCGGTGGCGCCGTTCGGGGTGAAGCGGCCGGACCACTGGACCTCGGCCGCGTTCTCCTCGCCGGGAATCGCATGGACCCGGACCGTGGACACGTAGCCGTCGACGGGGAACGGGGCCTGGAGGATGGCGTAACTGTAGTGGCGCTCGGCCTCGTTGAAGTGGACGAGACGCTCGATGATGTCCTCGCCCTCGGGGTTCTTCAGCCGGCGCACCCGGCCGCCTTCGAGCGCGGTGCTCTCGGGGATGTAGGGCAGCCAGTCGGGTAGGGCGTCGAGGCCGCCGATGAGGCTCCAGACCTTGTCGGGCGGGGCGGGCACGATACGGCTGACGGAAGTGGAGGCCATGGTCGTTCTCCTGGAACGCGGTGCGGGGGAAGGGTGCCGGGGGTGGGGGTCAGGCGCCGTCGGGGAGCGGGGCGGCCGGGCTGACCAGACCGCTCGCGCGCAGGTCGTGCCAGAACGCGGCCGGGATGTCCTCGCTCAGGGCGGCGGTGTCCTCGGCGATGCGGCCGGGCCGGGTGGCGCCGGGGATGACGGCGGTGGCCACGGGGTGGGCGAGGGAGAACTGCAGGGCGGCAGCCTTGATGCTGATGCCGTGCTCGCCGGCGAGGGCCTTGAGCCTGCCGACGCGCTCGACGATCTCCGGCGGGGCCTGCTGGTACTCGAAGTGGCTGCCGCCGGCGAGGATGCCGGAGCTGTAGGGGCCGCCGACGACCATGTCGACATTCTGGTCCTGGGCCATGGGCAGCAGCCGCTGCAGGGCGTGCGTGTGGTCGAGGAGGGTGTAACGGCCGGCGAGGAGGAAGCCGTCGGGCCGGGGCTCGTCGAGGGCCAGGGTCAGCTCGATGGGCTCGGTCCTGTTGACACCCAGTCCCCAGGCCTTGATGACGCCCTCGTCGCGCAGGCGGGACAGGACGCGGAAGGCTCCGATGCGGGCCTCCTCGAACTTCTGCAGCCAGGCGTCACCGTGGAAGTCCTGGGCGATGTCGTGGACCCAGACGATGTCGAGCCGGTCGACGCCCAGGCGCTTGAGGCTGCCCTCGATGGAGCGCTCGGTGGCCTCGGCGGTCCACTCGTGCACGATCCTGTGGGGGTTGCCGTGCTCGAACAGGCCGCCCTTCTCGCCGAAGTCGGGGACATCGGTCTCCGGCTCGTCCAGGACGACCCGGCCGACCTTGCTCGACAGCACGTAGGCATCGCGCGCCTTGGCGGAGATGACCTGGCCCAGGCGTTCCTCGGCCAGGCCCGCGCCGTAGAAGGGAGCGGTGTCGTAGTAGCGGATGCCCTGCTCCCAGGCGGCCTCGACGGTGGCGCGGGCCTCCTCGTCGGGGATCGCGCGGAACATGTTGCCCAGCGGGGCGGTGCCGAAGCCGAGCCGGCCGGGAAGGATGTTCTTGAGAGACATGGCGGTGCCTTTTCGATCGATCGGTATGTCCGCGCCGAGGTGTCTCCGGCGCGGTCGGGGTGAGGCGTCGGGTGGACAGGTGCCTCGGTGGTCTGCCCGCTCTGTCGGCACAGTCGTGGCACTGGGTGCTCACCGCGCCGGCAGGGCCGGGGCGCACTGCGCAGGATAGTTGCAGACGCGCGTTGTTGCATAAGACGGTAGTTGCATACGCTGGGTAATGCAAGTGGGTGCCGTAGCGCCCGGGAAGGCCCCGTGACGCTCGATCGGGAGCGTGCCGTCGCCCACGGCGCCCGACCGCCCCGGCGACGGCCCCGCTGCGGCACATCCAGCAGCCCGGCATCCAGCACACGCCGGGCCGGACAACAGGAGGAGTCGCGTGAGCACCCCTAAAGTCAACTGGTGACGGACGATCTTCTCCGCAGGCTGCTGCCTACGACCAGCGTGAGCGCCCCGAGAACCGGTCACACCGGCCCTTTGACTGCGAGTTCAAGTTGGCGGAGGCTCAGTGGACTCCACCCGGTGGACTCCACTCAGTGGGCTGCACCGAGTGGGCTCCACTCCGGTGCGCCGGATGACGATGGACGCCACCGTGGGGCGCACCGCGATGGTGCGCCGCTGTCAGTGCCTGCTGGCAGGATCACCGGCATGACACCGTTGCTTCTCACCGACATCGAACGTGCTGTTCGTAGCAGTTGGAGTGCCGAGACGTGCACGCCCGGATATCGGCCTCGCTGGACCAAGGAAAATCCGGCCCGGGACCAGTGCGGGGTGACCGCCATGGTGCTCAATGACTTGCTGGCAGGGGAGTTGATCCGGGGGGAGGTCCACGTCAACGGAGAGCGTGTGGATTACCACTGGTGGAACCGTCTGGGCATGGGCATTGAGATCGACCTCACCCGCGAGCAGTTCGGGCCGGAGGAGATCGTCACTGGAGGCGTCGTGATTCCCCGCCCGCCCGTGACCGAGTGGCGCAGGCTCCGTGAGGAGTACGAGCTTCTCCGCGACCGCGTCTTGGAGAAGCTCAACCGGCAGCAGGGGGCGGCCTCTGCGACGGCGTCTCGTCAGCCGGCTTGAACCTGTTCGGCTCGTGCGCGGGTGGTGGCCAGGCGGTAGGAGTCGGTGCCGGTCTCGGTGATCGTGCCCGTTGAAGGTCAGGCGATCGACGATGGCCGCGCAGAGGGGGGTCGGTGAAGGTCTTCGTCCAGCCGCCGAAGGACTCGTTGGAGGCGATGGCGACGCTGTTCTTCTCCTCGCGCTCGGTCAGCACCTGGAAGAGGAGTTCGGCGCCGTGCCGGTCGAGTTCCATGTATCCGAGTTCGTCGATGCAGAGCAGGTCGACGCGGCCGTAGCGGGCGATGGTCTTGTTCAACTGCTTCTCGCCGGCCGCCTCGACCAGCTCGTTGACCAGCTTCGTGGCCAGTGTGCAGCGGACCCGGTAGCCCTTCGTAGCGGCCTCCGCGCCCAGGGCGATGAGCATGTGCGACTTGCCGGTGCCCGAGTCGCCGATCAGGCAGAGCGGTTGCCCCATGCCCGGCGGGTGGGTCTCCGGGACGAGCACCTCGATCGGCGCCTTGCCCGCCGCCGCCGCGATCTGCGGCTTCCGGTCGGCGACATGGCGCCTGACCATCGGATACGACACGTCGGTGCCGTGCTCCTCGACCAGCCGATGGAAAATCCGGGTGACCGTGTGCCGCTGCTTGCGTGGCGCATCCAGGTCTGCCCGCAGGATCCCGTCGATAACTGCCTTGTGCGGATCCAGTGTACTTGCGCTCCAACTCCCGCATCGTCATGCCGGCCCGGTGGTCCCGACGGATCGCCGCGTACAGCTCGACCTTCGACATCTGTGGGGCCGCCGTACGGGCGCTCCAACCCGCACCGTGCGGCATGAGCGGAGGTCGTCCGGCGGCGTCCTACCGAAGCGTGGTACCTCTCGACGCGTTATGTGACACCTACAGCTTGGCCGACGAGGTGATCGGCGATCCGGCCGGGGCTGCGGAGTCCGGCACCCCCGCGTAGTCGGGCAGCTCGACGCCGTTGATCGCGCGCCCGACCAGCTCCGTGAACCATTCGCCGGTGAAATCGGGGCGCGGCTCGGTCTCTGGCCCGGGGACGTCGCGGCTGCGGGCGTTCAACCGGCCGATCTCCTGGTTGGCCTCGACGAAGGAGCGCATCCGTGCCTCGTAGCGGGCGAACCCGGCGTCGGGGTCCCATTCGGCGGCGGCCAGCTCTCCGGCAAGGTAGGCGCCGACCAGGGCCAGCCCGGTGCCCTGCCCGGACATCGGCGACGAGCTGAACGCCGCGTCCCCGAGCAGCCCCACCCGTCCACTCGACCAGCGGTCCATCACCACCTGGGCGACCTGGTCGAGGTAGAAGTCCGGGGTGTCGTCCAGGTGCGCGAGGATGTCCGGGGCGAGCCATCCCAGGCCCGCCATCCGCTCCCGCAGCAGGCGCTTCTGGGCCGCGACGTCACGGTGGTCGACGTCGAAGTCGGCCGAGGCGGAGTAGAACATGGCCATCGCCCGGGTGGCGTCCTGGATGGGCCGTAGGAGGGCGTAGCGCCCGGACTCCTGATCCTGGTACTCCAGCAGCCAGCGGTCCAGCCCGAACTCGTTGGGCACACTGTAGAAGGCCAGCATGTGCCCGAGGCGGCGGAGGAACCGCTCATGCGGCCCGAAGACCATCGCTCGCAGCTCCGAGTGCAGCCCGTCTGCCCCGACCACCAAGTCAAAGCGCCGTCGGTTGCCGCCCGCGAAGACGACATCGACCCCGTCCGCGTCCTGGGCGAGCTCGGCGATCCGGTCGCCGAAGACGTGCTCGAGCCGTCGCGGGTGGCGTCGTAGAGCACCTGGGACAGGTCCCCGCGCAGGATCTCGATGTCCGCGATGAACCCGTCGCCACCGTCGTCGTCGGCACGGAAGGTCTCCAGCACCTGCCCGTCCGCGTCCACGGTGTGCGCGCCGGCGGTGTCGGTGCACGCCGCGCGCACCGCCGCGTCCAACCCCATGCGCCCGATGACCTCCTTGGCGACCCCGCGCGCGTCCACCGCCTGCCCGCCGGGACGCAGCTCGGGAGCCCGCTCCACCACGGTCACCGCAGCCCCCCGCCGGCACAGCCAGTGGGCCAGCGCGGGTCCCGCGATGCTCGCCCCCGCCACCAACACCCTGGGACCACTCACCCGCGCCCCCCACCCGCCCGTCCGGATCGCGTGGCCCTGGTCGGAGTCGTCGACGCTCATCACAGCCTCCATCTGCTTCCACCCACGCTGGAACGTCCCCGGCACAGGCCCACCGCTGTCGGTGTATCCAGCCGTATCGACCACGGATCCGCACAAAACTCATCGGTCACGGCAGACAGTGATGAGAAACGCCAGCCAGATCTGCGCGCAACACAGTGAGACGTTGAAAGGGCCAGTGAGAACGGACCTCAGTAGCACCCGCCACTCAAACTTCAGTGAGGCGAACCACCGGTCACCAAGGTTCAGTGAGAACACTCAACCTTCAGTGCGACGCGACAACCACGGCGCCGGGCGCGGGCGTGTCCGAAGCGACACACAATTCGAACAAGAGATCTAACACCGGTATGGACGTGACCGACTTCCCCGACGACCTGGTGCAGACGCAAGCCGCCTGGAACGCCACCTATCAAGCGCTCGCCGCACCCCGCCCCCGCGACACCACCACCCTGCGCCGCCGCCTGCTGCTCCTGTCCGTACGGCCGTGGTGGCACCCTTACTGGGAAACCGTCCCCTCGCTGCCGGCCACACGCTCCGAACTGCGCCACCTCGCCCGCGCCCACGGAACCGTCCGGGCCGCGTGACCGGTCGCCCCGGTCGACCAGGAGCACGAGGTTGCGGCAAGGGTGCGCCCCTCACGCCTCGCCAGGCTGCGCTTGGTAGCGGAGTCGGCGTCGTGAACCAGTCGCAGGTGACGGTCCCGGCCGTGACTAGCCGAAGGCGGTTAGCCCAAGAAGATGGTCATATAGGCGTGTCTGTCCTGCTTCCCGGGGTGTCCGGCGCACCATGAGGGAGGCGCCCCACCCGGGCCGCCAAGACCTCCCACGTAGTGCGCAGTTCGCCACAGAAAGCAGGTCATTCATGCGCGCCGGACGCCGCTTCAGTTCGCTTCCCCGCTACCAAGGCGTGTGGGCCGCCGGCCTCGCGGTCCTGCCGGCCCTCCTCGCCCTTAGCACGGCCACGCCCGCCGCGGCGGCCGTACCCGCTCACCACAAGGCCCAGCAGCATGTCCGCTACGTGCAGGTGTCCAACACCCAGACGTGCAACCCCGACGGCCTGTGCACCATCACCGCCACCTGCCCCTCCGGGACGGTGGTCACGGGCGGCGGCGTCTCCGAGACCCCCCTGATCAGCAGCGGCGTGTACCTCATGGAGTCCGAGCCGACCAGCAACCGCACCTGGCGAGGCACTCTGCGCAACGCCAGCGCCTTCCCCGTCCAGGTCACCGTCACGGCCGTCTGCGCCCGCATCCCCGGCGTCTGACCCGGCCCCTCCGCTCTGCCCGAAGTCCGCGTCGAGGAACCGACGCGGACTTCCGGCTGTGACGGGCGGGCCCACCTCACGGTCGGGGCGCCCTGACCGGCACCACCGGGCACCCACTTCCTCACCTCCCGGACTCCCGAGAGCCGCAGGCACTGGCGGCGTGCTTCGGGGTACATGCTGCGGGTGCGTGGCGGCCGGCACCGTTCAGGTGCACCAGGCGCCGTGGCACGGTCCGTGCGGGAACGACCGGAAGGCCAGGGGTATGGCGCGTACGCGGGCAGAGGGCGGCCACGCCGGCAGTCGTCATACGTGTAGGCGGTCCCGGCATGGCGCTGTCGCCGCCACGAGCCCTCGACGCTCCCCCCGCATCCGTCGGCCGCGCGCACAGGCAATTCCCGCGTGCTTTAAGGAGGCCCGTATGGGCCACGACATGTACATCCATGACCCGGTGACGGATGAGAAGGAAGCCAGGTACCAGAAGGCGCGCGAGGCGTTCGACGCGGTGGTCCGCGAGTGTAGGCCTGCAGCAGCCTGAAGGGGCCGAGGCCGCTGGCAGTCAGGAACGGCAGTCCTGCTTGAGGTCTGTCATGAGGGCTGAAAACCTCGTGGACAACGCCCTGCGGCACGGTCACGTGACCGTGCACGTGACGGCCGCCGTCCACGACGACACGCTGCGGCTGAGCGTCCTGGACGAGGGCCCGGGCTTCCCCTCGCAGTTGCTGCCCCGCGCGTTCGACCGGTTCGCCCGCGCCGAGGCGAGCCGCACCAGCGAGGGGTCCGGCCTCGGACTTGCCTTCGTGGAGGCCGTGGCCGTCGCCCACGGCGGCACCGTGCACGCCGAGAACGCCGGGAAGGGCACGGCCGTCACCCTCGACCTGCCCTGCTGATCGCCCCCGACGGCAGGTCCGCGGCGCCCCGCACCCGCTCACCGCTCCGTTCGGGGCCGGTTCACGGCCGGCGTCGGACCGCCGGCCCAACCACGCGAGCACCGCGCCCGCCCCGGTCAGCGCCGCCAGCGCCGCGCACCCGTAGCTCAGCGTGGCGGACGAGGCGACCGCCGCGACCAGCAACGGATCGCCCACCTCACCGAGTTCCCGCCCGAGCTCGGCGGCGCCCATGGTCTACCCGAGGCGCTCCGCAGGAGCGCCCCTGGCCAAGACGGCGAAGCCCAGCGGGGTGATCAGCCCCGTCCCGCTTCCGACGAGGGCGGTACGCACGACGACGCAGGCCGGTGCTTCCACTGCGACGGGACCGGGCTTGCCCGCCCGCTGTAGAAGCCTTCGCTGTCAGCCGGCCACGACGTCGCGTAGTTCCCGGACAGCGCGTTCGTGGTGGTGCTGGGCGGGGATCGCCTCGTACAGGTCCACGGCGAGGTCGGCGGACCGGGCCGGTGCGGTAGTCCGCAGGCAGTGCTGTCAGGGCGGCGACGGTGCGACGGCTTGCCTGCTCGGAGTCGCCGTCGTGATGGGAGCAGGCGGCGTCGATGTTCAGCAGGGTGCGCGTCATGGTGCTGATCGACGCGGACAGTTCCAGGGCGCGCTGCTGGCTTTCGCGGGCGCGGCGGGTGTCTGCGAGCGTGGTAAAGGCGTGGCTGAGGTGGACGTGGTGCTTCTGCTCGGAGTACGTCAGCCATGTATCCGACCGCTCGGACTCGGAGAGCCGGCCCATGAGAGCGTCGGCGGCCTTGAGCGCGGCGCGGGCCTGCTCGGCCTGGTGGTTGAGGGCGTAGGCGCGGGCGGCAACGGCGGCCGCCGGCACCGCGTCGGCGGTCAACCCGGTGCCGGCGGCTTGCCGGGCCTGGTCGGCGAGACCGGCCGTCGCTTTCGGGGCGCCGTAGTTGAGCGGCACCATCGCCTCACGGGCGAGGACCGAGGCGTGCAGCTGCTGGTCGCCGGATTCGGCGGCGGCCCGGGCTGCGGTGGAGAACCACGCGCGGGACTCCTTCCGGTTCCCCAGGTCGCGTAAGACGATCGCGGTCATCCCGGCCATCTGCCCGGCCGTCCGGCACAATCTGGCCCGGACCGGTGCGGGCTGCGGGATGGTGAGCAGCGGGCGCAGGGTCGGTCAGCAGATGGCGCGGCACTTGGGCGGGTGACGGCGGTAAGTCGTCCACAAGCCCCACAGAATCCCTGGAATGACAGTGCGTCAGCCCGACGACCACACCCACCGTGGGGGCCCCGTCACGGGATTATCGCCCGCGCGGTTCGCGGCTGTACTGGCGATGTTCGCGGCCGCGGCTATCCAGGTCCGGCCACCAGTCCCGCAGGAGGATTCCATGCAGAGTCCCGCCACACTCCCGCCCGCCACGTCCGGGCCACAGGCCGGCGGCCTGGTCCGCTCCCGCCGGTCGATCGTCGCCGCCCGGGGCCGCAACGCCGTCCCCTCGGACGGCGGCGGCACCGGCCGCAGCGACGGCGACGACTGACGATCGGGAGCCCCACGCGATGACGCGCCTGTCCATCGCGGCGTGGGGGGGGGGGGGGGGGGGGCGCCCCCCCCACGACCCCCCCACAACCCACCAAAACACCCCCCACCCCGGGGGGAC
>NZ_JBEZBT010000107.1:0-10162 GCF_040647235.1 Streptomyces sp. NPDC042638
CGGCCAGCACCGGATGCCCGTTGGCCCGCGCGTCCGACAGCCGCTCCAGGACGAGGACGCCCAGCCCCTCGGAGAACCCGGTGCCGGCCGCGTCGTCGGCGAAGGAGCGGCAACGGCCGTCGGGAGAGAGGGCGCCCTGCCGGCTGAACTCCACGTAGGTGCCCGGCGATGCCATCACCGTCACTCCCCCGGCCAGCGCCAGGGTGCACTCGCCCTGCCGCAGCGCCTGCGCGGCCAGGTGCAGCGTGACGAGCGACGAGGAGCAGGCGGTGTCGACGGAGAGGGTGGGTCCCTCCAGGCCCAGGGTGTAGGCGACGCGGCCGGAGACGATGCTTCCGGAGCCGAAGCTGCCGAAGTAGTCGTGGTACATCACGCCCGCGAACACACCGGTGCGGCTGCCGCGCAGCGAGGCGGGGTCGATGCCGGCGTGCTCCAGCGCCTCCCAGGACCCTTCGAGCAGCAGCCGCTGCTGGGGGTCCATCACGAGGGCCTCGTTCGGGCTGATGCCGAAGAACGCGGCGTCGAACTCCCCCGCGTCGTGCAGGAACCCGCCCTCGCGGGTGTAGGAGCGGCCGGGTGTGCCCGGTTCCGGGTCGTACAGGTCCGGGTCCCAGCCGCGGTCGTCGGGGAACCCGGTGATGCCTTCCCGGCCCTCGGCGACCAGGCGCCACAGGTCCTCGGGGGACCGGACACCGCCCGGGTAGCGGCAGGCCATGCCGACGATCGCGACCGGTTCCCGGGTCGCCGCGGTCAGCTCGCGGTTGCGTTCCCGCAGCCGCTCGATCTCCTTCAGTGAGGCGCGCAGCGCCTCGACCATCCTGGTGTCCGGCTTCTCGGACTCGGCCATGGTCCTCTTCCTTGTCGCGGGCGTCGTCACAGGGAGTCGTCGTCACCGACGAGATCGTCGAGCGCCATGCTGATCAGGCTCTCGGCGTCCATCGCGTCGATCGGCGCGCGGCCGGGTCCGCCGGCCGTGCCCGGCTCCGTCGGGGGCCGCAGTCCGGCGAGTGCCAGCAGGCCGTCCAGCAGACCGGCCTCGCGCAGGCGTGCCACCGGGATGGCGGCGAGCGCGGCCCGCACGGTGTCCTCCTCCTCGCGCGGGGCGTCGCCGGTGCGCGGGGCCAGTTCGGCGGTGAGGTGGTCGGCGAGCGCGGCCGGGGTCGGGTGGTCGAAGACGAGCGTGGCGGTGAGCCTCAGGCCGGTGGCCTCGTTGAGCCGGTTGCGGAACTCGACGGCGGTCAGCGAGTCGAACCCGAGGTCCTTGAAGGGCAGTTCGTTGTCGAACTCCTCGATGCCGAGCACCGAGCGGGCCTCGTCCCGGACCAGCCGCAGCAGCCGTCCGGTACGGTCCCCGGGCGCGAGGTCGGCCAGTTCGCGGCGCAGTTCCGACGCGGCGGCCGAGGTCCCGGGCCCGGTACGGCGGGGTGCGCGCACCAGGGAGCGCAGCAGCGGGGCGACGCGGGCGGCCTCCCGCGGGGCGAGGTCCAGGCGGGCCGGCAGCAGGACCGCTTCGTCGCGGCCCACCGCCGTGTCGAACAGGGCGAGCCCGGCCTCCGCGTCGAGGGCGAGCACGCCGCCGGAGGCCATACGGCGGGCGTCGGTGTCGCCGAGCCGGTCGGCCATGCCGCCGCTGCCCGCCCAGGCGCCCCAGGCGAGGGAGACCGCGGGCAGCCCGAGCGAGCGGCGGTGTGCGGCGAGGGCGTCCAGGAAGGTGTTGCCGGCGGCGTAGCCGGACTGGCCGGGGCTGCCGAGCAGGCCGGCCGCGGAGGAGAACAGCACGAACGCCGTCAGGGGCCGCTCGCGGGTCAGTTCGTGCAGGTGCCAGGCGGCGTCCAGCTTCGGCCGCAGCACGGCGTCCAGCCGCTCGGGCGTGAGCGAGGTCAGGACGGCGTCGGCGAGCACACCGGCGGTGTGCACCACCGCGGAGACCGGGTGCTCGTCCAGTACCCGGGCGAGCGCGGTGCGGTCGGCGGCGTCGCAGGCGACGACGGTCACCCGCGCGCCGAGCGCGGTCAGTTCCTCGCACAGCCCGGCCGCGCCGGGTGCCTCGGGTCCGCTGCGGCTGAGCAGCACCAGCCGTTCGGCGCCGTGCGCGGTGACCAGGTGCCGGGCGACCAGCCGGCCCAGGGCGCCGGTGCCGCCGGTGACGAGGACGCCGCCGGAGAGCCCGGCCGGCCCGGGGTCGGTCAGGCGCGGGGCGCGCACCAGCCGGGGGACGCTCACCATGCCCTCGCGCAGCGCCAGTTGGGGCTCGCCCGAGGCGACTGCCGACGGCAGCAGGCGCCGGGAGGCGTCCGTGTCGTCGAGGTCGGCGAGGACCAGGCGGCCGGGGTGCTCGGACTGGGCGGAGCGGATCAGGCCCCACGCGGCGGCGGCGCCGGGGTCGGTGACGCCTCCCGGGCCGGTCGCTCCGCGCGTCGCCACCACGAGGGTGGTGTCGGTGAACCGGGCGTCGGCCAGCCAGTCCTGGACGCGGGCGAGAAGCGCGCCGACGCCCGCCCGGATCGTGTCCGCCCCGGCACCGCCGGTGTGCACGACGACCAGGGTGTCGGGGGCCTGCTCCGCTGCCTCGGCCAGGCCGGCGGCGACGCCGACCTCCGCGACCTCGCCGGCCAGGGCGCCGGCCAGTTCCTCGCGGCCGGGGCCGAGTACGGTCCACCGCCCGGCCTGCGGCGCCGCGGGCACCGGGACGGGCGCCCAGTCGAGGGCGAACAGGTCCTCGTGACCGCCCGCCGCGGCCGCGGCGATCCGCTCCGGGTCCACCTCCCGCAGTGACAGCGACGCCACCCGGGCCACCGGCCGGCCGGTCCCGTCGGCGGCCTCGATGCGCACCGCGCCGGTGCCGGCCGGGGCGATCCGCACCCGCAGGGCCGCGGCGCCGCGCTCGTACAGCTCCACTCCGTTCCAGGCGAAGGGCAGCGTCATGCGTTCCCCGGCACCCGCGCGCAGCCCGATGGTGTGCAGGGCGGCGTCGAACAGCGCCGGGTGCAGGCCGAACGCGGCGGTGTCGGCGGGGACGGCGACCTCGGCGTACGCCTCGTCGCCGTGCCGCCAGGCCGCGCGCAGCCCCTGGAAACGCGGACCGTACTCGGCGCCCAGCTCGGCCAGCCGCTCGTAGACGCCGTCCAGGCCGACCGGTTCGGCGCCGGGCGGCGGCCAGGCGGTGAGGTCGTGGCCGGGGGCCGCCTCGGCGGGCCGCAGTACGCCGGTGGCGTGCGTGGTCCACGGGTCGCCGTCGGCCGTGGCGGCGTACACGCGGAAGGCGCGGGCGCCGGTCGCGTCCGGTTCGCCGACCGTGCACTGGAGGCGGACGGCGCCGTCCTCGGGCAGGGCCAGCGGTTCGGTGACGGTCAGGTCCTCCACCGAGCCGCAGCCGACGCGTGCCCCGGCGGCGAGGGCCATCTCGACGAAGGCGGTGCCCGGCAGCAGCGGCACGCCGCCCACGCGGTGGTCGGCCAGCCACGGGTGGTCGGCGAGGGAGAGCCGGCCGGTGTACAGGGTGCCGTCGGCGCCGGCGAGTTCGACGGCGGTGCCGAGCAGGGGGTGGTCGGCGGCGGGGCGCGGCAGGGCGAGGTCGCCGGTCATCCAGTAGCGGCTGCGCTGGAAGGCGTAGGTGGGCAGGTCCGAGCCGTCGCGGTGGGGCAGCAGGGCCGTCCAGTCGACGGCGCGGCCGTGCACGTGCAGGGCGGCGAGCCCGGTGAGCAGGGCGTCGGTCTCCTCGCGGTCCTTGCGCAGCAGCGGGACGACGGCCGTCCCGTCGGGCAGGCACTCGCCGGCCGCGGCGGTCAGCGCGCCGCCCGGGCCGACCTCGGCGAAGTGCGTTGCGCCGGCGTCGTGCAGGGCGGTGACGGCGTCGGCGAAGCGGACGGCCTGCCGGGCGTGCCGTACCCAGTACTCGGGCGTGGACAGCTCGTCGGGGGCGGCCGGGGCCCCGGTGAGGGTGGACACCAGCGGTATGCGCAGCGTTCCGTACGACACCGCTGCGGCGATCTCGCGGAACTCCGCCAGCATCGGCTCCATCAGGGCCGAGTGGAAGGCGTGGCTGACGGCCAGCTCCCTGCTGCGCTCGAAGCGGGCGGCCAGCGCGCGGGCCGGTCCGGCGGGGCCCGAGACGACGACGGAGGCGGGCCCGTTGACGGCGGCGATCCCGACGCCGTCGCCCAGCAGGGGCGCGACCTCGTCCTCGGTGGCGCGTACGGCGATCATCGCGCCGCCCTCGGGCAGGGCCTGCATCAGGCGTCCGCGGGCGGCGACGAGGGCGCAGGCGTCCTTCAGGCCGAGCACGCCCGCGACATGGGCGGCGGCGAACTCGCCGACGGAGTGCCCGGCGAGCAGGTCGGGCCGGACGCCGAACGACTCCAGCAGCCGGTACAGGGCGACTTCCACGGCGAACAGCGCGGGCTGGGTGTACTCGGTGCGCTCCAGCAGCTCGGCGGAGTCCAGGACGTCGGCGAGCGGCCGGTCCAGCAGCGGGTCCAGATGGGCGCGGACCTCGTCGAACGCGGTGGCGAAGACGGGGAACGCGGTGGCGAGGCGGCTTCCCATGCCCGGCAGCTGCGAGCCCTGGCCGGAGAAGAGGAGGGCGAGCCGGCCGTCGGTGGCGGTGCCGAGGACGCCGGCCCGGGGTGTGCGGCCCTCGGCCACGGCCCGGACGCCCTCGGTCAGTTCGCCGGGGGTGCGGCCGAGCAGGGCGGCCCGGTGGGCGAGCCGGGTGCGGGCGTGGGCGAGCGCGCCGGCGAGGCGGTGCGGGTCGGTGTCCGGCGCGGCGGACAGGTGCTCCAGCAGCCGGGCGGCCTGGGCGCGCAGGGCGTCCGGGGTGTGGCCGGAGAGCAGCCACGGCACGGTGTCGGTCGTGGGGGCGCCGGTCTCCTCGGCGGGGTCGGCGGCGGGCGGGGCCTCGACGATCACATGGGCGTTGGTGCCGGAGATGCCGAAGGAGGAGATGCCGGCGCGGCGCGGGCGGCCCGGGTCGGGCCAGGGACGGTTCTCGGTGAGCAGCCGGACGCCCGCGCCCTCCCACTCCACGTGCCGGGAGGGCCGGTCGACGCCCAGGCTGGCGGGCAGGGTCTCGTGGCGCAGGGCCTCGATCATCTTGATGACGCCGGCGACACCGGCGGCTGCCTGGGTGTGGCCCAGGTTGGACTTGACCGAGCCGAGCCACAGCGGCTGGTCCTCGGTGTGTTCGGCACCGTAGGTGGCGATCAGGGCCTGGGCCTCGATGGGGTCGCCGAGGGTGGTGCCGGTGCCATGGGCCTCGACCACGTCGACCTCGGCCGCCGGGACGCCGGCCGCCGCCAGGGCGCGGCGGATGACGCGCTGCTGGGCGGGGCCGCTGGGGGCGCTGATGCCGTTGGAGGCGCCGTCCTGGTTGACGGCGGTGCCGCGCAGCACGGCGAGGATCCGCCGGCCGTTGCGGCGGGCGTCGGAGAGCCGTTCCAGCAGCAGGACGCCGGCGCCCTCGCCGAAGCCGGTGCCGTCGGCGGCGTCCGCGAAGGGCTTGCAGCGGCCGTCCCGGGCGAGGCCCCGGTGCCGGCTGAACTCCACGAAGGTGCCCGGGGTGGCCATGACGGTCACTCCCCCGGCCAGCGCCAGCGAGCAGTCGCCCTGCCGCAGCGACTGGGCTGCCAGGTGCAGTGCGACCAGCGACGAGGAGCAGGCGGTGTCGACGGAGAGGGTGGGTCCCTCCAGGCCCAGGGTGTAGGCGACGCGGCCGGAGACGACGCTGCCGGAGCCGAAGCTGCCGAAGTAGTCGTGGTACATGACGCCCGCGAACACGCCGGTGTCGGAACCGCGCAGCCCGGCGGGGTCGATGGAGGCGCGCTCCAGCGCCTCCCAGGAGGTCTCCAGCAGCAGCCGCTGCTGGGGGTCGGTGACCTCGGCCTCCTCCTCGTCCATGGCGAAGAACGCGGGGTCGAAGTCGGGGGCGTCGTACAGGAAGGCGCCGTGCCGGGTGTAGCTGGTGCCCGGCCGGTCCAGTGTCGGGTCGTAGAGGTTCTCCACGTCCCAGCCCCGGTCGGCGGGGAACTCCCCGACGGCGTCCCGGCCTTCGGCCACCAGCCGCCACAGGTCCTCCGGTGAGGCGATGCCGCCGGGGAAGCGGCAGGCCATGCCGATGACGGCGATCGGTTCGTCGTCGGCGCCCGGCCGGTGCGCGGTGCGGACGGTCGCCTCGGCGAGGGTGCCGGTGAGGTCGCCGAGCAGGCGGCGGGCGAGTTCGCTCGGGGTGGGGTGGTCGAACACGAGGGTGGCGGGCAGCCGGAGGCCGGTGGCCGCGTTGAGCCGGTTGCGCAGTTCCACGGCGGCCAGGGAGTCGAAGCCGAGTTCCCGGAAGGCCAGGGTGCGGCCGACGTCCTGGGCGGAGCGGTAGCCGAGGATGGTCGCGACATGGCTCTGCACGAGTTCGGTGAGGAACGGTTCGCGCTCCGCCTCCAGCAGTCCGGCGAGCCGGTCCCGCAGGGCGTCGGCGCCGCCGGCGGCGCTCGGCCCGGTGGCCGCACCTGCCCGGCGTACGGGTACCAGACCGCGGAACAGCGGGGCCAGGGCCTCGCCCTGGGCGCGCAGGGAGGCCGTGTCCAGCTTCACCGGCAGGACGGCCGGGTCGGCGCCGCGCACGGCGGTGTCGAACAGGGCGACGCCCTCCTCGGTCGCCAGCGGGGCGACGCCGCCGCGGGCGATGCGGGTGAGGTCCGCCTCGTCGAGCGTGCCGGTCATCCCCCCGGCCTGCGCCCACAGCCCCCAGGCCAGGGAGTGCGCGGGCAGCCCGAGGGTGCGGCGGTGTACGGCGAGCGCGTCGAGGTAGGCGTTGGCGGCGGCGTAGTTGGCCTGGCCCGGTGAGCCGAGCGTGGCGGCGGACGAGGAGAACAGCACGAACGCCGACAGGCCGAGGTCCGCGGTGAGTTCGTGCAGGTTCCAGGCGGCGTCGACCTTCGGCCGGAACACCGCGTCGAGCCGCTCCGGGGTCAGGGAGGTGAGCAGGCCGTCGGCGAGGACGCCGGCCGCGTGGATCACGGCGGTCAGCGGCCGGTCGGCCGGTACGGCGTCCAGCACGGCGGCGAGCGCGGCACGGTCGGCGACGTCACAGGCGACGCTGGTCACCTCGGCGCCGAGGGCGGTGAGTTCGGCGGCGAGGTCACCGGTGGCGCCGCTGCGGCTGAGCAGCAGCAGGTGCCGGACGTGGCGTCGGGTGACCAGGTGACGGGCGAGGATCCGGCCGAGGGCGCCGGTGGCGCCGGTGAGCATGACGGTGCCGGCGCCCAGACCGGTTCCGGTGCCGCCGCTCGGGCCGTCGCCCTCGCCGGTGTCCGCTGCCTCCTCGGTGATGCGCGTCAGCCTCGGCACCTGCCAGGCGCCGTCGCGGAAGGCCAGGTGCGGCTCTCCGGTGGCCACCGCCTCGGCGAGGCGTTCGGATGCCGGTTCCTCGTCGGCCTCGACCAGCACGATGCGGCCGGGGTTCTCCGACTGGGCCGAGCGGACCAGACCGCCGGCCGCGGCTCCCGCCGGGTCGGTGCCGGTGACCACGACCAGGGTCGTGTCGGTGCGGTGTTCGTCGGCGAGCCGGGCGCGCAGGGCGTCGAGGACCGTGCCGACGGCCGCCCGGGTCGCGGTGGCGTCGGTCCCGGCCGGGGCGCGCAGCACCTCCGGTGCCGCGGCGGTCGTCGTGGCCGCCGGGGCCGGCACCCAGTCGACCCGGTACAGCGCGCCCGAGCGGGCCGAGCGGGCCGCCTCGGTGAGCGCCTCGGTCCGCAGGGGCCGCAGGGTGAGCGACTCGACGGAGGCGACGGGCGCGCCCGTGGGGTCGGCGAGGGTGAGCGAGACGGTGCCCTCGCCGGCCGGCCGGACCCGGACCCGCAGCCCGGTCGCGCCGGTGGCGTACAGCCGTACCCCGGACCAGGCGAACGGCAGCAGGGCCTCGTCGCCCGCGGCGTCGGTGAGGCCGACGGTGTGCAGGGCGGCGTCCGACAGGGCCGGGTGCAGCCCGAAGCCGTCGGGCGCCGCGTCGGTGGCGACTTCCGCGTACAGGCCGTCCGCGGCGCGCCAGGCGGCCCGAAGGCCCTGGAACAGCGGCCCGTAGCCGAGGCCGAGCGCGGCGAGTTCGTCGTACAGGCCGTCGAGCGGGACGGGTTCGGCGTGCTGCGGGGGCCAGGCGGTGAGCGGGTCCTCGGCCGCCGGGAGGCTGCCGGTCGGGGCGAGCAGGCCGTCGGCGTGCCGGGTCCACGGCAGTTCCTCGTCGGGGCTCTCCGGACGCGACCAGATGGTGACCGGGCGGGTGTCCCCCTCGGGCGGCCCGACGGTGACCTGGAGCTGGACGGCGCCGTGGTCGGGCAGCACCAGGGGTGCGTGCAGGGTGAGTTCGGCGATGTCGCCGCAGCCGACCTGGTCGCCGGCGCGCAGCGCGAGTTCCAGGTGCCCGGTGCCGGGGAAGAGCAGCCGGCCGCCGACCCGGTGGTCCTCCAGCCAGGGCTGGGTGCCCGGGGAGAGGCGGCCGGTCAGCACGGCGCCCTCGCTGTCCGCCCGTACCATCGCGGCGCCCAGCAGGGCGTGGTCGGTGGGGGCGAGGCCGGCGGAGGTGACGTCGGCGCCGCTCGCGGTGGAGTCGAGCCAGTACCACTCGTGCTGGAAGGCGTAGCCGGGCAAGGGCACCCGGCGCGCGCGGCGGCCCTCCGCGACGGCGTTCCAGTCGACGTTCGCGCCGTGGGTGAACGCCTCGCCCAGCGCGGTCAGCAGCCGGTGCCGGCCGCCCTCGTCGCGGCGCAGGGAGCCTACGGCCGCCACGGCGTCGTCGGTCTCCTGGATCCCGAGGGTCAGCACCGGGTGCGGGCTGGACTCGATGAACAGCTGGTGTCCGTCGGCGACGGCGGCGCGCACGGCCTGCTCGAACAGCACGGTGCCGCGCAGGTTGGTGTACCAGTAGGCGGCGTCGAGTTCGGTGGTGTCGACCGGCCCGCCGGTGACGGTGGAGTAGAACGGGACCTGCGTGGCGCGCGGCTCGATGCCGGCGAGGACGTCCGCCAGCCGCTCGCGCAGGGTCTCCACGTGGGCGCTGTGGGAGGCGTAGTCGACGGGCAGGCGCTTGGCGCGGACCTTCTCCGCGCGCAGCAGGGTGAGGAGTTCGTCGAGGGCGTCGGAGTCTCCGGACACCACGGTGGAGGCGGCGCCGTTGACGGCGGCGACGGACAGCCGGCCGTCCCAGGCGGCGAGCCGGGCCCGGACCGCGTCGGCGCCCTCGCCGACGGACATCATGCCGCCCGAGCCGGACAGCAGTTCGGCGATGGCCTGGGAGCGCAGGGCGACGACGCGGGCGCCGTCCTCCAGGGACAGGGCGCCGACGGCGCAGGCGGCGGCGATCTCTCCCTGGGAGTGGCCGATGACGGCGGCCGGGGTGACGCCGTAGGCGCTCCAGGTGTGTGCGAGGGACACCATGACGGCCCACAGCAGCGGCTGGACGACGTCGACGCGGTCGAGGCCGCCGCGCAGCTCGGTGTGGAAGTCCCAGTCGGTGTGGGGCGCCAGGGCGGCGGCGCACTCGGCCATGCGGGCGGCGAACACCGGGGAGTCGTCGAGGAGTGCGGTGGCCATGCCGGACCACTGGGAGCCCTGGCCGGGGAAGACGAACACCGGCCGGGCACGGCCGGCCGCGGTGCCCTGGAGGAGGTTGCGCGCGGTGCCGCCGTCGGCCAGCGCGGCCAGGGCGCCGCGCAGTTCGGCCGGGTCCTCTCCGGTGATCGCGGCCCGGTGCGCGAAGCGGGCGCGGGTGGTGGCCAGGGACCAGCCGACGTCGGACGGGTCCAGCCCGGGGTGGGTGTCGAGGTGGCCGAGGAGGGCGGCGGCCTGGCCCGCGAGCGCGGCGGGCGTCCTGGCGGTGAGCAGCCACGGGACGGCGGGGCCCTGGGGTCCGGCGGGCGCGGGCTCGGCGGGGGCGGGCGGTGCCTGTTCGAGGATGACGTGGGCGTTGGTGCCGGAGATGCCGAACGAGGACACACCGGCCCGGCGGGGGCGGCCCGGCCGTGGCCAGTCCCGCGCTTCCGTCAGCAGCCGTACGTGTCCGGCGTCCCAGTCGACCTTGGTGGACGGCTGGTCCACGTGCAGGGTCCTGGGGAGCACGCCGTTGCGCATCGCCATCACCATCTTGATGACGCCCGCGACACCCGCGGCGGCCTGCGTG
>NZ_JBEZBT010000108.1:0-10027 GCF_040647235.1 Streptomyces sp. NPDC042638
TCGACGGCCGGCTCACCGCCGGACGACGTTGAACAAAACCGACCGAGTTCCACCGTTCGCTACACAGACCCCCGCGAGAGGTGTTGCGTAGCGTTCACTGAGTAGCTGGGACCGAAGACTGCGGTGCCTGAGGCGCGGCTGATCGATTACAGCGCTCGCCGCGCCGGTGCGGCGGCTCTCAGAACGTGGTGACGGTCGGAGCCTGCCGGAATCCGGCGGCGATCTCATGGTGGCGTGCGGGCACCGTGTTCGGGCCGACGCGGACGTAGAACTCCGGGCGCTGTGAGTCACGGTCGCGGTAGGCGTACATCTGGCCCCCGCCGGAGACCTCGATCGCGAGGACCTTCTTGCCGTCGTGGTCGATCACACGTGACTCGTACGGCGGCGCTGGTTCCACGCTGTCCCGGATCATGCCGACGACCTGGAGTTCCTGCTTGTCGACGGTCGGCTTCTCGGGCAGGCCCACGATCTGCAGGTCGTCGCGGACGCCGATCAGGACGGTGCCGCCGTCCTGCGATGCGAAGGCGGCGACGGTCTTGAGCATCTTCTTCCGCGAGTCACCCTCCGGGACCTCCTGTTTGCACTCCAGGTGCTTTCCCTCCCCGTTCGCAAGTAGAAGCTCCAGCTCCGGGCCGGGCTGCTCCCAGACGACTGAGGCATCGCGGGCGCGCCCGTACGTGGGAGCCGGAAAGTGGCGCCAGTCCAGCCACTGCTCCTCGCGGCGCAGCATCAGCAGGCTGTCGCGCGCGAGTCCGTTGGGCAACGCGAAGCGGTGGGCGCCGACGCCGTCGACGGACTGACGCTCGTTGCCCGCCGCCCAGCTCAGCTCCAGTGCCGCGCCGTCCAGGGCCTCGCCGTCGACCACTGCCGTCAGCAGGTCGGGCCCGATGGTGATCCGTGAAAGCCAGCCCGCACGCTGCGGCTGGACGATACGCCACAGGTCCGAGCGGCCCGCGTTGCTGTCGTGGGGGCGCTGGTGGAGGAAGGCGCTGAGGGCCTGGTCGAAGTTCAGGAAAGACGGGCCGTCCCCGACCAGCAGGTCGTGGCCGGGCTGGAGCGTGTTGGCGTCCCGGTTGATGGTCCACTCGGTGCGCGGCCACGGCGTGGTCACCCGGTCCCACTCTTGCCTGCCGCGCAGCCGAGAGGAGGAGGCGCTGGAGGGCGGCGGGCCGGGGGTGACGACGTGGAGACCGTCAACGTCCTGTTCGTCGCCCCGCAGCAGCGCGGCGACCGTCGGGCCGGGCAGGCGCAGTTCCAGGAAGCTCGCCGTACTGTAGTGCCAGGCCCGCTCCGTCACCGGGGCGTCGTGGTCCAAGGTGACCTGGCCATGGTGCAGTTGCCACTGTTGTGCGTCCGCGACGAGTGCCAGCCGGACGTTCACGGCGACGCGCTCGCTGAGCATCGCCACCAGTACGGCCGTATCCGTCTGCCCGTTGTTCGCCATGTCCGGCTCCCCTCTCCCCGCAGCGTGTGGGGCCGAACCAGGCGCATCGACACGGCCCGTGCTCCCGAGCAGGCTACGCCGCAGCTACGTGAACGGAGGCCAAGTGCTGCTGCTCAGCTCAGGCGGTAGCCGAGCAGCTCGAAGCCAGCGGCCGCGGCGCAGTGCGGCGTTGCCCACCCGCTTGGGTTCGATTCCGCGCGTCCGATTCGAACGATCCGACTCGAATTCGAGTCACTCGGACCCCGCTTTTGTGGGGACGCCAGTGCGAGGACGGTCCCATCAGCAAGATGGTCTTGTTGGGCGCAGTTGGGGCTTGAGAGGGGATCGAATGCCTACAGGAGTGGCTGTCGTGTGCGACACCGACGACTGCTTCGCCGTCTACCTGGCGGTGGAGACCGGCGACGACGAAGACGCGCGCTCCGCCTCCGAGGTCTCGCAGCTGGCGCGCGACGCCGCTCAAGGCGGCGGGTGGGTGGTCAGCTTCGGCTTCCGGCAGCCGGTGATGACCTGCCCCGGCTGCGTGGACGGCCGGGGGCCTGTGCGTGAGCGCGGGGACTGCCGGCGGTGCATGGGCCGCATCGACTCGGAGTCCAGGTGCGTGTACTGCCTGCGCCAGGTGGAGCCTCAGCCCGATGCGTGACGGCGGCGTTCCGCCGTCGTTGAACAGCGCGACTCCATACAGCGGGCCCCGGGGATGCCTTCACTCCCCAGGGCCCGTGGTGTGTCCGGACGTGGGTCAGATCTCCCCGGCCGCCGTGGCGGTGAGCCAGTCGGCGGCTTCGGCGTCGGTCATCACTGGAATGGTCATCGTCCGTCGGGGGATTGCGCGGAAGGCGGGAGCGCCAGGTCGAGGAGTGCCTTGAGGGTTTGGCCGTCGAGGCCGCTGTCGAGGTGGAGGGAGCGTCGTAGAAGGTCTCCGACGTCCTTGGGGTCGAGTCCGAAGCGCACACGAGCGTCCAGGCAGATCTCGCCGAAGAGTGCGGGAACGAGTCGGGGTTCTCGCAGGATGTACCAATCGATGAGGTGCACGACATCGCGCCGGATGTCGCCCAGGAGGACATCCTTGGAATCGTCGAGGTCTTCGGCATCCCGGGCGAGTCCGCCGAGGACCGCTTCGATGATGGTGGTACGCACGGCGGCGAGGGGGATGAAGCCGTCGGTGCCGTCGTTGATGGCTACGGCAGGCCACCAGGCCAGGTGCGCGGCCTCCTCCTCGCGCCTCGTACTGCTGCCCCGGGTGAGGAGGCGGTTCTTCTTGGATTCCTCAGCGTCCTCGAGGCTGTTGGCGATGATCTTCGTAAGGCGGTTGTGGTCCTCGACCAATCCCCGGGGCTGCTCGGTGCCGAATGCCGTCGTGGCGGACAACAGCTTCTCCGGGCCGTGGGTCCGGCGGTACTGCTCAGCCCAGTCACGGGCGACCGGTCGCGACCACCGTGGCCCCTCGGCCGTCTCGGCCTGGGGTGGGGGCAGGTACTTCCGCCTGTGCTTCGGATGCGGCAGATCCTCCAGCTCCAGCTTCGCGATCTGCGCCAGGCCGGCGCGGTCGACGAAATGGGCCGGGTCGAGTTCCGGTGCCTGGAGATCGACGGTGCACTGATCGAGCGGCCTGGAGCCGGGCTTGCGGTGGGAGGCCCACAGGGCGAGATGCTCACGCCAGTGTGGCAGCGGTCCCTCCGAGGCTTTGAAGTCGGCGATCTTCGCAACCCGCGCGGTGTGTGACGTCGCCGGGCGGCCCAGGATGTCGATGGCCGTGACGGTGACGGCGTCCGCCACCGGCCGCGCATCGTATCCCTCGTAGGCATGGTCCACGATCTGCTGGGGCCGGTACCAGCGGGTCCCGTCCCACCAGTAGCCGCCATGCCGGTACAGGAACCCGTTGTTCCCGTACATCCACTCGTGGTGCAGGCCGCTCATGTCTTTGTCGTGAATCAGGAGAACGGTCCGCCCATGCTCGGGGTGCTGATGGACCGCCCAGGCGTAGTCACGGTTCTTCGTCTCGGTGGTGAACGCCACCCATCCCCCACCGGGCAGTCGGTCCGTGCGCCCCCACAGCCCCTCACCCTGATTACGGCCCGTCCGCTCAATCGCGTCAGGATTGTCCAGGAGCAGCCGCTCGTCGTTGATGAACGGCAAGCCGGGAACCGGGTGATCGGTGCGTAACCCGTTGGCAACCGGTTGGATCATGCTCACGAAAGTGCCTTCCTTCTGCGGCTCTCGGGCCACCAGGGCGGGTCACACCCCGGCACGCCTGCTCCACCCCGCGGCATCGCCCTCCGCCCTCAGCACCACTCGTATCGCTGCACCACTCGTATCGCTGTCGGAATGCCGCTGGTAGGGGGCCGCGCCGCCTGCTGATCCGATTCTGACGGCATCACCCGAGCGCGTCCGATGAATCACCGAACCCAGGCGTAGTCCTTGAAGCAGGCCGGGCAGGTGCCCGGGTAGGCGGCGCGTACCGAGCCGCGCGGCAGCAGCAGCGGCACCACCTTCTTCGCCGCCGTCTTCTTCGCGGCCGGCTTCCCACCGCCCGCCTTCTTCTTCGCCGCCTGCGCCCGCTTGATCGCCTCGCGCTGCGCCTTGCCGGGCCGCTTCTTCGGCTGCCGCCCGCGTGCCGCCTTCGCGGCCCTCTGCGCCGGGGTCTGTCCCACGCGCGGATCGTAGAGCGGCCTCCTGGCGGGCCGTCGCGCGCCACGCGCACCGGATGGCCGGGGCGGTGGCGCGCTGATGTGGACCGGCGCGCGCATGGTGCGTTGAGTGTGCGCGATGTAACGCACTCCCCCACTCGGTGGAGCGCACCGAGTGGTCTCCACCCGCACCTGGTGCGCTTCGCGATGGCCTCCACTCTCCACTCGGTGCGGACGATGTCGTGCACTCCCACCCAGTGGTGCACCGCACCGATCATCGCGGTGACCGGACCGCACCGGGTGCGTGTCGGCCCCTGCGTAAGTTGCCATCACGCACAGGCGTCACAACGTGACGGCTGCTGGACGCGGACGGCGCAGCCATGCCCGCGTGCGGCAGCGCGGCGAGCAGTACCGCGCGTCGGTGCGCCGGCCTTGAAACGCCTTCTTCGCGGAGCCGCCCTAGGCGAGCCGGTCGGCCTCGATCCGGCCGCGTACAGGTGCCGGCCCCGCTCGCCGAACAGATTCCGCAGCTGCGCCCTCGGGGACCTCAAAGGGCATGGGCAGCGGCCCCGTAGACAGGAGGAGCAGGGTTCCACTGCTGGGTCTGCGGGGCCGCTGTATCGCTCACGTACCCGGCGGTGCGTCCGATAAGCCCGATCCCTCCCAACGGCTCGGCTGGTGACACGTTTTGGGGCCCGGCCGTATCCGGCCGGGCCCAAAAAAACGCCTTACGCGCGTGGCGCGCTGATCGCGCCGGGGTGGGATGCGTCTACCAGCGGTACCAGCGGCCCTTGCGGCCGCCGCTGTCCGCCGTACGGACGACGAAGCCCAGCAGCCACACGACGAGCACGATGACCGCGATCCACCACAGTGCCTTCAGCGCGAAGCCCGCGCCGAAGAGGATCAGAGCCAGCAGAAGAACCAGAAGCAGGGGAACCATTGTTATCAACCTCCTGGCCTCCGCATGCCCTTACATCACGCCTACAAGCACATAAAGTGTGTGTTTCTTTCAGCGGGTCAGGGGCATATGCAAGCGCTGCGTGCCGCCATGCATGGTTCCCCCAGCCCTGTCCCTCACGCACCGCAGCCGCAACTCATGCGATGCGACAACGGCTGGCGCTGGTGTTGCAGCTCGTCTGAATGAACGTCGCCCCTGAGCGGAATGGCGAACCGTTCCGCCTGGACAGACCGACGGCATGAGACTTCCGCGTCTACGGCGCCCCCGCACAGGGGCGAGCGCTCTGCTCGCCGCCGCCATCCCTACCGTCCTGGTCACATCACTGGCCGGCCTCTCCCCCGCCCACGCCTCAGCGGGCGCGCTCGCCGTGGCCCGGGACCAGATCGCGTGCCCTCGCGGGTTCGTATGCATCTACCCCGACATCAACTTCAACGGCCAGCCCTACGTCAAACGCGCCGTCGACGGCTCCGTGCGGCACCTGCCCGACTACATCAGCGGCAGCGGCAGCTCCATCATCAACAACAGCAGCCGCACCGCGCGGGTCTACCAGAAGGACAACTACTTCGGTCGGCACGTCTGCGTCGGCCGCGAGGGCGGCTCCATCGGCGACCTGCGCTCCAGCTCAACGACACCACCCACAGCCTGCGTAACAACGACACCCCCTGTGGCGCCTGACGGCCGCCCGAAGAAGGACGGGCCGACATGCCGCCTGCGCCCCGGCCGTACGGGTGGGGCGCAAGTCCGGCGGCGCGCGGAGGTCCGCCGGTAGATGGGCGGAGGGCGTCAACCGAGTCGGGGCAGGGCTTACGCCAGGACGGCCGACACGGCGTCCTCGGCCGTCCAGTCCCCCTCGAACAGGGCGGCGATCAGGCGTACATGGTGGTCGGCGAGCTGGCTGGAGCGGTGCTTGGTGCGGGCCTTGGCGAGCCAGGCGCCGATCTTGACGGTGTCGCCGTCGACGCGGATCGTCTCGCGGGCGGCGGGGGTGCGGCCCTCGCGGTGCAGGTAGAGCTCCAGGAGCTGGACGGTCTCGGCGAAGGTGCGCGGCGTGCGCGCCGTGCGGGGACGAGCGGGTTGGTCTCGGGGGTGAGGCCGAGGGCGGTCATCAGCTGTTGCTGGCCGGGGGCGAGGGCGGGCCAGGTGGCGAGCTGGCGGTGCAGCCAGGAGCCGATCTTCACACCGGCGAGCTGGGTGTCGCGGGTGAGGGTGGCGGGGTCGGCGCCGCCTGCGAGGTGGGCGCGCAGCAGGTGGTACTTGCGGTGCCAGTCCGCTCCGTGCGGCAGCCGCCAGTCGGCGGCGAGGGCGGTGAGGGCCTCCACCCGGGCGGCCTCGAGGGTGTTCCTGCTGGCGAGGTGGCGTTGTTCGGCGAGCCAGGCCCCGACGGGGGTGGTCGCGGGAGCGGCGAGGTGACCGTGCATCCGGTGGTAGTCGGCGGCCGCGGCGAGACGGGAGCGCCAGGCGGCCTCGTGCTTGTCTCAGATCATGCCCAGCGCGTCGAGCTCCGCAATCCAGTCGGCGTCGGCATCGGCGTCGAGGCGGCCGACTTTCGCCGCGTCGCGCATGGTGGTGATGAAGGTGCCGAGCCGGTAGCCGGTGGGGTCGGTGTAGTCGGCGGGAACGTCGAGGTGACCGTACTGGTCGCGGTAGGAGCGGGCGGCGGCCAGTCCGAGGCGGCGGGAGCGGGAGACGCCTTGGTCGCGGGGGTCGAAGGAGACCAGGTCCATCGCCTGGGCGATGCGCTCGGGGTGGACGGTGAAGTCGAAGTGCCAGCGGCGGGCGATGACGTCGCTGGTCTCGCGTGGGAGGCGGTTGGCCTTGTCGGGGAGGCGCTCGAGGATGCGGTGGTCGTGGCTGGCCAGCGCGCAGGCGATCGCCCACACCGGCTCGTACGCGGTGCCCAGGATGTTCTCGCTGTCCGTGCCGGGCGGAATGTAGACGGGGACGATCAGGGAGGCGATCTTGCCGGAGACGTCCAGGCGCAGGGCGCGGCCGAGGGCCTGGACGCAGCGGATGACGCTGCGGGTGGGGTCGGCGAAGACGATCGCGTCGACGCTCGGGATGTCGACGCCTTCGGCGATCAGCTTCGAGTTGGCGAGGATCGCGGTGTCGGCGGCGGCGAAGGAAGCGAAGATGCCGGCGCGCTGGGCGGGGGTGTGCTCGCCGTGGGCGAAGAACAGCTCCGGGTCGATGCCGGGCGCGAGGCCGGGGTCCGTGCGGCGCAGCAGGCGCAGGGTGTGCGCGAGTTCGCGGGCGAAGCGGCGGGCGGCTCCGCCCCGTCGTAGCCCGCGGGTGGGATCGCCTGCGCGGCGGAGACGTACCGGCGCTCGCCCCGGAGCACGGCGCCGGGACGCCGGTCGTCGTCCTCGTGGACGTCCCTGTGGTCCACGGCGGGGACGGGCACCCGCCTTCCCCACACCGGCGGTACTGCCGCGCCGGTCCTTCCCGGCGCTGACCGCCTGCGCCGCGGCCCTGCTGGTCCGCACGTGTTTCGACGACGAGGAGGGCTGGCGTGCCCTGCTTGAGGAACTGGGCGGGACGGACGAGGACGGCTGGGTCGGGACAGGCCCCGACGCCGACCCCGACCCCGACCCCGACGAGATCGACATGGAGGACTGTCCGCTGACGGCGCTGGTCGTCGACGACCGTGCCTTCGAGGGCCTCGGGCCGGGCCACGTACCGGCGTTGGTCCCGCCGGAGGCGCACACCCCCCCTGGTCGTACTCGCCGACGCGAGGACCTGCACCGAGCCCGGCCGCCCGCTGACCGTCGTCGACCTGTACGACACGCCGGGACAGTCCACCGTCCTTCCGTGCCGCGAGGTCGGATCGATGGCGTGCAACCTGGAGATCAGCAACATGGACTTCCACGAGTTCGTCGCGGTCGAGGCCGTGGAACCGTGAGGGGAGAGATGACCGGCGCAGTCGCCGAGCCACCCCACGCAACAGGCACCCCGCCGCCCGGAAATGCGGGAGTCACTCCGGGACTTCCGCGTTCACTCCGAAGCGCGCGTCAGCGCTGTCCGTGCCCAGGCTCGCGAGCAGGCGCAGCCCGTCCTCGGCGGGGCTGCTGGGGGCGGCGGACAGCACCAGCAGTTCCATGCCGGATTCATCCGGTAGCGCGAAGTTCTCCTGGTGCAGTTCCAGCAGTCCGACGAGCGGGTGCCGGTACGCTTTGCGCCCGTGGGTACGGGCGCGCACGTCCGCGCGGGCCCATAGGCGGCGGAAGCGCTCGCTGCCCATCGCCAGTTCGCCGATGAGCGAGGCCAGGCCCGGGTCCTCGGGGTATTTACCGGCGGCCAGGCGCAGGTGGCCGACCACGTCGACGGTGCATGTCTCCCAGTCGGCGTACAGACCGCGCTCGGCCTCCTCCAGGAAGATGTGCCGCGCGGTGTTCAGGCCCGGCAGCGGCCGGCCGAAGAGAAGCTCGGTGAGGCGGTTCCCGGCGAGCACGTCCAGGCGGTGGTTCGTGATCAGCGCGGGTGTGTCGGAGACCAGGGCGAGGACCCGCAGCAACTCCGGCCGGATGCGCCCGCTCGGCGCCTTCGCCCGGCGGCGGTGCTGCCGGGCGAGCCGGTCGAGGTGCCCGCGTTCGGTCTCGTCGAGGCCGAGGACACGGGCGAGCGCGTCGAGGACCTGTTCGGAGGGCTGGGTCGCGCGGCCCTGCTCCAGCCGTACGTAGTAGTCGACGCTGACGCCGGACAGGTGCGCGACCTCTTCCCGGCGCAGCCCTTTCACCCGGCGGCGGCTGTCGGTGGGGATCCCGACGGCTGCCGGGTCGACCCGGGAACGCCGGGTCCGCAGGAAGCCCGCAAGATCGTCCATGTCCACAGTATGGCCCCGGTGGCGCCCGCGAAGGTGGCCCTGCCGGTACCAGGAAGTCCCGTCCGGTGGAAGAGGCGTCCCTGAACGCAGGGTGCCGCAGCGTCCAGGATCGAAGGCATCCGATCCGAAGGAGTCCCCATGAAGACGCTGATCGTCTACGCCCACCCGGAGCCGAAGTCGCTCAACGGCTCGCTGAAGGACCTGGCTGTGTCCACGTTGGAGAGCGTCGGGCACGAGGTACGGGTGAGCGATCTGTACGCGATGAACTGGAAGGCGGTCGTGAACGCCGAGGACTACGGCCCCAGCGCCTCAAGGCCGCTGAAAGTCGCCCTGGACTCGGGTCGGGCCTTCGACGCCGGGACGCTCACCCCGGACGTCCGCGCCGAGCAGGAGAAGCTGCTGTGGGCCGACACGATCGTCTTCCAGTTCCCGCTGTGGTGGTACTCGATGCCCGCGATCCTCAAGGGCTGGGTGGACCGCGTGTTCACCTACCACTTCGCATACGGCGTCGGCGAGCACAGCGACACCAAGTACGGCGAGCGCTTCGGCGAAGGCACGCTCGCGGGCAGAAGGGCTCTGCTGTCGGTGACCGCCGGTGGCCCGGAGTCGCACTACGCCGCTCGTGGGATCAACGGCCCCGTCGACGACCTGCTGTTCCCGATCCACCACGGCATCCTCTACTACCCGGGCATCGAGGTGCTGCCCCCATTCGTGCTGTACGGCACCGACCGGATGACCGAACAGGACTACGCGGACGCCGCCAAGGCCTGGGAGCAGCGCCTGCTCACCCTGGAGTCGACCGAGCCGATCCCGTTCCGGCGGCAGAACTTCGGCGACTACGAGATCCCCTCGCTGCACCTGAAGGAGGGGCTGGAGCCCGCGGGCCGCACGGGGTTCGGGCTGCACCTGCGAGGCTGACCACCGGCGACGAACACGACGAGCGGGCAGTGAACCCGGTCCGTCAACTGAAGCTCGGGCTCGGGCTCGGACTGTGGAGCAGGGGTGCCCTGGCCCGCGTAGCGGGCGGTGAGGGGCACGAAGACCACCACGATGAAGCCTCCGTACGGCGACAGACCGAAGGCCGTGGAGAACCCACCTTTTAGGCTGGCGTGTTGACTGATGAGCAGGATTCGGTGCGGCCGTCGGGAGTGTGGGCCACGGCGGTGGGGGTGGCCCGGGTG
>NZ_JBEZBT010000109.1:0-8994 GCF_040647235.1 Streptomyces sp. NPDC042638
GTGTGGCGGGGTCGGCGAGGATGAAGAAGGCGGCCGCGGCGGCGTCCTCCACCTCTTTCACGGCTGGGTCAGTGGCTGAGCAACCTGTGCCGCCGCTCCAGCCTGAGCGGCGTGAGCGGTGAGCAGCGCTGGATGAGCTCAGTGTGCGATCTACAGCGCCTCGACTGTCTCCTGGCCGCCACAGCGGCCTGATGGGTGCGCTGCAGACGCTGCCTGCGGATGCTGCTTGCAGAATTGGCCGGATCCGTCATCGGACAGCTGGATCAGACATTGTCCCACCATCCTGCCCTGAGCGAACGCGTGCGAGGCCTCGCCTTAACCGACTGCCCAGGTGAGACACAGCTTCGCCATCCTCACGCGGTGAGGAATGCCAGCAGGTTCGGCCCGCACCCTGCCTCTCCGGGAAATGAGACCGCAGCCGCGACTGCAGGTCCCACACTGTCCTGAACTGCTCTCTATTTGAAGCAAGTTGAAGTCTCAGGGATGATCGGTTGTCAGTGCCGGCCGTCAGCATGTCAGTGATTTCGGGAACACACGATCACTGGGAGGACCACATGCCATTTGTCCGGCCGTACGTGCGCTCCGATGGGACGCCAGTACGCGGACACTCCCGATGGGCGCCGGGCGCGCGCAGGGAGATGACCATCTTCGCTCTCTTCGGCCTGGCCGTGTTCGGCTTTGGCCATACCTCGACGGCGAACGGAACGGACAGCGCACCGCGCCGGCCGGCTGTGACCTCCCCGATCCGCTTGGACCACCATGCCGGCAGTACCTCAAGGGATGCCATGCCGCGCCCAACCGTGTCGTACCCGATCAAGTTCGACGCTCCCGAGCCGAGGAAGCCGGCACCTCAGCCGACGGTCTCGTACCCGATCGACTTCTCCACCCTGAGGGCTGAGCGATGACCCGGCGCCCTCCGGCCAGGCGGCGGACCACCAGCCGCACCAGCCGCCAGAAGGGCGGGCAATCCGTCCTCCCGGCCGCCGCCGCAGCGGTCGTGATCACAGTGATGGTGGTCGAATGGCTCCTCGCCCACTGGTGGCTGCTGCTGATGGGAGCCGTCCTCGCGATTGTGGGCGGCTTGTGGTGGTGGCAGGAGCGGACGCAGCGCGTGGAGCAGGAACGGGCCAGGGCGCGGGCACTGCGCTATCAGCTGGGGCAGCTGGATGTGCTGTCTCACCGGCAGTTCGAGTACGCGATCCGTGATCTGATGCACCGGGACGGTTGCAGCGATGCCGTCCAGGTCGGTGGACGGGGTGATCTGGGAGCGGATGTGAAAGCGACCGATCCGCTGGGGCGGCGTTGGGTGATCCAGTGCAAGCACCGCCGCAACGGTGCCCAGGGCGCACCGGTGGGCACTCCGGAGCTGCAGGTGCTCAACGGGACAGGCCGCCCGGTCCACAAGGGTGATGTCGTGTTGATGGTGACCAATGGCAGGATCACCGAGCCCGGCCGCGTTTTCGCCCGTCAGCAGCGGCTGCACCTCGTCGACCGCCAGCTGCTGGCGTCATGGGCCGCAGGTTCGAGGCCGCTGTGGGAGCTGCTGCCTGCTCTCCCGGCGCCTCGCAGGCCGTCACATCTCTCCTGAGCCCGGCCTCCACCAGGCATTCGGCACCCCGGAGCGGGCACGAGCAGTAGTACTCCTGCCCCAGGGTCCTGCCGCAGTGCGGATCACGCCGTCACTGGCATGGGCACGCAGCGAGCGGAGCCGCAGCTGCGCGGCAACCCGCGCAGCCGGCCAGCGGTCCTTTCGTGATTGCGATCTCCTCAGGCAGGTCGAGGGCTGTCGGCTCCGAGTGCGGTCAGTGAAGCGTGTCGATGGCCTGGGTGATCAGAGCTCGGGCCTCGGCTCCGTAGACGGCCGCGCTGCGCAGCTGTTCGAACGCCGTGAGGTAGAGGGCGATTTCGTCCGGCTGTGTGATGCGTACGCGGGCGGAGACGAGTTCGACGCTGACGAGACGGTCGTCGTAGACGTGGAACGTCTCGCGGGGCCACTGGTGACGGGAGGGGGATGCCGTGGGGATGATCCCGACGGATACCTGGGGGAGGGCACCTGCGGTCAGGAGGTAGCCGAGCTGGGCTGCCATCGCCTCGGCGTCGCAGACCTGGTAGCGCAGGGCTGCTTCCTCGATCACGGCCACGAGCCGGTGTCCGGGTTCGTGGATGATCTGGCTGCGCTCGATCCGGGCCCGGGCTGCCTCCTTGCTGTCGTCCACGGGGACGCCATGGAGGCGAGCGCTGGTGTGCAGTACGCCTGCGGCATAGCCCTCGGTCTGGAGCAGGCCGGGTACGAGAGTCGAGGAGTAGATGCGGAACAGCGTGGTGCTGCGGTAGAGGTCGCGGTAGCTGTCCTGGAGCCGGCGCAGTCCGCTGCGTACCTGGCGCCGCCATTGCGTGTAGGCGGTCTCTGCGTCGCGGGACTCGGCGATGATGCCGTCGGCCTGGTCGTCGGCGCCGCATGCGTGGCACCAGCGACGGATGTCGTCGGGTGTCGGTGCCGTGCGGGCGTTCTCCAGACGGGAGGTCTTGGGATGGGTCCAGCCGCACCGCGCGGCCAGTTCGGTCCCGGTCAGGCCCGCCTCGGCCCGCAGGTCACGCAGGCGCCGCGCGACGCGTTCCCGTGCGGCCTGGGCCGAGGAGGACGGGGAGGTGGCCATGTGGTGCGGCTGGGCCCTTTCCGTGTCGTGCTAGCAGATCTTGTATTCGTCGTGCGGGACGGCCCTGGCCCAGACGGCGTCGAACGCGCTGGCACACAGCCGGGCGGCGGCCGGATCCTCGCTGATCTCCCCGGGGGCCGACGCGCCTGCGCCGGTGAAGTGGTTCCAGCGGATCAGTCGGCCGTCGATCAGCCAGAAGTCGTTGCCCGGCAGAGCAATATCCGACGCCCGGCGGCGGGGCAGCCACCGCACCTGCTCGCCCGCCGCAAGATTGACGGTGGTGCCGGCGTGTTCGTACCGGATGTAGTCGCTGACCGGCTCGGACACGATCCGCGCCCGCCGTACAACCACACCGCGTGCGACCGTGCGACGGACGAGTTCCACCCACGGCCGCCAGTACGACGACTCGGGATCGGTGTCGACCTCGCCGGTGCTCCGCCACCGGGCAAGTGCCTCCGTCTCGCCGGCCACTGCGTAGGCATCGCGCATTTCCAGGTGAAGAGCCGACTCGCGCGCACCGTCCAGCAGTTCAGCGAAGCTGGGCACGCTCTGCGGCATCACATGCCTCCCTCAAGATCGGCACCATGCGGGCCGGTACCCGCACGACCTGCTCGTGCTGCGGGATGCCGACCGCGTGGCCGGGCACCTCGAAGGCGGCGCACTCCGCCTGGGTCGCCTCATCGGGCTTCCACCCCTGGATGACGAGTTCGCCCGTCTTCTCATCAACCCACACGGTCGGGCTCTCACCCTGCCCGGTGTTCGGGTCGATGCCGATGAACCGTAATGACACGTCGGCCTCCAGCGCTCTGCATGTGCACGGATGTACACACATTCAGGCGTGATCACGGCCACGGTCAAGGAGACAAACACGCCAGCCAGCTGGACGAATCAGTCATCGTGAACATCCGTGAACATCACTGGCCGTGTCGCACTGCGCCCCCTAGCGTCGACGGCAGCCCTGCACTCCACCAGAGGACGCCCCACGCAAGGGAGCGACGCATGCAGCAAGGCCCCGCCGCCCAGCCGCCTGCCACATCGCCGCTGCTGTCACTGTCCGTGCACCCCGCCTCCGGCAGCGGACGGCCCGACCCACCCGACACCATCAGGGCCTGGCTTGCCAGCGCACACGACGTCCCCACCCAGGCCCGCGCCGAGTGGACGACCCAGAAACTGGCCCTGCTGCCACTCGGCCGGCACTTCGCGGCCGTCCGCATTCCCGGCGCTATCGTCCACGCAGCCGTAGGCACCGACGACGGCCAGGCCATCACCCACGCGCTGGAAACAGCATTGCCCGGACCAGTCATCCACGACGTGCGCGCCGTCGGCCCCACCTATTGGGCACTCGTTCCCTGGCGTCCCGGCAGCCGTTGGCGCGGCCCCGCCGAGACCCGGTACCTCGGCCCCGGCACCTACCTCGGCATCCCGGACATCGGTTGCACCGAGCCACCCGGTTCCTACTGGGTGACACAACCCCGCTATCGCCGCGACCTGTGCCACCCTGAAGCGGTTCTCAGCCTCATCGCCCTAGGAAGTCACCGGCTCCGCTCCGACCCGCCGTGACCCCGATTCGGCCAGCACCGCTGTCACTCCTGCCCACGGCCGCACAGCCCGGCCCCCGCCTTCCGTCCCGATACGGGGGCGAGGGATGCACGTGGCAGCGAGGTCGAGGCCGAGGACGGGTGTGCCCTGCTCAGCACGCTGCTGCCCGCAGTGCTTGACCGAACCTCTCTCTGTCCCCGGCTCAACTTCTGCAAGAGGATGTTGCGCCCTTGTCGCTTCCGGCCTGAAGGGGGGAGCCGGGCCGCTCGCCCCCTCGCTGTGGGCGGACTAACTGGACGCACTGATGTACGAGAGGAGTCCTGGTGACCGCCCCTTTAGTGATCTTGGACTGTTACACCGTCGAGCCCAGCGGCCTGGGCGTCCCCCCGTACCTGTCCGCCTACGTACGACAGGCGTACGCGGCGCTGCGCCAGGCACGTCCCGGCGCGGACGTCAGATACGTGACGATCGACGACGTCCGCTGGTGCCTGGTCGGCGGCCGCCCAGCTGTCGCGCCACCTCTGAGCGACCGGTGGACGTACTCGGCGACCGTAAACCGGGACAAAGCGGTGGAACTGCTGCGGGATGCCGAGGCAGTGGTCGTAGTGGCGGGCGACAAGGTGCCCTCGGTCCACCTGCACGCAGTCAACGGCTCTCAGGACGACATCGCCCGCGCCATGGCCTGCGTACGCGGCCGCCGCTATCTGCTCGGCCCCATGGCCACCTGGGCACTTGCCGAACCGGCCTCGTGGGCCGGGCTGTTCGACGCGGTCCACACCCACACGATCACCTCCTTAACCCTGGCCCTGGGCAGCCGTACCCCCGCACCGTACGGACAGCTGCAGGCGGACCGTTCCTCGTTCACCGGACTGATCGAGCAGATGCCGTGGACGCCGGTGGCGGAGCTGGAGCTGTACCGCGGCTGCACCCGCAAGGCGTTCTGCCGGTTCTGCAACGAGCCCGCCAAGTCTCCGGTCATCGCGCACCGCACGGTGGAGGACGTCCTGGCCGAGGCCGGGCAGCTGTACGACGCGGGCGTGCGCCATTTCAGGCTCGGCCAGCAGACCTGCTTCTTCTCCTACCAGGGCCGTAGCGAGGAAGCGATCCGTGCGCTCCTGGGAGGGATCCGAAAGCGGTGCCCGGAACTTGAGATGCTGCACATCGACAACGCCGACCCGCTGGCGGTGGCCGCGCCGGTCGGCAAACGGATCGCGGCCGCGGTCGCCGAGCTGTGCACCGAGGGCAACTGCGCACCCATGGGCATCGAGTCGTTCGACCCGGCCGTCATCGAACGCAACACGCTGACGTGCACGGAGGACATCCTGCTGCGTGCCGTCGAGCACGTGAATGAGGCCGGTGCCGAGCGTGGTGCGGGCGGGCTGCCGAAACTGCTGCCCGGCCTCAACCTCATCTACGGCCTGCCCGGCGAGACCCACGCCACGCACCTGGCCAACCTCACAGCCCTGCAGCGGATCTACGACGCCGGATGGATGTGCCACCGCACCAACGTGCGCCTGGCCCGCGCCTTCCCCGGCACCCCCCTCGCCGAAGAAGCCGGCCCGGAGGACCTGCCCTCCAAGGAGCACTTCGAGACGTGGAAGGCCGATATCGACCAGACCTGGGACCAGCCGATGAAACAACGCGTCTACCCAGCCGGTCTGACGATTCCCGGTGTACACGCCTACTTCGTCGACGAACGCGGCACCTGGTTCCGCCGCCTGGGCTCCTACGCGATCCAGATCATTGACCGCAACGCCGCAGTCCCGGTGGGAACCCCGGCCGACATCACCGTCACCGATCACGCCTCCCGCGTCCTCTACGGCACCCACCGTGCCCGCTGACCCGACCGCCGCCACAGGGGCGGACATCCGGCATGTGGGCGTGCTGCTGCCATGGGCCAACCAGGCAGTCGAGGAGGAACTGCCCCAACTCGGCGAGCCGGGCGTCGTCTTCCACTACGCTCGGCTCGTGCCGACCTCCCGCACCACCGCCGTCGACCACTCGTTCTGGCATGGGCTGCGGGCCGCCGCCAGCGGCGCCGTCGACTCCATGCGCCACCTGCCGCTGGACGCCACCGTGCTGGCGTGCACCTCCGCCGCCTTCACCGGCGGACCCGAACTCCCCCCGGGCGTGATCACCGCCTTCGACGCCCTCACCACCCTCCTGCACCGGTGCCGGCTGACCCGCGTCGTGCTGGCCACCCCTTACCCACAGCAGGTCACCCGCGCAGAAGCCGCAGCACTGGGCGAACGCGGCATCCAGGTCCTCGCCCACGCCAGCCTCGGCCTGGACGACGGCTACCCGGCCATCTGCGCCCAGCAGATCCTCGACTTGTGCGCCGTCCTGCCGCCGGCCGCGCTCGCCGGAGCGGACGCGCTCGTGCTGTCCTGCACCGGCTGGCGCACCCTGACCGCCACCACCGTCCTACACCAGCGGCTGGGGATTCCCGTGATCTCCTCCAACCGCGCTCTTGCCATCTACGCCCTCCCGCCCGCGCCAGGAGCAGCGCCATGACCGTCACCACCCCCCACAGACGCACCGATGACCGCGTCCTCGCGTTCGTCACCCGCGCCGCCGCGCTCGCCGAGGTAACGGCGGAAGTGGAAGCCAACCACGACCACAACCGCTGGTGGCCGCCCACCATCACCGATCCGCGCATGCGGATGCTCGCCGCCGGCTGGTCCACCCGGATCAACTACCGCATGGTCGACACCTATGCGGCCGTCCTCGCCCGTGCCGATGCGCTCGGCTTCGATGCCCTCACCGATCTCGACGATGACCAGGCACGCGACCTGGTCGCCCCGCTCGGCCTGACCCAGACACGCCTGACCTATCTGTACTCGCTCGCCGACACCCTGGCCCGCTGGGACAAGGACGGCACCGACCCGGCCGCCTGGGACGCAAAGACGTTCATCACCGCCTTCGCCCGTGACGTACGCGGTGCCTCCTACAAAGTCGCCCAGTGCGCCGCCCTGTACGCCCGCGGCTACCACTGCGGCATCATCCCCGTCGACTCCGGCATGGTCACCAAACTCGCCCCCGCCCTCGGCTTCACCCTCCCCTCCGGCCCGGCCGCCCACGAGCACCTGCGCCTGCTCCTCGAACACGCCGTCGCCCGCCACACCGACGCCCTGCGCGCACTCACCGCCGGCCAGAACATCACCATCCCCGCCGAGGCGACCCCCACCTGGTGGGCCCACCTGACACTGATCTACTTCAAGCGCCTCTACCTCAACCGGCCCCCCGCCCGACTGTGCACCCGCCGCCCGACCTGCCCCACCCTGACCGACTGCGCACACACCCAACCCTGACCGACAGGGAGACCCCGCGATGCAGCGCACCATCGTGTTCGGCAATATCTCCCTCGACCACATCCACCGCCCCGGCCACCCACCGATCCACCAGCTCGGCGGCGCCGCCCTCCACCTGGCCGTCGCAGCCGCCCGCACCGGTCTCCCCACCGCCCCCGCAGCCGCCATCGGCAGCGACCTGGCCCACCTGCCCGACGACCCACGCCTGCCCCCGCTGGACTGGACCCTCCTGCACCACGCACCACAGCCCTCAGCCAGGTTCACCATCCACTACGACGAGGCAGGCACCATCACGGCCGTCGACACCGCCTACGGCGCCGCAGAACACCTCACCGCCCACGCCCTGCACCTGATCGACCGCTACCCCCAAGCCGCCTTCCACGTCAGCTGCCGCCACCCCCTCCACATCCGCGCCGCACTGTCAGCACTGGCCTCACGCGGCTGCACCTTCAGCCTGGACTTCCACCTCCCCAGCGCCCCGCAACTCATCCCCGCCGCCGCGCCCTGGCTCCGCCACGCCACCACCGTCTTCGTCAACACCGAAGAACACGCCCTCCTCACCCTCACCGCCGGCCCCCAGCCCTGCCCGGAAGTCGTCATCAGCGACGGCCCCCGCCCAGCCCGCATCGTGTGCAACGGCCGCGCCCTGCCGCCCGTCACCCCACCCGCCCTGCCCACCGTCCGGCAGATCACCGGCGCCGGCGACACCCTGGCCGGCACCTACCTCGCCCACCGCGCCCACGGCATCCCCCCGGCCACCGCCCTGACCCACGCCGTCCAGGCCGCCAGCCACCACACTGCCCACACACCGCTGACCCTCCCCGCCCCACGCCGCGCCCCGTCCTGACCCGCAGCAGGAGGCCGCCCAGTGTCCTATTACGTCGCCCACCGTCTCTTCGCGGCCCACGACCGAGCCCTCGCCGCCCAGCTGGCCCACCACCTCGCCCGCAAGCTCGGCGAAGACCACGTCTTCCTCCCCTTCTGCGACACCGACGAGGAGAGCCTCGTCGCCGACGTCAAAGGCCGGCGGCTCTTCGAACTCGACCGGGAACGCCTGAACCGCATCCACGCCCTGATCGCCATCCTCCACGGACCCAGCCCGGACGACGGCGTCTGTATGGAGATCGGCTACGCCGCCGCCCGCGGTGTCCCCGTGATCCTGCTGACCACCGACTTCCAGAACTACTCCGCCACCCCAGGCGGCCCCCGCACCCACTTCCCCGACCCGCTCCTGGACGCCCTCGCCACCCGCATCGTCCGCACCCCCCGTCTCGCGACGCTCACACAGCCGTCAGGGACCAGCCGATTCGCCGACTTCGCCCTTCGTAACCAGGCCCAGGCCCAGCAGGCTGTCGAGGCCTGTGTCGACGCCGCCCTGCAGCTCCCCGCCCCCACCAAATCGACCGCACGCGTCCGAGCCGACAGCACGGTGTATGAACCGTTCCGGGTTCGGTAGAGATCTCAGTTGTTGGGTGTGACCTGGGGTT
>NZ_JBEZBT010000110.1:0-8964 GCF_040647235.1 Streptomyces sp. NPDC042638
GCCGGCCGCGGCGGCGGCTCCGGCGGCGCCCGCCCCGGCGCTGCCGGCCACGATCCCGAGCGCCTTGGCGTACCCCGCGGCACCGAACCAGCCGATGACCGCGACCGGGACGACACCGGGGATGCCGCTCGCGACCTCTTCGATCTGGGCCGCCGCCAGCCGGCACCTGGCGCACTCCTCCAGGTGCTTGCGCAGCCCCCGCTCGGCCCGGATGCGCAGCTTGCGGCGGGCGTAGGTGCCCAGTTGGTCGGCGTAGCGGGCGCACTCCTCGTCGTGTACGAGGCTGTCGCTGACGTGGGCCTGGAGATACGCCTGCTTCAGCCCTTCGCGCGCGCGGCTGGCGAGCACCCGGGTGCCGTTGGCGTCCAGCCCGAACAGGACGGCCACCTCGCTCGGGGACTCGTCCTCCACCTCGGTGTGCCACAGCACGGCCTGCCAGCGCTCGGGCAGCGAGCGGAAGGCCCGCATGGCCATGGACTGCTCGGCCTCGTGCATGGCGCGCACATCGGCGCCGAGACCGAGCGGGTCGTCGTCGGACACCTCCGTGACCCGCGTGGCCTGCTGCGCGAAGAGGGCGAAGTCGTCGACGAGTTGCTCCCGCCGGGCCGACCTGGTCCAGTGCGCGGCGACGCGCCGTACGGAGGTCAGCAGATAGGCCCGTACGGCGTGCTCGGGCCCGGATCCGCCGCGCACCGCCTGCAGCATGCGGGCGAACACCTCGGCGGTGAGATCGTCGGCGGTGTGGCCGTCCCGGCAGCAGGTCCGCGCATAGCGCCGTACCGCGTCGGCGTGCCGCCGGTACAGCTCCTCGTAGGCCGAGTCGTCCCCGGCGCGCATCCGCGCGATCAGCTCGGCGTCGCCGGACGGCATCTCCCGGGGCGGCGGCAGCACGCTTCCCTCACGCTGGGCCGGCACACCGCCGACGGGCCCACCGGAGGGAACGGAGGAGGCGCCGGGGGATACCGGGCGCCCGCCTTGGTTCGGTACCTGGGGCGAGGTCAGCCCGTGGGTTTCCCGGTTCCCGTCGTCATCGCGCGACTCGTCCCACCCGTCAGCCCTCATCGCGGACAGCCCCCGACACCGGCCCAGCCCAACCCGTCACCGGCTCAGAGTGCCACAACGCCTTTTCGTGCAGGACCCCTTGACCACCGCATCCACTCATCCGGGCGGACTTGCCCCTACGCGCCCCGAACACCCTTCGAACGCCCCGGGCGCACTACTGCCACCACCGGACGCCCCCTCACCACCCGACCGTGAAGCGGCGCGGGTGGTGCGGGGGGACGAAACCCCGCCGGGACGAAACCCGCCGGGGCTAGGCCGGCCGGGACCGAAACCCGCCGGGGCTAGGCCGGCCGGGACCGAAGTCCCTCCAGCAGGATGTCCAGCAAACGCGAAGACGCCGCCGCCTGCTGCGCCGCGTCCGGCAGGGACGGCGCCGCCGTGGCGATCACCAGCAGCACGTCCCCCACGGACACGTCCGCCCGCAGCGCACCGGCAGCCCGCGCCCGGTCCACCAACCGCCCGACCACGTCGAGCAGCGCCCCGGCCCCGGCGTCGTCGGCCATCGCGGCCTCGCCCGCCACCGTGGCCTCGTCCGCCACCAGCCGCAGCTCACCGCCGCCCGGCTGCACCCGCTGCTGGGGCACCCGAGCCTCCTCCGCCGACCCGGCGAGACCGGCCGACCCGGTGAGACCGGCGGGCCCGGTGAGGCCGGCCGACCCGGCGAAGCCCCCGGCCCCGGCGAGACCGGCGACCCCGGCAGAGCCCTCCTCGGCCGGAGCGCCGGAGCCGACCCGCAGCACCTGCGGCGGCAGCAACCGCCCCGCCCCCGACGCCACGGACGTGCGCAGGAACCGCGACAGCGCCGACCACGGCTCGTCCTCCTGCCCGAGCGCCGTCCGGGCCTGCTCGGTCAGCCGCGCCGTCTCCTCCTCGGCGATCCGCCGGACCAGCACGTCCTTGCTGGGGAAGCGCCGGTAGACGGTGCCCACCCCCACCCGGGCGCGCCGCGCCACGTCCTCCATCGGCGCGCCGTACCCCAGCTCGCCGAACACCTCACGCGCCGCACGCAGCACGTGCTCCAGATTGCGCTGTGCGTCCACCCGCAGCGGAGCCGTACGCGCCCCGTCCGCGCGTCCGTTGCTCCCCGCCGCGCTCATCGCCTTGCCGCCGGGCGCGATGGCGGCTGCAGATGCCCAATGCGTGTCCTGAACATGCATGTGTTTCCCCCGGTAATGACGTCTCCCCCCGGAGACTCCCCGCCACTGAGTCCGAAGTGCGCGGAACTGGCATCGGTCCCGACCGGACCCGCCCGTCGCGGACCCGGCCGACCACATTCCCTACACCCCGTCGACACACGAACATAGTTGAGAGGAAGTCAATTCAGAAGGGGCAGGTTCCGCACAGTGCGCCCCCCGATCGGAGTACGCGGCGTGTACGTCCCGATTCCCTCCCTTCTCCCCTTGTCGCCCGCCCCTGCTGACCTGCCCCCTTTCGTCCTGCGGGAACGCCGGGGCCGGCGTCGCGCGCACCCGGCCGCCGGTCACACAAATTGCCGGGGCTGTGGACAAACAACAGCGCCGGGTGCGTCATGGGACGGTGAAGGAACGTGCGCGCATTCTGGTTGTCGGCGGCGGCTACGTCGGGATGTACACGGCCCTGCGCCTCCAGCGGAAGCTGAAGGCCGAGCTGAGGAGGGGAGAGGTCGACATCACCGTCGTCACTCCCGACCCCTACATGACGTACCAGCCGTTCCTTCCCGAGGCCGCCGCGGGCTCGATCTCCCCGCGCCATGTCGTCGTACCCCTGCGCCGCGTCCTGGACCGGTGTCACGTCCTCATCGGCGAGGTGACGTCCATCGACCACGCGGTGCGCACCGCGGCCGTCACCACCCTCGCCACCGCCGAGGAAGGCAGGTCCGCCGAACTCCTCGGCTACGACGAGCTCGTGCTAGCCCTCGGCTCGGTCGCCCGCACCCTGCCCATCCCCGGGCTCGCCGAGCACGGCATCGGGTTCAAGACCGTCGAAGAGGCCATCGGCCTGCGCAACCACGTCATCGAGCAGATGGACATCGCGTCCTCGACCCGGGACCCCGCCATCCGCGACGCCGCCCTCACGTTCGTCTTCGTCGGCGGCGGCTACGCGGGCGTCGAGGCCCTCGGCGAACTGGAGGACATGGCCCGCTACGCCGCGCGCTACTACCACAACCTCCGGCCCGAGGACATGAAGTGGATCCTCGTGGAGGCCACCGACCGCATCCTCCCGGAGGTCGGCGCGGAGATGGGCCGCTACACCGTCACCCAGCTGCGCCGCCGCAACATCCAGGTGCTGCTCGACACCCGCCTGGAATCCTGCGCCGACCGTGTCGCCGTACTCAGCGACGGCCAGCGCTTCCCGACCCGCACGATCGTGTGGACCGCCGGGGTCAAGCCGCACCCGCTGCTCGACGCGACCGACCTGCCGCGCACCGGGCGCGGCCGGCTCCGCTGCACGGCCCAGCTGACCGTCGACGGCACGGAGCACGCCTGGGCCGCCGGCGACGCCGCCGCCGTACCCGACGTCACGGCGGCCGAGCCCGGCACCGAGACCGCCCCCAACGCCCAGCACGCCGTCCGCCAGGCCAGGGTCCTCGGCGACAACATCGCCCGCTCCCTGCGCGGCGAGCCCCTCCGGACGTACGCGCACAAGTACGTCGGGTCCGTCGCCTCCCTCGGCCTGCACAAGGGCGTCGCCCAGGTCTACGGACGCCGGCTGAAGGGCTACCCTGCCTGGTTCATGCACCGCGTGTACCACCTCAGCAGGGTGCCCACCGCCAACCGCAAGGCCCGGGTGCTCGCCGAATGGACCCTCGCCGGGCTCTTCAAACGGGAGATCGTCTCGCTCGGTTCGCTCGAACACCCCCGTGCGGAGTTCGAACTGGCGGCCGGTGGAAAACCTCCTCACAGCCCCTCCGACGACCCGAAGGGGTCGTCCTGACCGGACCCAGGAACTACGCGGGCCGTCCAGGCGTCTGACGGATGTCGCCGGGGCCCGCACCCTGCCAGACTGCCACACGTCCTCGGACGGGCCGCCCGCCCGCCCACCGCACCCACGAGGCTTTCCCCACAGTGAACTTCACGCGCTGGAGCGCCCGTCTCCCCGGAACGCAGCGCCGCGCCGCCGCGCGGACCGAGTCCCCGGACCGGCGGGGGGAAGGCTCCGTGCCCGCGGCCCGCGCCGAACGGTCCGCCGACGACGAGACCGCGGTGCCCGCCGTCGACGAACTGCCCGCACGCGACGTCCTGGACCGCGTCCCGGCCCTCGTCGCCCTCGTCCACGGCCCCGACCACCACATCGGCTACGTCAACGACGCCTACACAGCGGCCTTCGGCGCCCGCCCCACCGGCACACCCGCCCGTGACGCGCTGCCCGAACTCGCCGAACTGGGCCTGCTCCCGCTCCTCGACCAGGTGCTGCGCAGCGGCAAGCCCCGCACCCTGAAGTCCCGCAAGGCCGTCGACGGCCGCTCGTACACCTTCACCTGCACCCCCGTCGCCGAGGACGGCGACCGCGACGCCGGGGTGCTGGTCTTCGCCACGGACGTCACCGACCACGCCGAGGCCGCCGAACGCCTGCGCGCCAGCGAGCGCCGCCAGCGCGAAACGGCCGTCACCCTCCAGCGCTCCCTGCTCCCGCAGGAGCTGGAACAGCCCGACGACCTGCGCATCGCCGCCACCTACCAGCCCGGCGGCACCGAGGCCGCGGTCGGCGGCGACTGGTACGACGTGATCACCCTCGGCGGCGGCCGGACCGCCCTGGTCATCGGCGACGTCATGGGGCGGGGCGTCCGCGCGGCGGCCGTCATGGGCCAGCTCCGCACGGCCGTCCGCGCCTACGCCCGTCTGGACCTGCCCCCGCACGAGGTGCTCCAGCTGCTCGACGGCCTCGCCGCCGAGATCGACGCCAACCAGATCGCCACCTGCGTCTACGCCGTCCACGACCCGAACGAGGGCCGCCTGGTCTACGCGTCCGCCGGCCATCTGCCGATCCTGGTCCGCGACGAGAACGGCACGGTCTCCCGCACCGACGAGCCCAACGGCCCACCGCTCGGCACCGGCGGCTGGATGCACGCCTCCGGATCCATCGCCCTCGGCCCCGGCTCCACGGCCGTCCTCTACACCGACGGCCTGGTCGAGCGCCGCGACGCCGACCTGGACGAGGGCATCGCCAAGCTCGCGGGCGCCCTCGCCGGTGCCACCGGCACCCCCCAGGTGGTCTGTGACCGCCTGGTCCGCTCGGCCGGCGTCACCGCCGACCACGACGACGACGTGGCCGTCCTCGTCCTCCAGCACCCCGCGCGTACGGGACCCGACGGCGACCTCTTCCGCAACGCGGCCCTGGAACTCCTCGGCGGCGTCGAAGCCGCCCCCCGCGCGCGTGCCTTCGCCTCCGGCGTCCTCACCAGCTGGCGCTTCCCCGCCGAACTGCACGATCTGGGCGTCCTCGCCACCAGCGAACTGGTCGCCAACAGCCTCCAGCACGGCACCCCGCCCATGCGGCTCAGACTCCGCCGCACCGACCGCCGCCTCATCGTCGAGGTCACCGACGGCGACGACCACCTGCCCAGGCGCCGCCGCGCCGAGCCCGGCGACGAGTCGGGCCGTGGCATCGCGATCGTGGCGACGATCGCCTCCAGCTGGGGCTGCCGCCGCACCCCCGGCGGCGGCAAGGCGGTGTGGTGCGAGTTCGTGCTCCCGGCGAACAGACCGTGACCCCGCGCGGCACCTCGCCGCGCGGGGCGTCCGGTGCTAAAGCCTCCCCATGGCAGACGCAGCGGGCTTCCAGCTCACCGGTACACAACCCGAGCGGTACGACACCTACGCCGCTCCGATCAACACGCCGTTCGCGACCGCGCTCCTGGACGCCGTGGACCTCTGGCCCGGTGCCGCGGTCCTCGACCTGGCCTGCGGCACCGGCTTCACCGCCCGCGCCGCGGCCGCCCTGGTCGGTCCCACCGGCAGGGTCTTCGGCGCCGACGTCAACGAGGGCATGATCCGGGTGGCCCGCGCACGCCACCCCCGCCTCTACCCGGACATCGAGTTCACCGTGGCCCCCGCCGACCGGCTCCCCTACCCCGACGACAGCTTCGACGTGGTCGTCTGCCAGCAGGGCGCCCAGTTCTTCCCCGACCTCTCCGCCGCACTCGCCGAGACGGCCCGGGTCACCCGCCCGGGAGGCCGGTTCGCCGCCACCGTCTGGGCCGCCCTGGACCGGCAGCCCTATTTCCTCGCCCAGCGACGCGCCATCGAGGAGTACGGCGGACCCGAGGCGGCCGAGAGCCTCGCCCAGGCCTTCTCCTGCACCGCCGAGCGCCTGACCACGGCCCTTCACCAGGCGGGCTACCGGGAAACCGCCCACCGCGAGGTCGGCTTCGGCGTCGCCCTGCCGCCGCTGGACGGCTTCGCCCGCAACCAGCTGTCCGGCACCCCGTGGGGCGCCCTCGTCGGGGAAGCCGGCGATGAGGAGGCGCTCACCCGGGCGGGCGAGACGGTCCGCGACCGGCTCGCCGCCCACCTCGCCCCCGACGGCACGGCGACCGTCCCCTTCACCGCGATCCTGGTCACCGCACTCCGCTGACCTCCGCGTCAGCGGACATACGGCGACGGCCGCCACCCGAAGGCGACGGCCGTCGTGGAACACGGGAGACTCACGCCTCCGCGGGCACCGGCTCGGCAGGTGCCCCGCCGCGCGTGACCACCCGGGTCCCGCGCGCCGGCCAGGGCCGGTCCTGCACCGCGGTGAGCCGGCGCCCCAGCCGCAGCGCCAGGAAGGTGATCCCCAGCGAGAACAGCAGGAAGGTCACGACGTACGGCCCGTGCAGCGACGCCCCCAGAGGGCCGCCCACCGCCGGCCCTACCGCCAGCGCCAGCTGCTTGACCAGCGCGAACGCGGAGTTGTACTGCCCGGCCATGCCCTCCGGCGCCAGATCCGCGACCAGCGGGGCGACCGTCGGCGACAGCATCGCCTCGCCCAGCCCGAACAGCGCGTACGTCGACACGAAGGCGGCCGTGGCCATCTCCTGACTACCGTGCCCCAGCCCCGCGTACCCGGCGGCCAGCCAGGCCACGGCCCAGATCAGCCCGACGGCGGCGATGACCCGGGACCGCCGGCGCCGCTCCACCACCTTCAGCACGGCGAACTGGGCGACCACGATCATCAGCGTGTTCGCGGCCAGCGCCGTCCCGAGGGCGGAGGTGGATATCCCGGCGGCCTCGACGCCGTACGCGCTCAGCCCCGACTCGAACTGGCCGTAGCAGGCGAAGAAGAGCACGAAGCCCAGCACACACAGCTGCACCATGGCCCGGTTCCCGAGCAGCTGCTTCCAGCTGCCCTTCGCCGATGCCGTCGGCGCGTCCTCCATACGCGGCGAGCGCGGCGTCCGCACGGTCGCCATCACCGCGACCAGCAGCAGGAACATCGCCGCCTCGATCGCGAAGAGCAGGGTGAAGGAGGACACGCGCGTGGTGTCGACGAGATGGCCGCCTATCAGCCCGCCGACGCCGAGGCCCAGGTTCTGCAGGAAGAACTGCATGGCGAACGCACGCGAGCGGGTGTCCGCCGTGGAGCAGTCCACGATCATCGTCGCCAGCGCCGGCTGCATCACGGCCTGTCCGGCTCCGAGCGCCGCCGCGGACGCCAGCACCGTCGCGGCACCGCCCGCCAGGCCGAGGCTCAGCGCGCCCACGGCGGCGGTGACCAGGGCGGCGAGCAGGACCGGCAGCGGGCCGCGCCGCACGATCGCCCGGCCGGCGAACGGCAGCACGATCAGCGCGGCCACGGCGAAGACGGCGAGCACGAGTCCCGCCGTCATGGCTCCCAGTCCCCGCACCTGCGCCACGTAGACGTACAGGTAGGGGACGGTGAAGCCGAGCCCGAACGCGCTGAGTGCGTTGCCCACGTGGATCCGGCGCATCGCTGCGCCCATCGCCCTGGTCACGTTCACCTCTCTCACTAGTTAGACCTGAAGACTTCAAAGGTAAAGTTCGAAGCTAAAGAGTACACAGTCAAGGACTTCAAGGCAAAGGGGTGGCGTGCCATACTGCGGCCATGGCCGACACCCCCGGCGTCCCGGAGCCGACACTCGAAGAACAGATCGCCGCGTACCAGCGCGAGTTCCAGGATCTCGACCCGCAGGTCGAGAAGGTCGTGTCGGCGCTGTCCCGGCTGAACCGCCGTATGAACGTCGCCTACGGCCGTCAGACCGCCGCCCTCGGCATCAGCAACGCCGAGTGGGAGGTCCTCAAGGCGCTGGTCCTCTCCGGCGCGCCGTACCGCATGGGCCCCAGCGAGCTGGCCAAGCGGCTCGGCCTCACCCCGGCGGCGATGACCCACCGGATCGACCGCATGGTCGCGGAGGGGCTGGTCACCCGGGAGCGGGACGAGTCCAACCGCGTCCGGGTGATCGTGGAGCTGACTCCCGAGGGCCGCGAGAAGTGGCTGGAGGCCATGCGCATGGCGACGGTCTTCGAAGAGGATCTGCTCCAGGACCTCACCCCTGCGGAGCGTGCGGTGCTCGGCGAGGTCCTCACCCGGCTCCTGCGCAGGGTGGAGCACGCGCAGCCGGACGCCGGCGGCCGGCTCAGTGACCTGGACTGAAGCCCCCAGAAAAGATCTTGACAGGCGGGGGTTGACACGCCCCCGCCCGCTCCGTAAAGTTCTTCGGGTTGCCGCGGAGCCGTAACGGTTCTCCGGCAGCACCTCAGCCGCTTCGAGCGGCGACCCTCACACCAACAGCACGATCTCCCGGACGGGTTGTATTCGGCGTGCCCGAATTCAATTCGAAAGGGAAGCCCAGCGGCCCGATTGGGAATCGCCGAGCGGATCCGCTAAGGTTTGAGACGTCGGAACGGCCCAACGGCCGGGAAGACAAACCCCCCTGACTGGGAGTCAGACGCCGAAAGGATCTGATAGAGTCGGAACCGCCGG
>NZ_JBEZBT010000111.1:0-8829 GCF_040647235.1 Streptomyces sp. NPDC042638
AGCTGTGGCAGGTCCTTGATGACCGGCACGAGCAGCGTCTGCATCACCGCGACGAACTCCACCAGGCGCGGGTACTTGTGCCCGGCGACCCGTTCCCTGCTCCAGGACACGATGTCCGCCGCGAGGTCCGCACCCGGCGCCGCGTCGGGCCGGGCCCGCACCACGGCGCACACCTCTTCGCCGTACCGGTCGTCGGGGAGACCGATGACGGCGACCTGGGCGATGGCCGGGTGGTGCATGAGCACGTCCTCGACCTCGCGCGGATAGACGTTGTAGCCGCCGCGCAGCACCATGTCCTTCTTGCGGTCCACGATGGTCAGGTATCCGTCGGCGTCCTTCACACCCAGGTCGCCCGAGCGGAACCAGCCGTCGACCAGCACGGCCGCGGTGGCCTCGGGCCGGCCCAGGTAACCGGCCATGACGTTGTGTCCCCGTACGACGATCTCCCCGATCTCGCCGGCCGGCAGCAGCTCGACCCGGTCCTCGACGTCGGCGGCGGCGATCTCCGCTTCCACGCCCCAGATGGGACGCCCCACCGTGCCCGGACGGCGGGGCCACGCCTTCTGGTTGTACGCCACCACCGGCGACGTCTCCGTGAGGCCGTACCCCTCGTAGATCGGGCAGCCGTAGACCTCCTGGAAGTCCTCCAGCACCTTGACCGGCAGGGCCGACCCGCCGGAGAAGGCACGGTCGAGGGCGGGGCGCCGGACGTCGTCGGCGGCGGCGTCCAGGAGAGCGAGGTACATGGTCGGGACGCCCATGAACACGGTGCAGCCCTCGGTGACCATGAGGTCGAGCGCGGCGGGGCCGTCGAAGCGGTTCATGAGCACCAGGGTGCCCCCGGCCAGGAAACAGGCGCTCATCCCACAGGTCTGGCCGAAGGTGTGGAACAGCGGCAGGCAGCCGAGGAGCACGTCGTCGGGGCCCAGGTCGAACGGCGAGCGCATCGTGGTGCTGATGTTCATCACCAGATTGAGCTGAGTGATCATCGCGCCCTTGGGTCGGCCGGTGGTGCCCGAGGTGTAGAGCACCAGAGCCAGGTCGTCGGGCGCGCGCGGGACCAGCCGGTCCAGGGGCTCCGCCCGCGCCGCCAGGACGTCCAGGCGTGGCGGAGCGCCCACGCCGGCGGTCTCGTCGGCGTCGGCCGGTGCCATGACGGTGAGCAGCGCGACCCCCGCCAGCTCCGCCGCCTTCGCGCCCTGGGGCAGCATCGGTCCGGCGCACACCAGTGCCTTCGCCCCGGAGTCGCGCAGGACGTGGACGATCTCCTCCGCGCGCAGCAACCCGTGCACCGGGACCGCCACCGCACCCAGGGCCAGCACGCCGTAGTACGCCATCGGGAAGTGCGGTGTGTTGGGCAGCAGCAGGGCGATCCGGTCGCCGGGACGCACCCCGTGCTCCCGCAGCACCGTCGCGTACCGGCGGGTGGCCTGCCACAGCTGCGCGTAGGTGAAGCGCTCCGGGCCGAACACGAGCGCCGGGTGATCGGGGCGTCGCCCCGCGGACTCCGCGAGGACGGAGGCGGCCGTCAGCATCAGGCGACGCCCGTGTGCAGCGCCGCCAGTGCCTGCTTGTCGGGCTTGCCCGCGCCCGTCAGGGGCAGGGTGTCGTGGAACGTGACCACGGCGGGTGCGTGCTGGGGGGACAGCTCGGCGGTGACGTGGCCGATCAGTGTGCCGGCGTCGGTGTTCGTGCCCGTCCGGCGTACGACGGCGGCGTGGATGTGTTCCACGCGGTCCTCGTCCACGACGCAGTACACGGCGGCCTGGGCGACCTCCGGATGGGTCAGCAGCGCGTTCTCGACATCCGTCGGATGGACCCGGATGCCGTTGGTCTTCATCACCTCGCCCAGCCGGCCGTGCAGGCGCAGATACCCCTTGCCGTCGAGGGAGCCGAGGTCACCGGTGTGCACCCAGCCGTCGCGGACGGTCGCCGCGGTCAGCTCGGGCTCACCCCAGTAGCCGAGCATGGTGAAGGGGGTGCGCACGCAGACCTCGCCGATCTCCCCGGGGGCGAGGTCGCGGTGGTCCTCCACGTCGCGGATGCGCACCTCGGCGGTCAGGCGTCCGACGGTGGCCCGCAGTTCGGCATCGAAGTGGTCCGGCGGGATCAGCACGCTGATGCCGCTGGTCTCGGTGGTGCCGTAGAACTGCAGGAGCACCGGCCCGAACGCCTCGACGGCCTCCGCCAGCCGGGCCGGGGCCGCGGGGCAGCCGCCGTAGGAGATGATCCTGATGCTGGACCGGTCCGTGGCGGCGAGATCGGGGTGGTCGACCAGCATGTACAGCTGCGGCGGGGTGACGGTGAGCGCGGAGACGCGGTGGCGTTCCACCGCGCGCAGCACCTCGCCCGCTTCGAACCCGTCGTGCAGGACGACCGTTCCGCCGGAGGCGAGGGCGAGGTCGACGCCGGAGCCGTTGGAGTGGCTCACCGGCAGCGTCGACAGGTACACGACGGGCTCGGGAGAGTTCAGGCCCGCCTGGAGGTAGAGGCTCCGGACGCGGTAGGGCAGGGTGACGCCCTTGGGCTTGCCGCTGGTGCCGCTGGTGAAGAGGACGACGGCCGGCTTCTCGGGGTCGGCCTCGACGGCGCCGAGGTCGAAGGAGTCGGGATCGCCCGCCGACAGGTCCAGGACGTCGGGGCCGAGGGCGTCGAGCGCGGCGAGCCGGGGCGGTTCGGGCAGCCGCGCGCACAGCTCGCGGGCGGCGTCCACGTTCGCCTTGTCCACGGCGAGGAACGCCGGCCGGGTCGTGGTGAGGATCTCGCGGCGGGCGGCGGCGGCCAGCTGGTCGGTGGGATCCACCGCGTTCGTGGAGTGCAGGTGCACCACCGTCGCCCCGGCGAGGTTGGCGGCGTAACGCAGGATTACGGTGGCCGGGCTATTGGTGACGGTCAGGATCGCCACAATCGGAGCTGCATCCTCCGTAAAGTTCCGGCGCAGCATTTCCGCCGCGGTGAGAACCGTCCTGGAGAACTCGCCCGCGGTGTACTCCTCACCGTCCCGCAACAGGGCGATCCGGTCGGGATCGGACGTCAGCGCCTCCAGTACCCGGCGGGCGTAATTCTCGTTCGAAGTCACCGAAACTCCACTTCACTGCGCATTTTGGTCGGAGCAGGATTACATGATCACGTGCATGAGGCAACAGGCGGCTGAGTGAATGTCAGTTTGCGTACCGTCGGTCCGGGTTGCCGCATGTGTGGACCGAATAAGCGTCGCCTCTGCGGAGGTTGGACGCCAAAGACAAAGAGATGGTATACAGACCCTACTTCCCCTGCCTCCTCAAAATCGAGGATGGCGAGCCGCTGGCCGCCGCACGATTCCAGGGATGACGCGTCCAGCCGGGGTGGCCGCAAGTCGGCCGTAGCCGCGCGGTCTCACCTCAGATCACAGTCGCCTGTACGTGCACGTGGCCTCAGTCAGCCCGAAAGCGAAGCGAGTAGACGTGACGACTCAATATCTGGACCTCTTTTCCCGCCTCATCGAAGGCTCTGACGGGGGAAAGAGGGAGTTCCTGGAGATCGGCCGGCTCGCCGGGCGGTTCCCCGCGGCCAGCCTGCGCGACATCGAGGGCACGGACAGCATCAGCGTCTGGTGCAGCAACGACTACCTCGGCATGGGCCAACACCCAGCCGTGCTCGAGGCGATGAAGGAGGCGGTCGACAAGTTCGGTGCGGGCGCCGGAGGTTCCCGCAACATCGGTGGCACCAACCACTACCACGTGCAGCTGGAGAAGGAGCTCGCCGCGCTCCACGGCAAGGACGACGCCCTCCTGTTCACCTCAGGCTACACCGCCAACGACGGCGCCCTGTCGGTCATCGCCGGCCGCCTGGAGGGCTGCGTCGTCTTCTCCGACGCGCTCAACCACGCCTCCATCATCGACGGCCTGCGCCACAGCCGCGCCGAGAAGCGGATCTTCCGCCACAATGACACCGCGCACCTGGAAGAGCTGCTCGCGGGGGCCGACCCGGACGTGCCCAAGCTCATCGTCGCCGAGTCCGTGTACTCGATGAACGGGGACATCGCACCGTTGCCGGAGATCGCCGACATCGCCAAGCGCCATGGGGCGATGACCTATCTCGACGAGGTGCACGCGGTGGGCATGTACGGCCCCGAGGGTGCCGGCATCGCCGCCCGGCAGGGCATCGCCGACGACTTCACCGTCATCATGGGCACCCTCGCCAAGGGCTTCGGCACCACCGGCGGCTACATCGCCGGCCCCGCCGACGTGATCGAGGCGGTGCGCATGTTCTCCCGCTCCTTCATCTTCACCACCGCCCTGCCGCCCGCCGTGGCCGCGGCCGCCCTGGCCGCCGTACGCCACCTGCGGTCGTCCGATGCCGAACGGGAACAGCTGTGGTCCAACGCACAGTTGATGCACCGGCTGCTGAACGAGCGGGGCATTCCCTTCATTTCGGACCAGACGCACATCGTCTCCGTCCTGGTCCGGGACGAGGCCCTCTGCAAGCGGATGTCCGCCGAGCTGCTCGACCGGCACGGCATCTACGTCCAGGCGATCAACGCACCGAGCGTGCGGGTGGGCGAGGAGATCCTGCGGGTGGCCCCCGGTGCCGTGCACTCCGCCGACGAGGTGCGCGGATTCGTCGACGCCCTGGACCAGGTCTGGGAGCGGCTCGGCGCCGACCGCCTGCCCCTCGGCACCGCAAAATGATCTTGTTCGTATAAACTCCCCGGCACGGCAGCCTGTTGACCTCCCGTCAGCTTCCTCGCCCGAAGCCTTCGCTTGACACGAGATCGCTGACGGGGGTTGGATGAAATTGCCGAACAGCCAAGCGACTCGCAGGTAGTTGTGACCTGCAAGGAGTGACGGAGGCCACACGGACCCCCGTCGACGATCGCCGCTAAGCGGTTTTTGCCCACCCTTCACCGGGCGGGCTGGAACGGGGGTTCTGAGTGACACTTGCGTATGTTCTCGACGGCGGCATGAATGATCAGCCAGGAGCCGGTACCGAGCTGTATGAACTATTTCCCAGTGTGCAGCGGACCTATGCCCGGATAGCGGACTGGACCGGCCTCGACGTTCAGCGCATCTTCCATGAACAAAGAGAGCCCGGACAGGAGCACCGCCAAGGAGTCGGTGCCATTCGACAGGCCGCCGCCGTTCTCGGAATCGCCGACGTACTCGCCGAAGAGTACGGAATCACGCCTACTGCGGTATGCGGGCTCAGTTTCGGCGCACTCGTCGCCGCAAGCCTCGCCGGATCAGTGGAGCGGCAAGACCTTTTCACCTTCCTGATGCGTTTGCGAGAGGTGCCGGGTCCTTCCCCGGACTCCCCGCGACAAGCCGTCGCCATGCTCCGCATTCCCGTCGACACCGACCCCGGCGCATTCGTCGCGGACGTCCCCGACGTCCATCTCTCCGCAGACCTCGGCCGCGTGAGCACCGGCAATGAACGCATGGTGCTGCTCGGCGGCTACCGCAGCGCCCTGGAAACCTTCGGTGCCACCCTGCCGCCCGGCGCCCTGCACATCGCCGAGGAACACGGCAGCGCCTTCCACTCACCGCTGCAACGCCACATCACCGACTTCCTGGCGCCCACGCTGGACGCCATCACCTTCAGGGACCCTCGCGTCCCCGTCCACTCGTGCATGGAGCGCAAGGCGCTCACCACGGGTGAGGAGATCCGCGACCTGTTCCGCCGCAACCCGACCGACCCGGTCAGCGTGCCGCACATGATCGGCGGCCTCGAGGACGCCGGCACCCAGCTCGGCCTGGTCCTCGGCCCCGCCGCCTTCGGCACCTTCCAGAACGCCGACTTCCCCGTGGTCCACGTCGAATCCCCGGACCACGTCTTCGAGGCCATGACAGCCGTGTACGACTTCGGTATCGACCTGCCCCCGGTGGAACCCACCTCCAGCGAAACAGTGGCGGGGTGAAGACGGTGAAGGACGTCACTCCTCTCATCGACGAATGGCTCGACCAGGACATCGACGCCTGGACCCGCCGCGTGGTCCGCCGCCACTTCGACCCCGACACCGGCAGCCCGTACTGGCTCAAGCGGGCCGCCGAACTCGCCGTCGACCCACGCGACATCACCCGCTACGACGACCTCGCCGCCTTCGGCCCCATGCCGCTCGGCGAACTGCGCACCCTCGACCCCACCGACCTCGTACCCCTCGCCGTACCCCGGCCCCTGGCCGGCCGTATCTGGGACTCCGGCGGCACCACGGGCAGCCCCTGCCGCGTCTTCTACACCGAGCCGATGCTCCAGCAGCGCGCCGCCTGGCGCCGCTGGGTCATCGAACGCGAAGGCTTCCAACCCGGCCGAGGCTGGCTCCAGGCCACTCCCACCGGCCCGCACCTCATCGGCCACGGCGCCGTGGACCTCGCGGACCTGTACGACGGCCGCGTCTACGGCATCGACTTCGACCCCCGCTGGGTCAAGCGGCTGCTGCGCGACGGCAGGCTGAAGGACGCCCAGGAGTACACCTCGCACATCGTCGACCAGATGGCCGCCGTACTGGAGAGCCAGCCCGTCGACTACCTCGTCACCACCCCCGCACTCCTCCAGGCCGTCATCAAGGCCCGGCCGGAACTGGTGGCGCGACTGAGCGGCGTACGGCTCAGCGGCACCCACGCCACCGCGGCGATGCGCCGCTCCTTCGCCCAGGCCCTGGACGGCGGACTCGTCGCCGTCACCTACGCCAACACCTTCGGCAACACGGTCGGCCTCCCCGTGGAGAACGATGGCGCGCTGATGCCCTACCTGCCCAACTACCCGCAGGTCACCATGGCGGTGGTCGACAAGGACGACTGGTCCAGGGTCGTGGCCTACGGCGAACAGGGCCAGGTCCGCCTGACCGTCCTGCACGACGACCTCTTCCTGCCGAACATCTTGGAACGCGACCTCGCCGTCCGCTACGACACCGGCGACGCCTGGCCGTGCGACGGCGTCGCCAACGTACGGCCCCTGCAGGTCGTCCGGTCGGCACCGGAAGGGATCTACTAGCCGCCCGGGGCCGGCCCGCCCAGGGCCCGCCCCGGTACGCACCGCAAGCCCTGGGCGGACACGCGGACACGCGGCCGCCCGCCGCCCCCCCACCACCGACCCGTCACGACCCGTCGGCCCTCGGGCCGCCGGGACACAGCAACCTGTCCCGGCACGCCCCGCACCAGGGCCACGCGTCTGCGGACCGGCGGCCCCCGACGGGCCCCGACGGACCCACCGGCTCCGGTGAACCGGGCCCCGCCGGACCCGAAGGACCCGGCGCACAAGGCGTCTCCCCCCAACTCACCACCCGCTCAACGTCACACCCACCGGAGCCGGGAGCACCTTGCGTCGCACCCGGTCCCCCTGTCCTGGTCCCAGGGAGTCATCCTCATGAAGCGTTCCGAGGCCGCCTTCGCACACACGGCGGAAGCGGCGGACACTCCGATCGCCGTCGTAGGACTCTCCTGCCGCCTTCCCGGCGCCCCCGACCCCGCCGCCTTCCGGGACCTGCTGCGCACCGGCACCGACGCCATCACCGACGTGCCCCGGGAGCGCTGGGACGCCGACGACCTCCACGTCGACCAGGACACCACCCGTCCCGGCACGGTCGACACCCGCCGCGGCGGCTTCCTGCCCCAGGAACACGTCGACCACTTCGACGCGGCCTTCTTCGGCATCTCACCCCGCGAAGCCGCCGCCATGGACCCCCAGCAGCGCCTCGTCCTGGAACTGACCTGGGAGGCCCTCGAAGACGCGGGCATCGCACCCGACCGGCTCCGCGCCACCGACACCGGCGTCTACATCGGCGTCATCGCCGACGACTACGCCACCCTGCAACGACAGCGTGGCCTCGCCGCCATCGACCGTCACAGCTTCACCGGACTGCAGCGCAGCATCATCGCCAACCGGGTCTCCTACCACCTCGGCCTGCGCGGCCCCAGTCTCACCCTCGACGCCGGCCAGGCGTCCTCCCTCGTCGCCGTTCACCTGGCCTGCGAAAGCCTGCGCCGCGGCGAGAGCACGATCGCCGTCGCCGGCGGCGTCAACCTCATCCTCGCCCCGGAGAGCAGCGTCAGCGTCGCCAAGTTCGGCGGCCTGTCACCCGATGGCACCAGCTACACCTTCGACGCCCGCGCCAACGGCTACGTCCGCGGCGAAGGCGGCGGCGCCGTCGTCCTCAAGCCCCTCCCCGCGGCCCTCGCGGACGGCGACCCCGTCTACTGCGTCATCCGCGGCAGCGCCGTCAACAACGACGGCGGCGGCGCCCACCTCACCACGCCCCACCAGAGCGCACAGGAAGACGTCCTGCGCCGCGCCTATCAGCATGCCGCCGTGGACCCCGCCCGCGTCCAGTACGTCGAACTCCACGGCACCGGCACCAAGACCGGCGACCCGATCGAGGCCGCGGCCCTCGGCGCAGTCCTGGGCAGCGCACGACGCCAAGCCGGCACACCCCTCCTGGTCGGCTCCGCCAAGACGAACGTCGGCCACCTGGAGGGTGCCGCCGGCATCGTCGGATTCATCAAGACAGCGCTCGGTCTGAAGCACCGGGAACTCTTCCCCAGCCTCAACTACCGCACCCCCAACTCCGACATCCCGCTGGACGACCTCAACCTCCGCGTCCAGACCGACACGCGGCCCTGGACCTCCGACCCCGACACGGACGCGCCCCTCACCGCCGGTGTCAGCGCCATCGGCGTCGGCGGCACGAACTGCCATGTCGTACTGGAAGAGGCACCTTCGCGTGCGGGTGCGGGTGCGGGTGTTGGTGCGGATTCGGCTTCGGGTGTGGAGTCGGCCGGGGATGTCGTGGCGCCGCCGGTGGTGGTGCCGTGGGTGGTGTCGGCGAAGTCCGAGGCTGCGTTGCGGGGGCAGGCG
>NZ_JBEZBT010000112.1:0-8516 GCF_040647235.1 Streptomyces sp. NPDC042638
TGCGGGCTATGACCTCCGGGCACCAGCCGTGGTCGCGGCTCATGGTGCGGCCGACGATGACGTACCCGCTGTCCGCGGGCGGCTGGTGCAGCCCGACGAAGGTCTGCTCCTCCAGGAAGAGGTTGACGAAGCCGTACAGGAACCCGGCTCGTGTGGCCATGTCGCGGGCCAGTTCGTCGAAGTCCTCGCTGGCAGCGGTGGGCACGCCTAGGCGATCCAGCAGCTCATACCGCTGCGCCAGCTCGGTCGCCTGCTGGGCCTGCGGGACGGGGACGGCGGCGCCGGCGGGGAGGGATGGCCCATGGGTGACGTCCCGCATGGTGCGTCGCGGCAGCGACTGCGTGAGGGGGGCGATCTGCCGCGCGCGGTAGGGATAGGGCTGATACGACATCAGGCGTCCTGAAAGGTGGTAGTGGATGCGGGGCGAGCGGGGCTTGCCGATGCGCTCTTCAAGGCGTGGCCAACGAGGGTCAGCAGGACGCCAGCGACCTGGTTCGGATCGCGAGCGTCGCAGGTGACCACCGGCACAGAGGCGGGCAGTTCGAGGGCGGTGCGGACCTCTTCGGGGTGGTAGCGATGTGCTCCGTCGAACTGGTTCACCGCGACGACGAAGGGCAGGCCGATGTCCTCGAAGAAACCGACGGGGGTGAAGCTGCTTTCCAGGCGGCGGGTGTCGACCAGGACGACCGCGCCGACGGCTCCGCGACAAAGGTCGTACCAGAGGTCGACGAACCGGTCCTGGCCGGGCGTGCCGAACAGGAACAATTCCAGGGGCACGGGCGCGTCGGGCAGGTTGAGGCGACCGAAGTCGAAGGCGACCGTGGTGGTCTGCTTGGCCTCGACGCCCGCCAGGCTGTCCACGTCCGCGCTCGCCTCGGTCAGGTACTCCTCCGTGCTCAGCGGCGTGATCTCACTGACGGCACCCACGGCGGTGGTCTTGCCCGCGCCGAAACCGCCGGCGATCACGACCTTCAGCACGGTCGGTGCGCCGGCACGCGGGCGCGACGACGGCCGCAGCACCACGGCCGGGTCACCCGGCCTGGGGGTAGGCGATGGCATCGGGCCACTTCCTCTTCAGGCCCGCAGACAGGGCCGCCAGCAGTTGTGCAGAGGGACGTGCATGCGCGTCGGACGCGGCATAGGCGGTGACGGGGACGACCAGGGCGTCGGCGTCCAGGAGGTCGGAGATGAGGATCTTGACGGCGGTTACGGGACGGCCGAGTCGGCCCGCCAGCTCGGTCACCGAACGCCGGTGCTCCCGGCACAGGGCGAGGATCTCTGCGCATTCCTCGGCCTGGCCCGGGCCGGGCCGCCCGGGTCCGGCATCCAGCACCGTGTCCAGGCCGAGCAGATGCCGTGGCCGGGTGCGACCGCGCGTCAGGGTGTAGGTCCGCACGAACGTCGAATCCTCGGCCGCGCTGCCGTGTACGGTCACCGGACCTCATCACCCGTGCCGACGCGGACGGGGATCTGCATGTAGGGGGCGAACTTCTGCACCAGGCGCCCCATCTCGAACCCGACGGTGCCGGCATCGGCGTCCATGGTCGCGATCACCGCGAGGACCGTGTCCACCACGCCCCTTTCGTTGCCGGGATGGCCTTCGAAGGCCGCGCTGCGACCGGAGCTCTGGACGAAGATCAGACAGTCGTCTCGCTCGATGACGACCTGCCTCGCCGGCCTCTTCTTGTGGGTGGGACCGGTGATGTTCGCCGCGAGTGAGGCCACTCCGCTGATGGCGGCCGACAGTTCGTCCGCCCAGTCCTTGTCGACGTCGCTGTCCAGCAGCCGTAGTCCGTCCCGCGAGAGCAGGACGGCGTGCGTGACGCCCGTCGTGTCGGAGGCGAACTGCCGCAGCAGCCACGCCATGTTGTCCCGCTGTCCGCTTGCCGTTGTCTCGGTTGCGGGTGCGTCGCCGGTCACGTTGTTCATCGCGGGGTGGGTGCTCATAGGGATCGCTCCAGAAGGGGGGGAAGGGCCAGCGGATGTAACGGCCACCGGGAACGTGGAGGGACGAGGTTCAGGGACTGGGGTGCTCTGTCGAAGCGGTGGGAGAACCGGCTTGCCCGCCGGCCTGGATGCCGGTGCGGAAGGCGGCTGCGAGCCCTGGCGTCGCCGCGGTCACGGGGGCTTGCTCCCGCTCGTGTGGCGGATGGAACGTGCCGGCCTGGCGTCTACGCGTGGGAAGGGCGGGCGCATCAGCAGAGTGACCTGCCTGTGCGGCTTCCGGCGCCCCTGCGGTACCGGGGCGTGGGACCTGCCCCGACCTCGGGGTGGCTGGAGTCGCTGCAACCTGCTGCGGTTGCGGCGCCAAGGGGCGGGCGTCCTGGGGCGGCGCGCTCGCATCGTCGACGGAGGGAATCGCTACTAGGAGCCGTGCCGGGATGACCACCAGGGCGGTGGTGCCTCCCGTCACGTTCTCCTGCAGGAGAACGGACAGCCCGTGCGACTGGGCGATCTTCGCGGCGACCAGCAAGCCGAGCTGCCCCGCTCGCACCTGGCCGCTGACGTCGACCTCGTCGGGGGCCTGGAGCAGGTGGTTCATCTGCGCCCGCGTCTGCGGATGCATGGGGATGGCCCGGTCCTCGACCTCGACCGCCAGCCCGTTCGCCACCCGCTGCGCACGCACCATCACCTTCGTAGCCGGATCGGAACACTCACAGGCGTTCTCGATCAGCTCAGCCAGCAGGTGCGTCAGGTCCGGCCCCACATGGCCGGGAAGACCCACCTCCGCGCCCACGGACCCGGCCGCTACCGCCACCCGCGGATACTGCACGACCTCGGAGACCGCGCCGCGTAGCACGCTCTTGACGGGAACGGGCCGACGCACGCTGCGCAGAGACTGCCCGCCCAGCACCGCCGTGCTCTCGACCTGGCGACGCATCCGCGTCACGAGGTGATCGATCTCGAAGATCTTGGCCAGCAGCTCCGGGTCGTCGGTCAGCATCTCCAGCTGGCTCAGTGCTTCAAGTGCCTTGCCGACCAAGGCGTGCTCGCGCATGGCCAGGCGGCGCAGCACTTCCAGGAGGACGACGGACTGGGACTCGTCGTGCACCCGTATCAACGACGCGACGGCCCGCACTTGGAGAGCACTCAACGCCTTGTCAATCTCGGCGTCAGGGCTGGCACGTGGCGCCTGCAGGTCCGGCAGCGGCGGGCGTCCCCCGCGGCACAGCTCGTCCGCCGACCACTGCACCGACTTCTCGATGGCCGCGGCTGCCCCTGCGATTGCTGCCAGTGCCGTTGCCCGGGCCTCCTCCGCCGCTGCCTGTATGGCTCCTGCGGCCGTTCGCGCTCCGCGAGCCGCCATCGTGGCGACGCCCGCGAGTCCGCAGATCAGGCCGGCCAGGAGCCAGCCGGGGCCCACCGCGGACACCGACCAGAGGGTGAAGGCGGCACCCAGCAGGGCGGCAAGGAGCACTAGGGGCAGTGCGACGGCGCGGTGGACACGGTGCAGGGTGAACGCGTTGATCGGAGGCCGCCGTCGGCGATGGCCGGTGGCGGCCGGCCGTGCCGAAAAGGCGCTGTCAGGCATGGGAATCCTCGTCAGGGTGGGGGTGGCTAGGCGTGCTGCAGCGTCAGGTCTGCGCAGGTCTTGTGTGTGCTGCGTGCGGTCGAGCAGGGTGACGGAAACGCGACCGCGCCGCGGTGGGAGGACTGCGTCGCCAGGAGTTGAAGCAGCCGGGCGCTCTGGATCAGGCCCATGTGGCTGAATGCCTGCGGGAAGTTGCCGAGCTGGCGCTGCTGGACGGGGTCGTACTCCTCGGCCAGGAGGCCGAGGTCGTTGCGCAGTGCGAGGAGGCGTTCGAACAGGGCGTGGGCCTCGTCGAGGCGGCCGGTCAGGGCCAGGGCGTCTACGAGCCAGAAGGAGCAGAGGACGAATGTGCCCTCGTCTCCGCTCAGGCCGTCCACCCCGGTGTGGTCGCCGATGGTCGGGTAACGGCGCACAAGCCCGTCAGACGTGGAGAGTTCACGGCGCACTGCGTCCACGGTGCCGATGACGCGCGGGTCGTTCGGCGGCAGGAAGCCAACGCGGGGGATCAGCAGCGTGGCGGCGTCGAGTTCCTTGGAACCGTAGGACTGGGTAAAGGTGTTGCGCACCGGATCGAAGCCCCTGGTGCAGACCTCGTGGTGGATCGTCGTCCGCAGCTCGACCAGGGGGGCCAGGTCCATGTCGAGCGCGCCGGCTTCGGCCAGGCGGATGGTGCGGTCGATCGCCACCCAGGCCATCACCTTGGAGTGGACGAAGTGCTGGCGTGCCCCGCGGATCTCCCAGATCCCCTCGTCGGGCTCCCGCCAGCGCTGTGCCAGGTGCTCGACGAGCCGCTGGTGCAGGACCGCGGTGTCGGCACAGTGGGCCACACCGCTCTCGTGCGCGAGGTACAGGGTCTCGATCACCTCGCCGTACACGTCGAGCTGGAGCTGGTCCGCCGCCCCGTTCCCGACCCGCACCGGCGTCGAGCCCTCATACCCGGGCAGCCAGGGCAACTCCCGTTCCCGAAGATCACGCTCTCCGGTGATCGCGTACATGATCTGCAGGTTCTCTGGGTCGCCGGCCACGGAACGCAGAAGCCAGCGCCGCCATGCCTGCGCCTCCTGCCGGTAGCCGGTCTCCAGTAACGCGGCCAGGGTCGTAGCGGCGTCGCGCAGCCAGGTGAAGCGGTAGTCCCAATTGCGTCGGCCGCCGATCTCCTCGGGCAGCGAGGTGGTCGGCGCGGCGACGATCCCGCCGCTCGGGTGGTAGGTCAGTGCCTTCAGTGCGATCAAGGAACGGACCACGGCCTCACGGTAGGGGCCGTCGTAGGTGCACTGCTGCGTCCAGTCTTGCCAGAAGGCGAGCGTCTCGGTGAGCGCCGCGTGCGGGTCGGGGATCTCCGGAGCCGGTGCGTGGGACGGGCACCAGCTGAGCACGAACGCCACGCTCTGCCCGGCGCGGATGGCAAAGGCACTGACGACGACCCCGTCCTTCTCCGCCTGCGGGACGCAGGCGTCGAGCCACAGTGCGTCCGCGCCGGCTTCCGCGACCATGCGCCCATCGGCCTCGTGGATCCACGGGCTGACGCTGCCGTATCCCGGCCGCGGACGCATGGCCGAAACCATTGCCACCTCACCGGCCAGACCCTCGACGATCCGGATCACCTGCGGTGCCCCGTCGCGAGGCGGCATGAAGTCCAGGACGCGGACCGACCCGGCCGGCGTGCGCCAGATCGATTCGAGGACGAGCGTGTCACCGCGGTACCGGCGCTCGGCGACCGCTCCGGGCCCGGAGGGGCCAGGCGCGGCCGGGGCGATCTGCCAGGTGCCGTGCTTGTGCGTGCCGAGCAGGCCGGCGAAGACGGCCGACGAGTCGAACCGGGGCAGGCACAGCCAGTCGATCGAACCGTCGTCGCAGACGTGGGCACTGGTCTGCATGTCGCCGATCAGGCCGTACTGCTCGATGCGCGGGAGGCGTTTCATCGTGTGGGTCTCCGTAGTCCCCGTGGACCCGGGGGTGGCTTCGGGGCCGCCGGGGCGGCCGGGAAGTGTCGGTGAGAGAGGCACGGTGGTTACCGGTCCGGGGGAGGTCTGTTCTGCCTCGGCCGGGGATCCACGTCCCGTGGAGCAATGCGGCCGGTTACTCGCTCACCACGAAGAGCCAGCCACGCCATGGGACCGAGAATCAGCGCGATCAGAACTGCCCCGGCGGCGGTCATGTCCGGGGCACCGACGCGGCCAGAACCACGCACGCGAGGGCGAGAGCGAAGACCGCGCCGCGCAGCACGTTGATCGGCGGCTTCCACCAGCGCCGTCTCTGGACCGACTTCGCAGGGGCCACGTCGTGGGCCTGCACGGCAGCGATAAGGTCTTGGGTCGCTTCGGCCAGCCTGACCAGATGAACCCTGCTGGGCATGTAGCCATCGAGGAGGCCGCCCGAACAGAGCTGCTGCGCACGGAGCAGGGCCGGCTCTTGCGAAGGCGTCAGAGCTCCGAGCTGGCTGACGTGTCCTCGCAGCCGCAGTGCGAGGTCTTCCACATCGGCGGCAGTATCGGGTAACGGCGAGTCCTCGCCCAGCACGAGCGCCACCGTTTCCGTCGCCGAGGCCGCCGGGGCACGTCGCAGGATGGGCTCACCAAGGGCGTGGCTTCTCCTTCCTTGATCACTGAGTTGGCACGCCCGGCGAAGGGCCAGCGAGGGACGCATGACGCAACTCCTAGGTGAATCAAGCCAACTTGAGCGAGGAACGCTGTGCACCGCAGGCAACTGACGTGCAAGGTGAGTGATCCTGCGGCTACGTTGAGCGAACCGCGAATCCCTGTCAGGGGGTATGCCTACGCGGCCCTCAAGGCCGTCAAAGGCGTCAAAGATCATTTCGGAACCGAGGGGCAGTACATGGCCCGTGAGAGAAACGTCGCCCTTGCCGCGCTCCTGCGCGAAGCGGGCTGGTCCCAGCCCCAAGCAGCCGCCGCGGTCGCTCGCGTTGCCGCGGAGAGCGGTGTACGCGAACTGGAGGCTATTTCCCGCTCCCACATCGCCATGTGGGTCCAGGGCACGAAGCCCAGTGGACGAGCGCCTCATATCCTGCGTGAGACGCTGTCCCGCAGGCTCGGCCGACGCCTCACCCTCGCTGACCTCGGACTGGAAGATGGGCCGACAGGATCCACTGACAGTAGTTCTGACTGGAGCGTCGACCCTCTGACCGTGCTGGCCGAGCTGGGAAGCGACGATCTGGACATGCACCGACGCAAGCTGTTGGCTACCACCGCGTACTCGGCCGCCGGCCTCGTCCTGCCTGCCGCTCCATGGTGGGCAGCCGCCCCGGCCGCGGCGGCCTCGCGCCCTGCAGTCTCCTCCCGGCTGGTGACTCAGGCTGACATCGACGATGTCCGCAAACTGACCACCTTCTACTCCGCGAGGGACCAGCAGCGCGGTGGAGCCTCGGGGCGCTCGGCCCTGGCCGGCCATCTTCGCGACGAAGCGGTGCCGCTCCTGGGCAGCAGGTTCCGAATGGAACAGCACCGCCGGGATACGTACTCGGCCGTGGCAGAGATGACCTACCTCGCCGGCTGGATGGCCTTCGACGCCTCCGAGCATCGGACCGCCCAGCGCTACCTCACCCTCGCCGCACGCATTGCGGCCGAAGCCGCAGACGGACCGCTGGGCGGCCACATCCTGCGTGCCCTCGCCCATCAAGCAGTCGACCTCGGGCACCCACGCAGAGCGCTCGACCTGGCCGACGCCTCCATGTCCCGCACCCACTACGGCCAGGCCAGCTCGCGGGAGAAGGCCCTGCTCGCGGTAGTCCATGCCCGCGCCCTGGCCGCCGCCGGCGACCGCCGCGGCACTCTCGCGGCCATCAGTCGCGCGGAGAGGGACCTCGCACGTGCCGATAACGAGGATGCCCCCGACCGCGTCAGCTTCTTCCAGGAAGCCTCCCTCGCCCACGAGACTGCGTGTGCCTTGCGGGACCTGGGAAATCCTCTCGACGCGGAGTTGCATTTCCAGCGCAGCGTCGCCACCCGCCGGCGGCAGCAGTATGCCCGTACCCACAGTGTGACCCTCGGCTACCTCGGTGCTGTCCAGGTCCAGCAGGGACGCCTCGATGAGGCATGTGGTACCTGGGGACAAGCACTTGACGCCATGGCTGGCGTCCAGTCCGGCCGCGCCCGCGACGTCATCGTCCGCATGCAGAGCGACCTCTCGCCTGTGCGGCAACGTGGTGGCCGCCACGTCGCCGAACTGGACCGCCGGGCGCGGGAAATGCTGCGCGCCATAGGCTGACCACAGGGCACGTCCGCAGCTATTGACGGCAGCTGCTGAACACGCGACCCCGTTAGAGAGGAACGAGCGCCGATGGCAACGTACGAGGTCGAATCGATCGCAACGGTGGTCGGGGGCCACACCCGCGTTCAGGACGATTACCAGGGCGGAGTCGAGTCGGTCATCCGACTCAACGAGGCGTACCCCCTTGAGACGCTGCAGGGAATCGAAGAGTTTTCCCACCTGACGGTGACCTGGCTCTTCCACCTGGCGCGACCGGAAGACGTCCAGCTCCACGCACGCAGCCCCCGCGGGAATCCGGACTGGCCGTCGACCGGTTCCTTCGTCCACCGCAACCATCGGCGTCCCAATCAACTGGCGATCAGCTACCCGCGGCTGCTCGAGGTCGAGGGACGGGACCTGTTGGTCACCGATCTCGATGCTGTAGACGGAACGCCCGTGATCGACTTGGCACCGTACTTCGAACAGATGGGGCCTCGTGGCCCGATCCGTCAGCCCGCCTGGCCCGGCGAGATGCTCGAACCGAATTACTGGGCGAAGGCAAGCGAACGGCCCTCGGAGCGCCCTGTGTGACAGAAGCGACTGAGCTGCCCGGCTTGCCATTTGCATCGTCGGCAACCAACTGGAGGTCTGGCTCAAGCTGCAGCCCTCGCGTCTTGGAACTCACACCACGTCTCCTCGCCGCTGCTCTCCCATGCGTCTGAGATCGCATCGACCAGCCGGATCCCGCGCCCCGATTCACCGTCGGGTCCGGCTTCCT
>NZ_JBEZBT010000113.1:0-8496 GCF_040647235.1 Streptomyces sp. NPDC042638
GCCTCCCCGGCCTTCATGCCACTTGTCACGTCAGTCATCAACTGTCGCTCCCAGATCGGGAGTTACACCGCTCACCGTACAGACCCCGAGAACGCCAACCGCGCCCTCGCCGCCGGACGCGCCTCGGCCGAGCACGGCTTCGCCCACCTGAAGAACTGGAGGATCCCCACCAGAACTCCGCACCCACCCCGTCCGCGCCACCCACCTCCTGCGCGCCCTCCTCGTGCTGACGAACCTCGGCGCCACCACTGCCAGATGAACTACACGGCCGATGAGGACGTCCGCGCACCGCGTCGTGGCTATTCGCCCAGCAGAAGGATCTCCAAGAACTCCTGCGGGGCATCCCTCCAGACATCGTGGCCGCTGTCCAGGGTGTGGACACGCCAGGTTGGGTCGTTGGCCAGCCGGTCGCGCACGGCGGTGAAGGGCGTGCCGTCCCACCCGGACAGATACACGTAGTCCCGGGTCTTGACGTCACGCAGGCCAGCCGCGTCCAGCCGGATCCGCTGGAGAAAAGAGGCCAGTGGATGTGCGGTCAAGCGCGGGTCGCTGCCGGACGGCGGCCGGACCGCGTATCCGTCCGCCGCCGCGCCGTCCAGGAACAGGCTGCGGTAGGCATCGGTGGTCAGGTCCCAACAGGACTGGCCGTCCTCGGGTACGTAGGCGTCGGCGTAGACCAGGCGGCGCACCACGCCGGAAGGGGCGCGGTCGGCGGCACCCGTGATCACCATGCCGCCGTAGCTGTGCCCGACGAGAACGGCGTCGCCGACCTCCTCGGTAGCGAGTACGGCGAGCACGTCGTCGATGTGGGTGTCGAGATTGACGTTGGCAGAGTTCAGGTGGGCGCGGTCGCCGACACCGGTGGGGGTAACGGTCAGCGCCCGGTGTCCGGCGGCGCGCAGCCGGTCGGCCAAGCCGGAGAAGTACCAGCCGCCGCGCCAGCCGCCAGGAACGAGAACGAAGGTCGTCATGCAGGCATGAACGATGCCCACATGACGCTGATTCCTCCACGGGCATGGGTAGTTCGCGCGGGTCCTGCCTGGGCGCGGGCCTTCTTCGCCGCGTAGTCCGGGTCGCGCGAGGTCTTCCACGTCTTCATGCGTTGAATCGAGACGCCCTCCTCGCGGAGCAGGACCCGAAGGCCCTCGTGGCTGATGTCGTCGACCACCCCCTCGGCGGCCAGGAAGTCCGCCAGCTTGGCCACGCCCCAGGTCGAAAACGGCAAGCCGTGCTCTGGCCGGCCTGGACTTGGCGAGCTTCTTGATCTCCCGGCGTTCGGCCCGGGTGAACGTTCTGGGCCTGCCGCCCTTGTACTTGGGGCAGAGCGCCTCGAAGCCGTCGGCGTTGAAGCTGTGGATTCACGTCCCGGACCCGGTCCGCGCTGGTGAACGTGATCTCGGCGATCTTCGCAACCGGCATGCCCTGCGCGGACCGCAGCACCATCTGGGCCCGTCGCCAGGTCACCACCGACCCGGTGCCTCGGCGGATGATCCGCAGCAGGCGCTGCCCCTCGGCGTCCTCGATCTCGTGGACGCGTACTCGTTCTGCCCCCCGGACAGCCTGGCGACATCGCGCAGTCCGGATCAGCATCCGCACGGCGCGACACGTCACGACAGGGGCAGAGGTTCTCGCGGCACTATGCGCTGGGGTCGCGGAGGCCGACTGCGTCGTGCCGCCAGAACGGCTCTGCGTAGACCAGCGTCCCTGTCATCCATCGCTCATACGCCGGGAGCCTGAGGGCCTGGAAGGCGCCGTCTGGAATGCGCAGAGATGGCTTTCGGAAGCCCTGGTCGTCACCGGGCGCGAAGCCGAAACGCGAGTAGTAGCCCGGATCGCCCTCCAGGAAGACCAGGGGGACGGCCCGCTCCGCGAGGGTCTTCAGCCCGTGTTGGACCAGGGCCGAGCCGATACCGCGCTTGTGATACTCGGGCATGACGGCCAACGGGCTGAGCACACGCACCTCAACCAGCCGTCGAGGGGCGTCGAGCAGGCTGCGGGTGAACATGACGTGCCCGACGATCTGCCCGTCGAGCTCAGCGACCAGTGAGAGACCGTCCGCGGGCGTGATCGTGCCGCGCAGGGTATCGACCAGGTCGGCCACGACAAGGCCGTGGTCACCGAACGCCCGCAGGTGGATGTCCCGCACAGACTCACTGTCGCCCGGAAGTTCTTCGCGAAGATCCATGACCGGAGGGTAAGGACCCGTCCCACTCGCTCGCACATGGTTTTGATGGCGGCCATCGCGGGGTCGACGTCCTTGTGATACTCCATGGCGGCGAGGAACTCGGCGTCTGACAGGTTCACGGGTGACGCCGAGGTCGGCGAGGGTGTCGACGCAGGCGCTCTTGAGGCGGTCGTGCCACAGGTCCAGGTAGGCGCCGGTCCCGTCGGCCGGCTACGGCAGATGCGGGTCCACCTCGTGGAGCCGCACGGGGTGAGGACCCGGGTCCGAGGACGCGGGCGACGTCGGCCGCCTCCATCTGAGTAACGCCGCGCCAGGATCGCTCATCGAGGGCGTCCCGGGACAGGATCGCCAGCTGCACACACTGCCGCTCGCGCCCTCCGCGCCCCCGCGCCTTTGCGGTAGATCCTTGCCCACGGGCCGAATCCAGGCTGGGTGAGCCGTCACTTCGCCTTCACCACGTTCTTGACCAGCTGGTGATCCTCGGGAAGACACAGGGAGCGGCGCTTTCACGGCGGCCGCCGCGGTGAGGACGATCAACGGGTCGCTGTCCTTGCCGTTGCGGTGCAGGCGCGGCGCACCAAGGCCGGACTCGCGCAGCGTCCACTCCACCAGTTCCACCACGGTGGTCGCGAGGCCGTCGAGCACGATCCCGCCCGTGCCGTCCGCGCAACCGTCGCCGTCCAGGACCGCGAGCGGACCGTGCGGGAAGCGCGGATCGGCTGCGAGCTGAGCCGCTTTCTTCGCGGCCGGACGGTGTCGAGTTTTCCGGCGCCGCGAGTTTTACCTCTGATTTAACCAAGAGCGCACGATCGGCCCACTCGCGTTGTGTCCTGGGCGGCGATTCGGTCGCAGGGTGTGGGCGGATATCGCGTACCTACTCCGCCGGAGCGAGTGCGCCACCGGGAGGTGAACCACCGCGTTCGCCGAAGGGCGCCGGCAGGGGGCAGGCGAAGGCCCCGGCTGGTTCGGGGGATCCCCAGCCGGGGCTGATCGCAGAGTGGGCGTGAAGGGCGGTCGCCTCGCGGCGGGGGCTCCATAAGGCTTCAGCCGAACGATCGTCCTCATGGGCTAAGGGTGAGGCCCGGGGACACAGTTCCCTTCACGCCCACATATGCATCAACGGTGAAAGCACCCTCGAATGTTCCCCAGGAGCGGCTCATCCGGGGACCCTGCGGATGCTCATGTGAGCGGGGCCCGGTGACGGCGCCTGTCGCGCGGTTTCCGGCGCGATCAGGTAATCAGGAACGGTGAACAAGGACGTGAGCGACCCCTTCGTCCATGTCCGGGGCGCCAGTGAGAACAACCTGCGGAACATCGACGTCGACGTTCCGCGGGACGCGATGGTCGCCTTCACCGGCGTCTCCGGTTCGGGCAAGTCCTCGCTCGCGTTCGGCACGCTCTACGCTGAGGCCCAGCGCCGCTACTTCGAGTCCGTGGCACCGTACGCCCGAAGGCTGCTGCAACAGGTCGGCGCACCGCACGTGCAGGAGATCACCGGACTGCCACCGGCCGTGGCCCTGCAGCAGCGACGCGGGTCGCCCAGCTCGCGCTCGACGGTCGGCACCATCACCACGCTGTCCAATCTGCTGCGCATCCTGTACTCCCGCGCCGGTACCTATCCGCCCGGGGCCGCACGGCTGGACGCCGAGTCGTTCTCACCCAACACCGCGGCCGGCGCCTGCCCGGAATGCCACGGACTGGGAGTCGTGCACGACGTCGCCGAGGACCTGCTCGTCCCGGACCCCTCGCTGAGCATCCGCGAGGGGGCGATCGCCGCCTGGCCGGGCGCCTGGCAGGGCGCCAACCTGCGCAGTGTCGTGAACGGCCTGGGCATCGACATCGACCGGCCGTGGCGCAGGCTCAGGAAGAGGGACCGGGACTGCCTGCTGTACACGGACGAGCAGCCCTCCGGTCGCCGTCCAGTTGCGGGGTGGTCGGCTCGGCGCCCTCGCTGACTGCTGCACTGCTGCCCGCAGGGCGGGGAGCAGTCCGGCGGCCATCGCGCCCAAGGCGGCGGCGGCCTGAGCAGCCTCGGCCACCTCACGCGGACCGGCGTGAAGCGCGGTGGCGACGGCGTCGAGCAGGACGTCGGTCTCGCCGGTGAGGTCGTGGCGGGCCCGCGCCACCATCCGCGACCCGGCGGCGGCCCGCAGCACGGCGCCTGCCTGCTCACGCTCGGCTCGCGGGACGGCCGCTGCGACGGCGGTGATGGCGGTGGCCGCGTACGGGAAGCGGGCCAGCACGGTGTACAGCTCGGGCAGGGCGGCGGCGGCCGACGGGCCCCAGTGGCGCAGCAGGTGGACCAGGTGGGCGGTCTCGTTGTTGCCGAGCCCGTCCGCGGCCAGGCCGTGCGCGGACGGCGGCGAGCAGGGCCGGGTCGAAGGGGAAGGCTGGCGCGTGGAAGTCGCTTGCGGCGTCGAGCGCGCGCTGGCGCCGGCGGAGGTGCCGGGCCAGCAGCGGGGCGGCCTGCCGGGGCACGACCCGAACGCGCACGGCCAATGCCTGGTCAGCCGCCTTGTCGTCGGGTCGGGCGGCGAGGTAGGCGAGGACGGGCGCGGCCTCGGCGGCGGCCGGCTCGAGCTTACCGAGCAGGGTCGACGCCGGGTGCTCGGCGGCGAGGGGGGGCGATGGCCGGGACGAGTCTGGGCCAGGGTCTACCGCAAGGCTCACGAAGGTGGGCGGCAGTGCGTGCGGCTGGCGATCTTGTCCTGGGGGGCCCTCGACGAACGCTCCTGGCCTGGAGTGAGCGAGAGGGAGCCTGCCGACATCGCCCGCGCCCTCGGCGTCCACGCCCAGCGCGTCATCACCCCGCGCGGCTCGACGGCCGTGTCGGGCCTGGAGCTGATGACCGCACTGCGCCCGCCCACCAAGACAGTGCAGGACCCGGCGACCGGGAACTGGGCCTCTGGTCACAACCGCGGCTCGCTGGGCACGGAACCGATGGACCCGGCGCCGCCGGAGGCCACCCCAGAGCACCCCTTGGTGGTGAACTTGGGATAACCGTCCAGCCGATGCGGTGGGCGGCCGACCTGATGGAGCAGGGTCACAACCCCGCCCGCCGCATCAAGGGCGGCGACGTGAAGGGTCTCGGGGCTGATGTCGTCATCTCACGGGCCGTGTCGTACCGACGTCGTATACGACATCACCGTGACACGAGCGCGTGGGTGCTGCTGCTCAGCGCCTCGTCGCGTACCGGGTCAGGACCACGCCGCCGGGAAACGTCCGCGTCTCCACCAGGTTCAGGTTCACCCAGCTGTCCAGCGCGGTGAAGAAAGGCGTGCCGCTGCCCACCAGGACCGGATGGGCGGCGATCACGTACTCGTCGATCAGCCCGGCGCGCATGGCCGCCCCGGCGAGCGTTGCGCCGCCGATGTTCATGGGGCCGCCGTCCTCGGCCTTGAGCCGGGTGATCTCGGCGATCGCGTCGCCGGTGACCAGGCGGGTGTTCCAGTCGACCTTGTCGATCGTCGAGGAGAACACCACCTTCGGCGTGTCCCGCCAGTTCCGGGCGAACTCGATCTCCGCCGGGGTGGCGCCCGGCTGCTGGTCGCCGGTTGGCCAGTAGGAGCTCATCGTCTCCCACAGTTTGCGCCCATACAGCGACAGGCCACTCGCCTGCTCGTGGTCGAGCCACCACTGGAACAGCTCGTCGCTCGGCGGTCCGCTCCATCCGATGTCGTCACCGGCCGCGGCGATGTAACCGTCCAGCGTCAGGTTCATGCCGTAAATCAGTTTCCGCATGACGCAGCCTTCCGTCCGGGGGTGTCCCGCGTATAGACCTGCGCGGCCCGGGAAACTCGTCGGTGCGCGATCTGGGCTCGCCGGTAGTCCTCTGGCCGGCCTGGTCCGCCCGTCCGAGTCCTCAGAACGGGTCCCTCTCGCGCACCATCCACCCTGCCCAGTCGTACTACCTCCTCTTCATCGGAGGCACAGGGGACTTCCCCGCGGCGGTCCGCCTCCTTCACACACCGGTAGAAGACCTGCTGGGATCTCACATGCCGTTCCGGCTCACGAAGCGGGGCCACTTCGGGGACATCAGCCTCGGCCTGTCCGCGCGGGCGATCACCTTGACCAGGAAGGATCGCCGATCGCCTACGACCGCCGCCGCACGGTCGACTACCCACCTGCTGCCACTGGACGCTTGGACGCAGCTCTGCCGGGACATGGGATTCGAGGCCGGCGGGCGGTTCAGGCGGCGCCTGTCCGGTCGTTGATCTGGAAGCTGATGACGTCGACTTCGTCGGTTCCCGCCAAATCTGGGTAGTGGCCCTGGAGGCACTCCCGGAGTTCGGCTGCGGTCGTCAGCCCCTCGGCTTGCGCGTCCTGGTTGGTGAGGTCGCTGACCAGGCAGTGCCTGATGCCGGTCACCTCTGCCAGCAGGACGACTTCGGGGTCGCTCTCGAACACCAACCGCGACGGCCCGAGCTGGGCCGGGTCCCGGAAGCGGGTGGTCTTGGTCTTGGCGCCGGAGCGGACGTCTTCAAGGTAGCGGGGGTGGAACCGGATGATCGGGGGACCGGCCGTCTCGGGGTCTTGGTAGAGCGACGGGTCGAGACCGTTCATGCCTTCCGGGGTCCATCGCTGAGTCAGCGGCATCAGGTCGGCGGCGAGAACGGACCTGGGCCCCGCGGGCGTGGGCACGATGACGCGCATGGTGGGGTAGTAGTCCGCGAAGACCTGCCGATCGCGCCCGCACGGGCCGATGATCCCGCGCCCGTGGTTTCCCACGGCAACGATGCAGCGCATCTGGCGGGCGCCCTGGGCTCGTGCGGCTCCCAGAGCCACGAGTTCGGCACAGGGTCCGCCGGTGAAGTGGTAAAGGTTCACGCCGGCGAACATCCGGTAGTCGGCGGCCATGACCGCGGCGCCCATCGTATGGATCCCGTCTTCGTCGGGCCCGGCGTCGGTATGCGCGTCTATGGTGCGGCGTGCCAGCTCCACGAGCTCACGCTCGTCATCATCAAGAGCTCGCGCAGATGACGGTACGTACACCTTTTTGGCCTTCCCTTTCGTCAGTAGGCGTCGAAGATAATTCCACGCCACGCAGGTGGGCTCCACGGGATTTCAACCAGCTGTGGCCGGCCATCGGTCGGAGCCCGTTCGAGTCTGTTGAGCTTGGCCATCGCGGCGTCGAAGCTGACTGGAAGTCCTTCGGCCTCGCCGAGCCAGCCATCGGCGCGGGCCTCGCGGATGCGCTCGCGGGGGTTCAGGACGATCTCCAGGAGGCGGGGCCGCCGGCGAGGGTCCATCTGGAGAACCGGGCAACGGACGCAAGCTTCTCCGAACTACGGTCACGTCAAAGCCAGAGGCCGGGTAGCCCGACGAAACCTCACCGTCGGGCCAACTTCGACCGCCTGCGCTCACGCCGGCGGCGTACGTGCGGTCGCGTAGTCCACCGGCCAGCAGCACGCGCCGAGCCCGCCCAGCCTCAGCGCACGCTCAACCACTGCGAGGCGTCCTCATCATCCTCGCCGAGTTCACAGGCCGCCGCGCGCGCCGAGTGCGGCGGCGCCGGCGTACCGCGGTGGTGACCTGGGACAGCGGCCGGCGAGGCAGCCGACGACCGCTACGGGCAGGCGGGGCTCACTCGAACGAGGGAAGTGATCTCGTCAGCCGCGGTCACACCTCCCGACACCGTCGAGACGGAGTGGATGCCGCGGACGATGTCCAGCACCGCCGTGGTGGGGGAGTCCCGCGCCCGGTCCCGGTCACCGACGGAATTCGTGACCTGCGAGAACGTGGCACCTGAAGTGCGGGATCCCTCGTTGATCCGCGGAGATTCCCTGTTGACTCCCGGCTGTCGGCTGTCGGCTGTCGCCGATTCGGGGTGCTCTGGAGCGATCCCCCTGTGTGGTCAGGGCATGGCCTTGTCCCGCAGGAACCGGACGACCTCGGGGAGCTCGGCCATGGGCAGGCCTTCGGCGGCGAGCAGACCGACCTGGGTCAACACCGCGGCGTGGTCCCAGTGGATCCGTTCGCTCGCCATGAGGCCGTCGCGGAATTTCACCACCACGACCAGCGGCACTTCGACGGTCCGTCCGGTCGGGGCGAGTCCGGGCAGCAGGGACGGGATCTCCCGGTCGTGAGGGATCCCGCATGATGGTCTCCTCGACGAGGCAGTCGCTGCCCACCGACCGATCCACCGTCTCAGTGACGGTGTTCTGCGGAAAGCCCGGAATGAGAGTGGCCACCGGTCGGGTGACGGGTGGCCTCCCGCAACGCACGAGGCTCCCCCGAAGCGCCTCACAAGGGCTTAAGACGTCATTTCACTTGGCCAGTCGGCGGTGGCATATGAGGGTCGCGGCGATGGC
>NZ_JBEZBT010000114.1:0-8295 GCF_040647235.1 Streptomyces sp. NPDC042638
GCCTTCCAGACGGACCCGATTCGGAAAGGTTGATCACGACATCACACAGGCCCTAAGGCCGGTGAAACAGACCTGCAGGCGAGCTGGTACGCCAGCGGCCCGGTACAGCTTGGCGCAGGATCCTACGACGGCCAGCCCGGCTCCTTCTTCCCCGGCCAGATCGACGACGTACGGCTCTTCGACCGGCCCACCTCAACCCAGGAGGTCCAGCAGCTGTTCAGGCAGCGGCCACTGGTGAAGGGGCGCTGGACATTCGAGAAGGCCTCCGGTTCACCGCTCGTCACTCCCGACAGTTCCGCCTGGTCCAACGACATGACCCTCTACGGTGGTGCCCGGCTTGACGCAGGATGGGTCGACGGCAGTGCGAGCCTCGACGGCGTAAACGACTACGGAATGACGTCCGCCGTTCCGGTGGACACCAGTAGCAGCTTCACCGTAACGGCTTGGGCCCAGGCGGCAGCGATCCCCACCAAGGGGGTGACCCTGCTCAGCGTTCCCGGAACCACGAAGAACGCCCTCACGGTCCGTTACGAGCCCAGCGACACCCCAGGATCCGACCCCGGCCGATGGCGAATCGCGATGGCCTCAGCCGACAGCACCAGCGCGACCATCAGCCAGGTCGACAACAGCCAGTTCCACCGCCCCACGGAATGGACGCACCTGGCCCTCGTCTACGACGGTTTCTCCAAGCACCTGACGCTGTACGTCAACGGGGAACCGGAAATGGTCGCCTGCAAGGACAACGACAGCGACGGGGACGCGGACGACCCCGCCTGCACGGACAAGTTCTCCTGGGCGGACGACGTCCTGGCCTTCAAATCGGCGCAGCCCATGCAACTCGGCCGAGCCAAGACCGGAGCAACCACCTGGGGAGAGTACTGGCCAGGCGCTGTATCCGACGTGTGGGCCTTCCAAGGCACGTTGACGGACGCGCAGATCGAGCTGCTGGCCGTCGGACAGCCCGGAATGGCGACCGACGTCCCCGGCGCCGACTGATCAGTGAGTCCCAGCGGACCACATCCGCAAGGCTCGCCACGCTCCCTTCCTGGCATGGCATTGACACTCTTCCGCCCCACCGTGCGCCCGGCACACACGCGGGTCACCGCAGCGAAGGACGAAGGACACGATGAACGGCAGATCGAGCAGGCGCTTCGCGAGACTCCGGCGACGCCTCGCACTGGCCTCGGCCACGGTCATGGTCGGCACGCTCCTACAGGGAGTGACGCAGCCGGCTCTCGCTGCGGACAACGGCAAGGGGCGGCCCGCCCTGCCCGGTTCCGAGCGGCCGGTCGCCACCACCACCGGCAAGGTCAAGCCACGCACGCTCATGAAGGGGCCGCGGACCCCGAATGCAGTGCCCGATGCTGCTTGGCCCAAGGCGGCGACCAGGGTGCTGCACATTCCCTCCACCGACGCAAAGAGTCCCACGGCATCCGTCCGCGCCAAGGGTCTGCCGCTGACACTCGACACCCAGGGCGCGGCGCGGAAGAAACCCTTCCGCGGGGACATCGAGGCCCGTCTGCTCAGCCACAAAACGGCGCAGAAAGCAGGCATCGACGGCCTGCTGTTCACCCTGAAGACCAAGGGCACAACACAGGGCGGGCAGGCAGGCCGTGTCCAGGCGCACCTCGACTACTCACGCTTCGCCGACGCCTACGGCGGCGGCTACGCCTCCCGCCTCACCATGGTCGAGCTCCCTGCCTGCGTACTCACCGCACCGGACAAGCCCGCCTGCCGCTCCAGCAAGCCCGTCACTACGGTCAATGACGCGGAGAAGCAGACGCTGACCGCGCAGAACGTGACTCTGAACGCCGGTTCGGCCACGGTGCTTGCGGCTGTTTCCGGCACCCAGAGCGACAAGGGAGACTACAAGGCAACCTCTCTTTCGCCGTCGGCGACCTGGAAAACGAGCCTCAACACCGGCGACTTCACCTGGTCCTACGGCATGCCGACCCCCAACGTCCCCGGTGGTCTGGCCCCCCAGATAGGCCTGTCCTACTCCTCCGCATCAATCGACGGACGCACGGCCAACACCAACAACCAGGCCTCCTGGGTGGGGGACGGCTTTGACCTGTGGTCCGGCTACATCGAACGTCGCTACAAGCCATGCTCCGACGACGGCGTCAAGCACGCGGACGGCAGCAAGCCAGCCGACCTGTGCTGGGGCTACGACAACGCCTTCATCACCTTCAACGGCAAGGGCGGCGAACTCGTCCCCAGCGGCAAGGACTCCTGGAAGCTCAAAAACGACGACGGCACGAAGATCGACCACCTGACCTCCAGCGACCGCAGCAACGGCGACGACAACAACGAGTACTGGCGGCTCACCACTCCGGACGGCACCAAGTACTACTTCGGCTACAACCGCCTGCCCGGCTGGGCCGACGGCAAGGAAACCACCGACTCCACCTGGACCGCCCCCGTCTTCGGCGACGACACCGACGAGCCCTGCCACGCCTCGACCTTCGCCGACTCCTACTGCCAGCAGGCCTGGCGGTGGAACCTCGACTACGCGGTCGACGCGCACGGCAACGCCATCGCCTACTACTACGACAAGGAGACCAACTCCTACGGCCGCAACCTGGAGGCCAAGGACAACACCCGCTACGTACGCGGCGGCACTCTGGACCGCATCGAATACGGGCTGAAGTCCTCATCCGTGTACAGCACCAAGGCCCTGGCCAAGGTCGACTTCACCAGCGGCGAGCGCTGCCTGCCGGACACCCACACCAAGTGCTCGGACATCTCCACTGATGCCTTCTACTGGTACGACACGCCCTGGGACCTGAACTGCGACTCCGACAAGGACTGTGACGAGGGCCGCTTCGCGCCGGTGTTCTTCACCCGCAAACGGCTCACCGACGTCACCACTCAGGTCTGGGACGGCAGCTCCTACCACGCCGTCGACTCCTGGAAACTGGACCACCGCTGGGGGATGTCCGACACCGACTACCAACTGCTGCTCGACTCCGTCCAGCACACCGGACGTACCGCCGAACCGGCGATCACCCTGCCCAAAACCACCTTCGCCTACACCCAGCTGGCCAACCGGCTGGACAAGACAGGCGACGGCTACCCGCCCTTCGTCAAGGACCGCCTGTCCACCATCGCCGACGAGTCCGGCGGGCAGATCGACGTCAACTACTCGGCGCCTGCCTGCGACTGGGAGGCGCTGCCGACACCCGAGACGAACACCACCCGCTGCTTCCCGCAGTACATCGGCGGCAGTTCGACCGACGACCGCGAATTGAAGTGGTTCAACAAGTACGTCGTCACCTCGGTCACTGCCACCGACCGCACCGGCGGTGCCCCGGACCAGGTCACTAACTATGACTACCTTGACGGGGCCGCCTGGCACTACGACGATGACGACGGGCTGACCAAGGAAAAGTTCAAGACCTGGTCCCAGTGGCGCGGCTACGGGCACGTGCGGGTACGCACCGGCGGCCAGGGCGACGCCTCCGCGATGAGGAGCCAGCAGGACAGCTACTTCCTGCGTGGCATGGACGGCGACCGGAAGGACACCGGCGGCGGCACGAAAACCGTCACCCTCACACTCAACGACGGTGAAGGCGACTCGATTACCGACGAGCAATCGGCGACCGGCTTCGCCTACAAGGCGGTCAGCTACTCCGGCCCCGGCGGCAAGATCCTCGCCAAGACCGTGAGCAGGCCGTGGCACCACGAGACGGCGAAGAAGGTGCGGGACTGGGGAACCGTCACCTCCAACTTCACAGGGACGTCCAGCTCTAAGACCTGGACGTCCCTGGACAACGGCGCCGGCACCTCCTGGCGTACCACGGCCACGGCAACGACCTACGACACTGTCGCCGGACGCGCCACCCAGGTGGACGACTTCGGTGACAGCAGCACCAAGGACGACAACACCTGCACCCGCACCACCTACGCCACCAATGCCACGGCCAACATCCTCACCCTCCCGGCCCGTGTCGAGACGGTGGCCCGATCATGCTCCGACACGGTCAGCCGGCCGGACGACGTGATCTCCGACGTACGCACGGCCTACGACGGCGCCGCCTACGACGCAGCGCCGACCAAGGGAGACGCGACCAACACGGCGGTCCTCAAGCAGTACGAGGGCACAACGGCCGTCTACCTGGAATCCGGCACCACGTACGACGACTACGGACGCCAGCGCACCACCACCGACCTGACCGCAGATGTCAAGGTCAACGCCAGTGGAACTCTGACACGCACCACGCGCTCCGACGGCCGGACCACCACCACACCGGACCCCACGTCCGGCTTCGCGGCCAAGGTCACCACCACCACCCCGCCGGCCAAGACGGGCGACACGGCCACCACTCAAACCACCAGCGTCAACTACGACATCCTGCGCAACCTCCCAAAGTCCCACACCGACACCAACGGCAAAACCACCAACTTCGCCTACGACGCCCTGGGCCGCTCCACCAAGGTCTGGCTCCCCGACCGCCTCACCGGCCAGACCCCCACCTATGAGTTCACCTACACCATCGGTGACAGCAAGCCGGTCGCGATCGCCACCAGGACACTCGGGAACAATGGCGAGCAGCTGACCTCCTACGCCCTGTACGACGGTTTCCTCCGCCAGCGTCAGACCCAGGACCCAGGCCCGGACAGCGGCAGCCTCCTGACCGACACCTTCTACGACGAACGCGGCCAGGTCGCCAAGGAATTCGCGACGTACTACTCGGCCAAGCCGCCGACGACCGTCCTAGCCAAACCAGTAGACGCCCTCGACGTCGAGACCCAGAACCGCTACACCTACGATGGTCTCGGCCGGCAGACCGAAGCCCGACAGATCGCAGGCAACGGCGACGGCGGCAAGGTCCTGGGCATCACGAAGACCGTCTACGGCGGTGACCGCACCACGGTGATCCCGCCCGAGGGCGGTACCGCCACCACCACCCTCATCGACGCCCGAGGCCACACAACGGCACTGCGCCAGCTCCGCGCCCGCAACATCGACGCCGCCTACGACACCACCACCTACGACTACACACCCCGCGGCGAACTGAAGAAGGTCACCGACTCCGCGGGCAACAACTGGACGTACACCTACGACCTGCTCGGCCGCCAAATCAAAGCGACCGACCCCGACAAGGGCACCACCCTCAGCACCTACGACGACCGCGGCCAGCTGACCACCACCGACGACGCCCGCCCCGACGCCCTCGACGACAACCGTCCGGACACGCCCAGCCTGTGGTACGGCTACGACAACCTCGGACGCAAGACCGAGGTGAGAGAGAAGTCCTCCACCGGCACCCTGCGCGCCAAGTGGGTGTACGACACCGTCACCAACGCCAAGGGCCAGCTCGCCGAAGCCACCCGCTACGACGGCACCAACGCCTACACCAGCAAGGTCGTCGCCTACGACAACCTCTACCGGCCGCTGCGGACCTCGATCACCATCCCGGCCGCAGAAAAGGAGCTGGCCGGCACCTACATCTCGACGACGTCCTACAAGACCTCGGGGCTTACCGCCGGCATCGGCTACCCCAAAGCCGGCGCCCTGCCCGCAGCCACTGTTGCCTACACCTACGACGACGCCACCCTGCGCCCCACCGTCCTCGACGGCAGCCAGGGCATCAAGGCGACCACCAGCTACAGCCTCACCGGCAAACCCCTCCAGTACGAACTGTCCAACGGCGGCGGCAAGAAGACCTGGGCCACCAACACCTACGAATGGGGCACCCAGCGCCTGGCCACCTCCCGTGTGGACCGCGAGAACATCGCCGGCGTCGACCAGAGCAACACCTACCGCTACGACGAAACGGGCAACGTCAGGTCCGTGTCGGACGTCTCCCGCGACGGCACCGACACTCAGTGCTTCACCTACGACTACCTACGCCGTCTGACCGAGGCCTGGGCCCAGAACACCACCACCTGCGCCACCACCCCCAGCGCCGGCGTCCTGGGCGGCCCCGCTCCCTACTGGCAGTCCTACACCTACGACCTGACCGGCAACCGCCACACCGAGACGCTCCACGACCCCACGGGCGACCCCACGAAGGACACCAAGCGGACCTACGCCTACCCCGACCCCGGCAAGGCCTACCCGCACACCCTGTCCTCGGTGACGACCACCGGCCCCACCGGAACCGTCCAGGACAACTATGAATACGACGAGACCGGCAACACCACTACCCGCACCCTGAATGGAGCCAAGCAAACCCTCACCTGGGACCCCGAAGGGCACCTCGCCAAGGTGACCTCGGGAAGCAAGACCACCGAGTACCTGTACGACGGCGAGGGCAACCGGCTCATCGCCCACACGCCCACCGAGACCACCCTCTACCTTGGCTCCACCGAGATCACCCTGCCCAAGGGCAGCACCACACCCAAGGCGACCCGTTACTTCGACATCGGCGGCGGTAACCAAGCCGTTCAGCAGGACGACGGAACGGTCTCCTTCACCCTTGCCGACCACCACGGCACCGCCCAACTCGCCATCGAAGCCGGCACTCAGAAACTCACCCAACGCCGCACTCTGCCCTTCGGTGGGATCCGTGGAGCCAAGCCGGCCGACTGGCCGGGAGCCAAGGGGTTTGTCGGAGGCATCGACGTCACGAGTGACACCGGCCTCACCCACCTTGGCGCCCGTGACTACGACCCGACAACCGGCCGGTTCATCAGCGTTGACCCCATCCTCAATCCCTCCGATCCGCAGTCCCTTGGCGGTTATTCCTACGCTGGAGACAACCCACTCACCTTCAGCGATCCCAGCGGCACAATTCGCCTCGAACCGAACGGAGACCAGTGCAGCGGCGGCTGGAAGGAGTGCGGGCCCGGCGACCCTCCAGCCCACTCATCGGGTAATGACTCCGGCACCAGCGAGTCCGGGAATGGGATACCCTGCGACGCCCGCTGCCAGGCAAATTTTGCAGCAGCGCAAGAAGCAGCTGGCAAGCGAGGGAGCGGTTCGTTCCCCGGAGCCGGTATCTGTGGTGTCGACGTCAGTAGCGGATGTGATCAGAAGTACAAGGAGCGAGTCAAGCACGGCTACGCAGAACTGACGGTCTTCGACGACTACTACAACTGCACAGCCCACAACGATGAGCAGGCGTGCGAGGTTGCAGGAAGTGCCTACTCATCCGGTGGCGCAACTTGGGCGGCCAGTCTCTTCTTTGGCTTCGTGCGCACCGCTGAAGAACGTCTTGCAGCCCGCGTACAGACAGAGAGTGAAAGAGTCGCTGCTCGGAAGGTGATAGCGGAAGAGATCGCCAAGGGGCAACTCGGTAAGAACAAGGCTGGTCTTGCTGGACTTCTGCGGGTTGGAAAAGGCGAGCCGGAAGTTCTCAAGGCGTTCAGTGGAGTTGACAAGAGTCAGGGGGGTCGGAAGGGCTGGGTGCCGGACGTTGGGGGTTCGGAGAATCCCGTTCGGTACAAAGCCACATCCACCGGGCAAAACTCGCGCACCAACGATACGGAATATAAGATGCTCACCTATATAGCCAACAGGCTCGGAGAGCCGTCGGATATTCACGGCAGTCTTACACTCTACTCGACCCAGCAAGCGTGTTTCTCGTGCACATCCGTCATTGGGCAGTTCGCGCAAGAGTTCCCCAACATTCGCATCAACTACGAATCAGGAAGCTGAGCGTTCAGCTATACTGAAAGGTCTGAGGTGATCGCGGCGCGTCCGACTGGGCGCCGCCGCGCTACCTAAGTGCCATAAGTTCAGAGTTGCGAGTCGAGCGGGGTCAGAATGAACAGAGAAGTTGCGGAAGATCCACGGCTGTCCGGTGAAGAATGGACGCCTGCGCATACGGCGGTAGAGTCGAGTGACTATGAAGCGCTCGCTATGCTGCTTGATTCCGGGACCGATCCCAATGAAATGTGTTTTGGGCACACGCTTCTTACGCACGCTATCGATGTCGAAGGCGATTCGCATCTGCAGACTGGCTACCGCCTGCATGCGGCAACTACCGCCATTTTGCTTGCGTATGGCGCTAATCCTAGGATGCCGGCTGCGGACGGCGAAACACCGATGCAAATGACAGATAGGTACGAGCACGAACCCGCACGGCGTTTGCTCCAACGCTTCTTCGATCTCGAGGGTCAATGAAGCAGGACGCATGCAGGCGGCCCCAGACGCCCACCCTTAACCGTGACCCGGAGGTCTTGGTCGTAGGGGTGCCCTCGAGCAGCTTGTCGGATCGGTGTCGTGGTCGGCGGGACAACGGCATAGGGCGCCCACCCGCCCCGGACGGGAGGGCGCCCTGCCCTCTTCCTCGATCAGCTCGGCTGCGCTGCGCGCGCTGTCTGCCCACCGGTGCAGTCCGGCCT
>NZ_JBEZBT010000115.1:0-8036 GCF_040647235.1 Streptomyces sp. NPDC042638
CCTGCAACGACTCCAGCGCACCGAGCGTCACCGACCGCACAACCGCCGGATCAACGGCATCCGTAGCGATGCCGTCGGCGTCTGCGTCGGCGTCGGCCGTGCGTGTCGTGAAGGAGGCCAGCACCACGTCCGGCGCTGGCTCTGTTCCCGCCGCCACGGCGGTCCGCAGCTCCTCCAGGTCCGCGCAGACCAGGGTCGTCGGGGACGATGCCGGGGTACGCAGCGCGATCTCGCGCCATACGACTCGGAACAGCGCCTCGTCGGTGATGCGTGCCGTGTCCCCCAGCCGCCCGGGGGCCACGGCGCGCGTCACCAGGGACGTCACAGCCGCGACCGGCGCCCCCGTGGTGTCGGCGACGAACACGGAGACCGCGTCCGCTCCGGCGGGAGCGAGCCGGACGCGCAGCGCGTCGGCGCCCGTGGCGAACAGCGACACCCCGCTCCAGACGAACGGGAGCCCGGCACGCTGTTCACCCTCGCTGCGCTCCGCGTCGTCCGGTCCCGACGCCATGGCGTGCAGGGCGGAGTCCAGCAGTGCGGGGTGCAGACCGAAGCGGCCCGCCTCGGCTCGCTGCTCCTCTGCGAGCGCGACTTCGGCGAACACCTCGTCGCCTCGCCGCCAAGCCGCCCGTACGCCCTGGAAGGCGGCGCCGTACTGCAGCCCCATGGCCGCGAGACCCTCGTACAGGCCGTCCACCGCGACCGGCTCCGCGCCGGCCGGCGGCCAGACGCCGAGTTCGGCGGCGACCGCGGCCTCCTCCGCACCGCCTCCGGCCCGGCTGTCGGTCAGCGTGCCGGTGGCGTGCCGCGTCCAGGCTGCCTCGGGCGCGTCCTCCGGACGCGAGTACACCGCCACCGGCCGCCGACCGGACACGTCCGGTCCGCCGACCGTCAGCTGCACCTGTACGGCACCGTTGTCGGGCAGCACCAGCGGTGCTTCCAGGGTGAGTTCCTCCAGCCGGTCACAGCCGACCGCGTCCCCCGCTCGCAGCGTCAGCTCCACGAACGCCGTCCCCGGCAGCAGCGTCGTCTCGGCCACCGCGTGATCAGCCAGCCACGGGTGCGTACGCACGGACAGCCGTCCCGTCAGCAGGAACCCGTCCGCGTCGGCCAGCGCGACGACCGCTCCAAGGAGGGGGTGGTCCGCGGACCCGAGCCCCAGACCGGCAGCGGCGTTCTGGCTCACCCCCAAACCGGTGGTCTCCAGCCAGAAGCGGTCACGCTGGAAGGCGTAGGTGGGCAGGTCGACGCGCTGGGCACCCGTGCCCTTGAACACCGCGACCCAGTCGACGGACGCGCCCCCGACGAACGCCTCGGCCACCGACGTCAGGAAGCGGAGCAGACCACCCTCGTCACGACGCAGCGAACCGACAGCGGATATCGGCGTGCTGAGGTGCTCATCTGCCGTCTGCTCGACACCCAACGTCAGCACCGGGTGCGCACTCGACTCGACGAACAGACGGAAACCGTCATCGAGAAGGGCCCGCACGGTGTCGGCGAAACGAACCGTCTGACGAAGATTGCGGTACCAGTACCCCGCGTCCAGACCGGTCGTGTCCAACACCCCGGCCGTCACCGTGGAGTAGAACGGCACGGAAGCGGCCTGCGGAACGATGCCTGCCAGGTCGCGCAGGAGTACGTCCCTGATCTCCTCCACATGCGAGCAGTGCGACGCGTAGTCCACCGCGACACGACGCGCCCGCACACCCTCCGCCTCGCAGGACGCCAGGAGTTCGTCCAAAGCGTCCGCGTCACCGGAAACCACCACCACGGCGGGGCCGTTGACCGCCGCGACCGCGAGCCGGCCGTCCCACGCCTGCAAGCGTTCCTGCACGGCTTCCAGGGCGAGGGAGACGGACACCATCCCACCACGGCCCGACAGCGCACGGATGGCCTTGCTCCGCAGAGCGACCACCCTCGCCCCGTCCTGAAGCGACAACGCACCGGCCACCACCGCAGCGGCGATCTCACCCTGCGAATGACCGATCACAGCCGCCGGCTCGACGCCGTAGGACCGCCACACCTCGGCGAGGGAGACCATCACAGCCCACAACACCGGCTGGACGATGTCGACCTGCTCCAGCCAGCCCTCACCACCGCCGCCGCGCAGGATGTCGGTCAGCGACCAGTCCACGAACGGCGCCAACGCAGCCGCACACTCACCCACCCGCTGAGCGAACACCGGAGACGAATCCAACAACTCCGCAGCCATACCCAGCCACTGCGAACCCTGACCCGGGAACACGAACACGGCACGGCCGTCCGCACCACCCGCACTCCCCCGCACCACACCCGCGACCTCACGGCCCCCGGCCAGCGCCTCCAACCCACCGGTCAGATCACCCAGCACCACAGCCCGATGCTCGAACACCGAACGGCCGCTCACCAGCGAGAATCCGACGTCCACCGGCGACAACCCGCCCACGGACGCGGCCAGCCGCTCCGCCTGCCCCCGCAACGCAGCCTCGGACTTCGCCGACACCACCCACGGCACCACCGGCGGCTGAACGAGCGCGACCGGCTCCTCCTCCGGAACGGAGACCGGAGCCTGTTCGAGGATGATGTGCGCGTTGGTACCGCTGATACCGAATGAGGAGACGCCCGCCCGGCGGGGTTCCTCCGTGTCCGGCCAAGGGGTGGCCTCGGTCAGCAGTTCCACGGCGCCCGCAGACCAGTCGACGTGGGAAGACGGCTCGTCCACGTGCAGTGTCCGCGGCAGCAGACCGTGCCGCATCGCCAGCACCATCTTCATCACACCGGCCACACCGGCCGCGGCCTGGGTGTGTCCGATGTTGGACTTGATCGACCCCAGCCGCAGGGGCCGGCCTTCCGGACGGTCCTGGCCGTACGTCGCCAGCAGCGCCTGCGCCTCGATCGGGTCACCCAGGGTCGTCCCCGTACCGTGCGCCTCCACCACCTCGATCTGCTTGGCCGAGAGCCGGGCGTCCGCGAGGGCCGCCCGGATCACGCGTTGCTGCGAGGGGCCGTTCGGTGCCGTGAGGCCGTTGCTCGCACCGTCCTGGTTCAGGGCCGAACCGCGCACCACGGCGAGCACCGGGTGACCGTTGCGCTGCGCGTCGGACAGCCGCTCCAACAGCAGCATGCCCACGCCCTCGCCCCAGCCGGTGCCGTCGGCAGCCGCCGCGAACGGCTTGCAGCGGCCGTCGGGGGCGAGACCACGCTGACGGCTGAACTCCACGAACGTCCCCGGTGTGGACATCACGGTGACGCCACCGGCCAGCGCGAGCGTGCACTCGCGTCGGCGGAGGGCCTGGGCGGCCCAGTGCAGGGCCACCAGGGATGACGAGCAGGCCGTGTCGATGGTGACGGCCGGCCCTTCGAGGCCCAGCGTGTACGACACCCGGCCGGAGGCCACACTGCCGGCGGTGCCGTTGCCGAGGTAGCCCTCGAGCCCGGCGGGGACGGCGTCGAGACCGGTGCCGTAGTCGTGGTACATGACGCCGGTGAAGACACCGGTGCGGGTGCCGCGTACCGAGGCCGGGTCGATACCCGCGCGTTCGAACGCCTCCCAGCTGGTCTCCAGGAGCAGCCGCTGCTGCGGGTCCATCGCCGTCGCCTCACGCGGCGAGATACCGAAGAACGCCGGGTCGAAGTCGCCGGCCGCGTGCAGGAAGCCGCCTTCGCGCGCATAGCTCTTGCCCACGGCGCTCGGATCCGGGTCGTACAGGCCCTCGACGTCCCAGCCGCGGTCCTCGGGAAAGCCCGAGATCGCGTCGGCACCGGCGGACACCAGCTGCCACAGCTCCTCCGGGGAGCTGACGCCTCCCGGGTAGCGGCAGCTCATCGCCACGATGGCGATCGGCTCGTGGTCCGCGGTCTCCACGTCCTGGAGGCGTTGCCGCGTCTGGTGCAGTTCGGCGATGACCCGCTTGAGGTAATCCCGGAGCTTGTCTTCGTTACTCATCGCGCTTTCCCATCAAAATGCAGTCGGCCACTAGGCAGTCGGCGGAAAGGGTTCGACGTCGACCGAGGTCGGTCGCTCGTGCATCAGGACATTCGGTTCAGCTGATTCCGAGGTCGTCCACCATCTTGAAAAGGTCGCCGTCCGTCGCTGATTCGAGCTGCTCGGCCAGATCGGCGCTTTCCGTTCCTTCCTGTGTGTCGCCGTATTTCGCGAGGAGATCTCGTAGCCGTCCGACGACGTCGGTGCGGCCGATCTCCTCCAAGGTCATGGCTGACAGACCCGCTTCGAGCCGGTCCAGTCCCACCGACACGGGCACGTCGCCGGCGTCGCCGCCGAGCGCGTCCCGCGGAGCCAACTCCTGGTACAGGAAAGCGGCCAGGGCCGTCGGTGTCGGGTAGTCGAACACGAGCGTTGCGGGCAGGCGCTGTCCGGTGATCGCGTTGAGCCGGTTGCGCAGTTCCACCGCTGTGAGGGAGTCGAATCCGAAATCCTTGAAGGCGCGCGCCGGTTCCACGGTCTCCACTCCGCCGTGGCCGAGTACGGCCGCGACATTGCGGCGTACGGCGTCCAGCACGATGCGTTCGCCTTCCGTCGCCGGCACAGCGGCCAGCCGTTCCCGCAGACCCGTCGATGCTGCTCCGGCGGCCTCCCCGGGGTCCCCGACGGACCGTTGCCCCGGCAGTACGCGAACCAACTCGCGCAGCACATGGGGAACTTCACCGCCGGTGTCGCGGACCGACGCCCGTACAGCCGTCACATCGAGCCGCATCGGGGCGACCACCGGGTCCTCGCCAGCGCAGCAGGCGTCGAACAGCGCGAGTCCGTCGGCCGTCGGCAGTCCGCCGAGCCCGATACCGGCCATGCGTCGCTGGTCCGCCTCGCCCAGGCCGCCGGTCAGCGCGCTGCGCTGCTCCCACAGTCCCCAGGCCAGCGAAAGGGCGGGCAGGCCCTGGGCGCGGCGCCGGGTGGCGAGTGCGTCGAGGAACGCATTCGCGGCGGCGTAATTGCCCTGACCGGCGGCTCCCAGCGTGCCCGCGGCGGAGGAGAACAGTACGAACGCGGTGAGGCCGGCGTCGGCCGTCAGCTCGTGGAGGACGGCAGCCGCCTCCGCCTTGGGGCGCAGCACCGTGCCGATGCGCTGCGAGGTCAGCGAGGTGACGACGCCGTCGTCCAGCACGGCCGCCGCGTGCACCACACCCTTGAGCGGATGTTCGGCGGGGACGGCCGCGAGCACCGCGCCCAGGGCGGCGCGGTCCGCCGCGTCGCAGGCCGCCCAGGTCACCGAGGCGCCCGCCGCAGTGAGTCGGGCAGTCAGTTCCTGCGCGCCCTCCGCCTCGGCACCCCTGCGGCTCAGCAGCAGCAGGTGCCGTACGCCGTGTTCGGCCACGAGGTGCCCGGCCACGAGACCGGCCAGCGTGCCACTCGCCCCGGTGATCAGCACGGTCCCTCGCGGGTCCCAGGTCGCCACGGGACCGGCGGGTGCAGCGGGTACGGACTCCGTCGTCGGTGCGTTGTGCGCCGTAGGTGCGTTGTGCCCCGTAGGTGCGTTGTGCCCTGTAGGTGCGTTGTGCGCCGTAGGTGTGTTCTGCGCCGCCGGTCCGTCGTCCGCAGCTCGGACGAGCCTGGGCAGCAGTACACGTCCCGCGCGGACGGCCAACTGCGGCTCACCCGCAACGAGAGCGGCGGCCACCGGCGCGGACGCGAACGCGGACGGATCGTCGGTGTCGAGGAGGAGCAGCCGGTCGGGGTGCTCTGCCTGCGCCGAGCGCACCAGCCCCCAGACGGCCGCTCCCACCATGTCCTGAACGGCCTGCTCGGCAGGATCCGAAGCGAGCGGAGAGGTGTTCACCGCGCCCTGGGTGACGATCACGAGGCGCGCGTCGGCGAAGCGGTCGTCCGCCAGCCAGTCCTGCACCCAGGCCAGCGTCCCCGCCACCGCGGAGCGCAGCCGCTCGCCCCCGCCGATGCCCGCAGCCGTGCCTGCGCCCGCACCCGTGCCGGGAGCGCCCGGTACGGAGAGGAAGACCCACTCCGGCACGGCGGCGCCGTCGCCCTGCGCTTGCGCACCGGTGTGGGCCTCACCCAGGCTCTTCAGGTCCGCGTGCACGGCCACGTCCCAGCCGCCCGACCGCAGGCACGCGGCCAGACCCGGCCCGTCCGGTTCGCCGACCACGGCACAGCGGAGCGCAGGAGGCACCTCGCTCGCCGGGAGTGGCATGGCGTGCCACGCCAACCGGAAGAGGGAGTCGCGCAAAGCGGCGCCCCGGGCGGTGTCGATCTGCTCGGCCGTGACCGGGCGCGTCACCAGCTCACCCACGGAAGCCACCAGCCGACCGGACTCGTCCGCCACGACCGCGGACACACCGTCGGCGCCGGCGGACGAGAGCCGTACCCGGACGGTGCTCGCGCCGGTGGCGTACAGGCGGACGCCGTTCCAGACGAACGGCAACCGGATCTGGTGCCGGCCCTCGCCGTCCGGCTCGGTCAGGCCGCCCGGGCCGGCCACGTGCATGGCGGCGTCCAAGAGTGCCGGGTGGAGTCCGAAGCGCACGGCCTCCGCCGTGTGCTCCTGCGGCAGCGCGATCTCGGCGAACACTTCGGGACCGCGCCGCCAGGCCGCGCGAACCCCCTGGAAGACCGGTCCGTAGACCAGCCCGCCCGACGCGAACCGCTCGTACATACCCTCGATGTCCAGCACCTCGGCGCCGGTCGGCGGCCACACTCCCGGCTCGTCCGACACGGATTCCGCCGCTTCGACGGCACTTTCGGTGACGACAGCGCCGACGTGCCGCGTCCACGGCTGGTCCGGGTCACCGGACTCCTGCCGCGCGTACACGTTGACCGACCGTCGGCCGGTGTCGTCCGGGCCGCCGACGACGACCTGGAGCTGGACCGCGCCGGTCTCGGGCAGGACCAGTGGCGCCTCCAGGACCAGGTCGTCCACGCGTGTGCAGCCGAACCGGGCACCGGCGTGCAGGGCGAGGTCCACGAAGGCCGTCCCCGGTACCAGCACGGCACCCAGTACCGCGTGATCCACCAGCCACGGGTGTGTCCCTGCGGACAGTCGGCCGGTGAAGAGGCAGCCGTCGGAGTCGGGCAGTGTCACGGCCGCGCCGAGCAACGGGTGGTCCGCCGCGCCCAGACCGACCGACGCGACATCACCGGCGGCCGGCACCGGCTCCAGCCAGTAGCGTTCACGCTGGAAGGCGTAGGTCGGAAGGTCCACCCGCCGGGGGCCGTACGGTGCCAGGTAGGCGGCCCAGTCCACGTCCTGACCCTGGACATAGAGCTGCGCCAACGCCTCCAGCAGCGTGGCCGCCTCACCACGGTCCTTGCGCAGCACCGGCACGAACGACATCTGAGGGGCACTGTCCGGGCCCATCGACGACAACACCCCGTCCGGACCCAGCTCCAGGCACACCGACACACCCTGCGCGGCCAGCCCGGTCACACCGTCACCGAAACGGACCGCCTCGCGCACGTGCCGGACCCAGTACTGCGGATCACACACCTCACCCGCACCAGCCAGCTCACCCGTCAGGTTCGACACCAGCGCAATCCGCGGAGCCCCAAACCTCAAGCCCTCCACGACCTGCCGGAACCCGGCCAGCATCGGCTCCATCAACGGCGAATGGAACGCATGCGACACCCGCAGCCGGCGTACCCGCCGACCCTCGGCACGCCACACGCCTTCCAGCTCCGCCACGACCGCTTCAGCACCCGCAACGACCACCGCCGACGGACCATTGACCGCAGCGACATCCACCCCCGCACGGCCCGCCAGCACACCACGCACGCAAGCCTCGTCAGCCTCCACCGCCAGCATCGCCCCGCCCGACGGCAACGCCTGCATCAACCGGCCACGCGCCGCCACCAGCACACACGCGTCCTCAAGCGAGAACACCCCCGCCACGAACGCCGCGACGATCTCCCCCACCGAGTGCCCGCCCACGACATCAGGCGTCACACCCCACGAAGAGACCAACCGGAACAGCGCCACCTCCAAAGCGAACAGACCACACTGCGTGAAACCAGTCGCATCCAGAGCCTCCCCGCCCTCGAAGACCACCTCACGCAACGGCCGGTCCAACAACCCGTCGAACCGCGCACA
>NZ_JBEZBT010000116.1:0-7431 GCF_040647235.1 Streptomyces sp. NPDC042638
GCCGACCCGCCCGGCGCGGCCGACCCGCCCGGCACGGCCGCCCCGCCCGGCACGGCCGGGAACCTCCGGCGCGGGGCCCTCCGCGGGTCCTTCCCCGAGCCCCTCCGCGGGCCCTTCCCCGGGGTCCTCCCCGCTCCTGCGCTGCGCCGGTATGAACGCCTGGGTGTCGTAAGAAGCCGCCACCGAGCGCAGCTCCCGCATCAGTTCGTCCGGCGTGGGCCGGTCCGCGGGCTCCTTGGCGAGGCAGCGCGTCACCAGCGGCGCGAGACTCTCCGGAACACCGGTGAGATCGGGCTCGTCGTGGACCACCTGGTAGGCGACCACGTAGGGACTGTCGGAGTCGAACGGCCCGCGCCCGGTGGCCGCGTGCACCATGACCGAGCCGAGCGCGAAGATGTCGGCGGCCGGACCCACTTCACGGGGCCGCCGGAACTGCTCGGGTGCCATGAACGGCGGCGTGCCGATCAACTTCCCCGTCTCGGTGCGCAGTTCACTGTCCTTCGGCCGGGAGATGCCGAAGTCGATGACCTTCGGGCCGTCTTCGGCGAGCAGCACGTTGCTGGGCTTCAGATCCCGGTGCACCACACCGACCCGGTGGATGTCGCGCAGCGCCTCGGCGAGCCCGGCCATCAGCCGGCGCAGCTGCTCGGGGGCCAGGGGTCCCTTCCGCTTCACCTGCTCGGAGAGGGTCGGCCCAGGGATGAACAGGGTGGCCATCCAGGGCCGTCCGGCCTCCGGGTCGGCGTCGACCACGGACGCCGTGAAGGCACCGCTGACCCTGCGCGCGGCGGCCACCTCCTGCCGGAAACGGCCCCTGAACTCGGGATCCCGGGCGAACTCGGCGTGTACGACCTTCACCGCGAGCCTCATCCCCGAGGTGCTCCGGGCGAGGTGTACGACCCCCATGCCACCCGATCCCAGACAGGCCTCAAGCCGGTAGTGACCGGCATATTCAGGAAGTTCCGCTTCCGCCCCCGCTCCGGTGTTGCGCTGTGGCGCCATGGACCCACCCCCGTGCTGTTCGTCCGCGCGCGCGACGCACGGAGCCTAGTCGATGACTCGTACGGGACAGAGGCGGCTTGCTAGCGTCTGCGTGCGAGTCGCGCGCGCGTTCCGCGCCGGGTTTCGCCCAGTTCCAGGGAAACGACGGGGGAGGATCACGTTCATGTCCGTTGACCGTGCACAAGAGGCCGAGGCCATCGACAGCGGCGCCGACAGCACTGACAGCGCCGACGGCGCCGACGGTGTGACGACGCTGGCGGCGGCAGCCGTGCGCACCTATGCCGTCGCCCCCGGCGTCCGGCTGAACGTCCGCAGCGGCCCCGGCACCGGGTACAACCTGGTCCGCGTCCTGCCGGAGGGCGTCCGGGTGCCGATCTACTGCCAGACGTCCGGCACGACGGTGTCCGGCCCCTACGGCACGACGAACATCTGGGACCTGATCGACAACGGCGAGTACGTCTCGGACGCCTTCGTCCACACAGGCAGCGACGGCTACGTCGCCGCCCGCTGCGGCTGACCCGAAGCCACCACCCCGGAGCGGTCCGGACCGGAAGCGGCCCGGACCGCCCAGGGGTGCCTGGGCAGGGCGCTGTCCGGAAGGTGGGCTGTTCCGGGCGGTGGGCGGTGGGCTGTTCCAGGCGGCGGGCGGTGGCGGTGGCTGTCCGGGTCCGGGCGGTGAGGTGGCGACGCGGGGGGAGCGGGAGCGCCGCACGGCCGCTGATCGCACGGGGCCCCCGCCGGAGCGCTCTCCCCGGGTGCCCGACCCACCCGGGAGCGCGCTCACGCGCGGAGCCATAATCGTCCCGTGAGCGACGAAACCGGCACCCCGGACACCACGGCGGGCCCCGCCCGAAGCGCGGCCGAGGCCGACGGCGCGGTCCAGAGCGACGGCCAGGTCCAGGGCAGCGGCCCCCGCCCGGAGCCCCTGCGCTTCTTCGGCACGTCCTGGGTGCACCACGACAACGGCTACGCGGCCCGCCGCGCCGGTGTCGCCGTCGGCTCCCTCGCCGCTGCCGCCGGCTCCTGCCTGGTGCTCCGCTTCGCCTTCGACGGCATCCGGATCGCCGGCACCGGCTCCTTCGTGACGGTGCTGGTCGTCGCCATGTTCGCGATCTGCAGCGCGCTCGCCTTCCGCAACACCTGGGAGGGCTTCGGCAAGCGCCACGACCCGCAGCGCCAGGCATCCCTGCGCGGACTGCTGGCCATCGGGTTCGTCGGCTCCCTCCTCGCCTACTTCTTCCGCTCCTTCACCGAGGCGCCGGGAGAGAAGCTGCACCGCGAGGAGTACGAGACGGCCCGCGAGGCCCACGAACGCCGCGCCACCCGCCGCACCGGCAACCCCTCGAAGAAGAAGCGCCGCGGCTAGGGCTCCGCTCCGGCGGTGGCACCCGGCCTCCCGCCCCGGTGAGAGCGCCGGTGAGAGCGCCGGTGAGACGGCCTCGTCGAGAAACGGGCGCGCAACAGGCTTCGGTGATGTCGTAGACCTGAGGGCATGACAGCCTCCCAGCCTCCGGTGGCCGACCCGCACGCCCTGCGTGCCGCGCGAGCCGAGTCCTTCAACTCCGCCGCCGCCCAGTACGCCGCGAACCGCCCCTCGTACCCGTCCGCCCTCTTCGACGCCGTCGAGGAACTGGCCGGCCGTCCCCTGCCGGGTGCCAGGACCGTGGACATCGGCGCCGGCACCGGAATCGCCACCGCCCGCCTGCACGCCCGCGGCGCCGACGTGCTCGCCGTCGAACCCGGTGCCGGCATGGCCGCCGAGTTCCGCCGTGCGCTGCCGGACATCCCGCTCGTCCGGGGCGACGGCAACGCCCTCCCCCTGGCTGACGCCCAGGCCGACCTCCTCACCTACGCCCAGGCATGGCACTGGACCGACCCGGCCCGCTCGGTCCCGGAGGCGCTGCGCGTGCTGCGCCCGGGCGGTGCGCTGGCCCTGTGGTGGAACACCGACGCCCTGGACATCGAGTGGATCGCCGAGGCCGCCGACCGTGCCGGCCGCTTCCTCGACATGGACATCGCCGCGGCGAAGGGCAAGGCCGGCGAGCGGGTCGAGCGTGCCGACCCGAGCGGGCGCCTGGACTTCGCCCACCGCACGGTCCGCTGGAGCCGCCGGGTCCCGGCCGACACGCATCTCGACAACATCGGCAGCCACTCGGCCTTCCTCCTCACCCCCGAGGAGCGCCGGACCACCTTCCTGGCGCAGGAGCGCGCCCACCTGCTGAAGGTCTTCCCGGACGGCATCGTCGAGGAGACGTACGACGTCCTCCTGCTCGTCGCCCGCAAGCCGTGACCCGTTCCTCATCTGCTCCGCCCAGTGGCCCTTGACGTCCGGAGCCCTCCAGGCCGATTATTCATCGCGTGATGAATAACTTGCCGGATCCGCCGTCCCCGTCCCTCACCACCGACTCCCACACCGCCTCCGCCGTCCAGGCCGACGACCTCACCGTCCTCCGCGGCACCAGGACCGTCCTGCACCACCTCCGCTTCACCGTTCCCCGCGGCCAGATCACCGGCCTGCTCGGCCCCTCCGGCTGCGGCAAATCCACTCTCATGCGCTCGATCGTCGGCACCCAGGCCAAGGTCACCGGCACCCTGAACGCCCTCGGCCGGCCGGCCGGCCACCCCACCCTGCGCAGCCGCATCGGTTACGTCACCCAGGCCCCCTCCGTCTTCGACGACCTCACCGTCCGGCAGAACCTCGACTACTTCGCCGCGATCCTCGACCCCGGCCGCGGCGCCGCCGAACGCCGCCGCCGGCACGTCGCCCAGGCCATCACCGACGTCGACCTCACCAGCCACGCCGACGCCCTCGCCGGCAACCTCTCCGGCGGCCAGCGCAACCGCGTCTCCCTGGCCGTCGCCCTCCTCGGCGCCCCCGAACTCCTCGTCCTGGACGAACCGACCGTCGGCCTCGACCCCGTCCTCCGCCGGGATTTGTGGAACCTCTTCCACCACCTCGCCGCCACCCGCGGCGTCACCCTCCTCGTCTCCTCCCACGTCATGGACGAGGCCGAGCGCTGCCACCGCCTCCTCCTCATGCGCGAGGGCGAGATCCTCGCCGACGAGACCCCGGACGCCCTGCGCACCAGCACCGGGACCGAGACCGTCGAGGACGCCTTCCTGCGCCTGGTCGACGAGGCAGCCGCCGAGAGCCGCACGAAAGAGAGCACCCGATGAACCCGGTGACCACGACGACGGCCGCGGCCCCCAGCGCGCTCAACGCCTCCCGCACCACCGCCACCGCCGCCCGGGTCCTGCGCCAGCTGCGCCACGACCCACGCACCATCGCGCTGCTGATCCTCATCCCGTGCCTGATGCTGATCCTGCTGCGCTATGTCTTCGACGCCAGCCCGCGCACCTTCGACAACATCGGCGCCTCGCTGCTCGGCATCTTCCCGCTGATCACGATGTTCCTGGTGACCTCCATCGCCACCCTGCGCGAACGCACCTCCGGAACCCTCGAACGCCTCCTCGCCATGCCCCTGGGCAAGGCCGACCTCATTGCCGGTTACGCCCTCGCCTTCGGCGCCCTCGCCATCGTGCAGTCCGCCCTCGCCACCGGACTGGCGGTCTGGCTCCTCGGCCTGGACGTCACCGGCTCCCCCTGGCTGCTCCTCCTGGTCGCCCTCCTCGACGCCCTGCTCGGTACGGCCCTCGGTCTCTTCGTCTCGGCCTTCGCGGCCTCGGAATTCCAGGCGGTCCAGTTCATGCCCGCGGTGATCTTTCCCCAGCTCCTCCTCTGCGGCCTGTTCACCCCGCGCTCCGACATGCACCCCGTCCTGAGGGGCATCTCCGACGTCCTGCCCATGTCGTACGCGGTCGACGGCATGAACGAGGTTCTCCACCACACGGACATGACGGCGATCTTCGTCCGCGACATCCTGATCGTCGCCGGCTGCGCACTCCTGGTGCTGGGCCTCGGGGCAGCCACGCTGCGACGGCGCACCGCCTAGCCCACGGCCCGGCCGAAAGCGGCCACCCAGCTCCTACCGGCCTCCGTTCCGCCCACCGGACAACCACCCCCCACACCCCACCCCGGTGCGAAACTGATCCGCATGAGCCAGAAAGTCGCAGTCCTCGGCACCGGCAAGATCGGCGAAGCCCTGCTCAGCGGAATGATCCGGGCCGGCTGGGCCCCCGCCGACCTCCTGGTCACCGCCCGCCGCCCCGAACGCGCGGAAGAACTCCGCAGCCGCCACGGAGTCACCCCGGTCACCAACACCGAGGCCGCCAAGACCGCCGACATCCTGATCCTCACGGTCAAGCCGCAGGACATGGGCGCCCTCCTGGACGAACTCGCCCCGCACGTTCCCGCCGACCGCCTGGTCATCAGCGGAGCGGCCGGTATCCCCACCTCCTTCTTCGAGGAGCGCCTCGCCACAGGCACCCCCGTCGTCCGGGTCATGACCAACACCCCCGCCCTCGTCGACGAGGCGATGTCGGTCATCTCCGCGGGCAGCCACGCCACCGAGCAGCACCTCGCGCACGCCGAGGAGATCTTCGGTGGCGTCGGCAAGACCCTCCGCGTCCCGGAGAGCCAGCAGGACGCCTGCACCGCGCTGTCCGGCTCCGGCCCGGCCTACTTCTTCTACCTGGTCGAAGCCATGACCGACGCCGGCATCCTGCTCGGCCTGCCCCGCGACAAGGCCCACGACCTCATCGTCCAGTCCGCTATCGGCGCCGCGGTGATGCTCCGCGACAGCGGTGAGCACCCCGTGAAGCTCCGGGAGAACGTGACCTCCCCGGCCGGCACCACGATCAACGCCATCCGTGAACTGGAGAACCACGGCGTACGAGCCGCCCTCATCGCCGCCCTCGAGGCCGCCCGCGACCGCAGCCGCGAACTAGCCTCCGGTAAGAAGGACTGACAAGAAGGACCGACCCGGCCGACGACTAGCGGGCCGCGCTCAGCGAGGGCTCCGCCACCGGCGGGAGCAGCCCGATCGCCCTGTACGCCCTGTCCACCGTCGGCCGGGCCAACGCCCGCGCCTTCTCCGCACCATCCCGCAGCACCCCCTCCACGTACGCCGGATCAGCGCACAGCTCCCGGTGCCGTGCCTGCAGAGGCCGCAGCACCTCCACCACCGCCTCCGCGGTGTCCTTCTTCAAAGAGCCGTACGAGTCGTAAACGTCCGCCAGTGACTCAGGGTTCCCGCCCGTGCACGCAGCGAGAATGTCGAGCAGATTCGTGATCCCGGGCCGGTCCTCCCGGTCGTACACGACATCCCGGCCGCTGTCGGTGGTCGCCCGCATCACCTTCTTGCGCACCGTGTCCGGCTCGTCCAGCAGATACACGACCCCCGCCCCCGAGTCGTCCGACTTCCCCATCTTCCTCGTCGGGTCCTGCAGGTTCATCACCCGCGCAGCCACCTGTGGAAGCGTCGCCCTGGGGACGACGAACGTGTGCCCGTAACGCTGGTTGAAGCGCACCGCGAGATCCCGGGTCAGCTCCACGTGCTGCGCCTGGTCCTCTCCCACCGGCACCTCGTCCGTGCCGTACGCCAGGATGTCGGCCGCCATCAGGACGGGATACGTCAGCAGCGACAGCCGCACGCTGCCACCGCGCTCCCGCTCCTTCGCGGCCTTCTCCTTGTACTGGATCATCCGCCGCATCTCGCCGTCGGTCGCCACGCACTCCAGCAGGTACGACAGCCGCGTGTGCTCGTCGACATGGCTCTGGAGGAACACGGTGCACGCGTCGGGGTCGAGCCCGGCCGCCAGCAGCAGTGTCGTCGTCTGCCGGCTGAGCCTGCGCACCCGCGCCGGATCGTGGTCCACGGTCAGCGCGTGCAGATCCACCACGCAGAACAGCGAGTCCGCCCGGTGCTGGTCCACCTCGGCCCAGCGCCGCATGGCTCCCAGGTAGTTGCCCAGGGTCAGGTGCCCGGTCGGCTGGACCCCACTGAAGACCCGAGTCATCTCCACTCCACCTTTTGGTTGGGACCGCCGCCCCTGCGGCCGGCCCCCTCAGTCGGAGGGAGATACAAGAACGGCCGCCGAAGCGGCGGCCGTTGAGTGCATACGTGAGCCGGCCGCCGTCAGGCGGCCCACCAGAGCTGGTTGCACGTACGCGTCATCACGTCGTCCACAGTACGCCTCCGGAGTGCTCCTGAGGCGTGAGTTGACACACCCGGCGCCGATCCGTACTGTTCTCCGAGTTGTCCGACGTGAGCGCCGACCCCGGTCGGTCCCCGGACAGCCATTCCGCAAGCACCACACCCCCTGTTCGACGCTTTGGCGTCGTCAGCATTGGCGTGCGTATTTGCGAAATGAGGAATCCGCGTTCGAAAGGACGCCGGCCCCCGATTAGCTCGGGAGCCAGGAATCCGCTAAAGTCTCACTCGTCGGAACGGCCCAAGGGCCGGGAAGACAAGCCCCCCTGACTGGGAGTCAGACGCCGAAAGGATCTGATAGAGTCGGAACCGCCGG
>NZ_JBEZBT010000117.1:0-6023 GCF_040647235.1 Streptomyces sp. NPDC042638
GGGCGTTCGGCCGCCGCGGCGCCGGTGGTGAGCCCCAGCGGGGCCAGCGTGGCGGCGGCCACCGTGGCGCCTCCGCCGGTCATGAATGCGCGACGCAGCACGTCGCTCTCCTCGTGGTTCAGGGGGTCTTTCGCATGGGGGTCCCCCCTGTTCGAGCGGAGCCGAGAACTCGGGGGAGGGTCGTGCGGTTCGTGCGGGTCCTGCCTGTCGTACGGCTCGACGGCTCCTCGTGACTCACCGGGCACCCAGTCGGGGGCGGCCGTCCCCGGTGGCTCCACGGCCGGGCGCGCCGCGCGGCCGCGGACGGACGAGCGGGGCGCGAAGCCGAGGTCGGTGAGCGTGCGGCCGGGAAACATGTGCAGGAACACCCGTTCGTACGCGTAGTTGGGGCAGCGGATCTCACCCGCCTCCACCCGGCCGATGTAGCGCGCGTCACAGCTCACCCGCTCACCGATCTCGCGCGCCGCCCGCCGGACGAGCGCGGCGAACTCGGCCGGTGAGCGCCGGCCGCGCACCTGCCGGAAGGCCAGGTTCGGCCGGGGTGGCCGTTCGGGCTGTGACGAGGTCACGGTTGACGACGCCATGGCCGGGTCCTCTCGTGCGAACCGTCGAACCATGCCGGAACCGGGGAGATTTCGGGACGGGTCGCCCCTGTGACGCCCTGGTTCCGGCGGGCATGAACGTACCTGCTGTGACGGACCCGCCACGCGGTGTTTGGCTACAAACCGGATATCTCATCCACGATCCGCCATGAAGTGCCATCCTTTGCGGCGCACTTGTGCCGTAGCCGTTGACGGGCTCGCGCGTTGGACCCCATGGACCGCAACAGGGCTGTGTGGTGGAGGCCGGCATGGAGACCAGCCAGAGCAACGAACCTTGTACGACGCCGTCGTCGTCCGCGTCCGCCGCGGGTGACCCGGCATGCGACCTCGTGACGGTACCGGCCCGGCAGGGGCTGGAGGCGGTCGACATCCTGCGCCGCGAAGCCGCGGACGCGGTGGGGCCCGTCCTGCACGACGACGGCTGCGACACCCTCGGCTTCCTGGTGCCGGCGGGCACCGCCGCCTGCTGGGACGTACCCGGCAGCACCTGCACCGAGACGAACGGGCGCGGGCTGCGCCTCGACCCCGCCCCGCCGGTGGACGGCTCCGACTGGCTGCTGCCGCCCGGCGAGGCCGACCTCGCCACCGACCCGGTGGTGCTGCGCCGGGCCCTGGGGGAGGCGGCCCGGCTGATCGAGGCGGCCGACAGCTGCCGGTGACGCGCGCCCCCGCGGCAGCTGCGAGAATGGACCGATGGGCAGGTCAAGGAGCGCGTCCGCGAAGACAGGGCGCAGGTCGGCCGCCGTAACGGCCGTCGAGCAGCCGGTCGACGGCGGGCTCGCGCAGCTCGTACCCGACCCGGACCGCGCCCGGGCCTGGACCCTGCTGATCGACGGAGCGCCCCAGTCGCATGTCGACCTGGACGACCCCGCGTACCTCTCCTTCGAGTACCAGCGCCGCCTCGGCCATGTCATCGACCTCGTCGCCCCGCCCGGCAAGCCCGTGCACGCCGTCCATCTCGGCGGCGGGGCGTTCACCCTCGCCCGGTACGTCGCCGCGACCCGCCCCCGCTCCACCCAGCAGGTTGTGGAACGGGACGCCACTTTGGTCCAACTGGTCCGCCGCGAGCTGCCCCTGGATCCGGGCGCGCGGATCCGGGTACGTGCGGTGGACGCGCGCGCGGGCCTGGCCAAGGTGCCGGACGGCTGGGCGGACCTGGTCGTCGCCGACGTGTTCAGCGGTGCCCGCACGCCCGCCCACCTCACCTCCACCGAGTTCCTGGACGAGGTCCGCCGGGCCCTGAAGCCGTCCGGTGTCTACGCGGCCAACCTCGCCGACGGCCCGCCGCTCGCCCACCTGCGCGGCCAGATCGCCACCGCCGCCGCCCGGTTCGGCGAACTCGCGCTGGTCGCCGACCCGGCCGTGCTGCGCGGCAAGCGCTTCGGCAACGCGATCCTCGTCGCCTCGGACCTGCCGCTGCCGCTCGCCGAACTCACCCGCCGGGCCGCCTCCGACCCGCACCCCGGCCGGGTCGAACACGGCCGGCCGCTCACCGACTTCACCGGTGGCGCGCTTCCCGTCACGGACGAGGCCGCGGTGGCCTCACCGGCCCCGCCCCCTTCGGTGTTCCGCTGATCCCCGCCCCGGCGGCTCAGTAGGTTCCGACCTCGACCCGCGGCGGACCGTCGTGCCAGGTGCAGAACACCGACACCCGGTCAGCGCCCCGGCTGAACTCCACCCGGATCCAGCTCTCCGTCTTCCACACCTGCATCGACCAGCCGGTGCCCGGGGTCGCCGAGACGAGCGTGGCGTCGGCGGGGCCCAGGTCGAACACCGCCCGGCCGCCGTCGGTGTCGTAGGACCTGACCCGGCCGGACACGGACGCGGACGCGGACGCGGAAGCGGCGGGGGACGGAGGACGTGAGCGGGCCGGGGTGCGGGTGGGCGTCGGTGCCGGACGGGCGGGCCGCTCGTGCGACGGGCCGGGGGAGGCGGCCGGCGTCCGGGAAGCCGGTCCCGGGTCCGGCTCCGCCGCGTCGGCAGCCGTGACCGGCAGGGCGCGCGGCGGGTCGTACGCCGTCCCCGCCATCACCGTGTGCACGCCCCACCACGACAGCGTGACCGCCGCTCCCGTCGCGAGCAGCCATGCCAGTACGTGTACGAGTCCTCTGCGCATCGCGGGCCATACTGCCCCAGCGGCACCGCCGTGCGCACATGCCCGGAGTTGTCCACAGGCACCGGCCCGGTGGTGTCCGTATGGCGTACGGTGCGGCGCATGGCAAGTGTGCTCGTGGTCGAGGACGACCAGTTCGTACGCTCGGCGCTCATCCGGCATCTGACCGACGCCGCACACACCGTGCGCAGCGTCGGCACGGCGCTGGAGGCGCTGCGTGAGGTCGCCCATTTCCGCTTCGACGTGGTCGTCCTGGACCTCGGACTGCCCGACCTGGACGGCTCCGAGGCCCTGAAGATGCTCCGCGGCATCACCGACGTGCCGGTCATCATCGCCACCGCCCGGGACGACGAGACGGAGGTCGTCCGGCTGCTCAACGCCGGGGCGGACGACTATCTGACCAAGCCGTTCTCCGTCGAGCACCTCTCCGCCCGGATCTCGGCCGTGCTGCGCCGGGCCCGTTCCGGCGGCGCCGAGGCGCCGCCCCCGGCCGTGCTGCGCGTCGGCGGCCTGACCGTCGACCCGCTGCGCCGCCAGGCCGAGCTGGAGGGCACCCGGCTCGACCTCACCCGCCGCGAGTTCGACCTGCTCGCCTTCCTGGCCGGCCGGCCCGGGGTCGTCGTCCCGCGCAAGGAACTCCTCGCCGAGGTCTGGCAGCAGTCCTACGGCGACGACCAGACCATCGACGTCCATCTGTCCTGGCTGCGCCGGAAACTGGGGGAGACGGCCGCCCGGCCGCGCTATCTGCACACGCTCCGGGGTGTCGGCGTGAAGCTCGAACCTCCCGCCGACGGGGAGCCGCGATGAGGTGGGCGCTGGTCAAGGTCTGTCTGGCGGTCACCACGATGGTCGTGGTCGCCTTCGCGGTGCCGCTCGGCCTGGTCGTCAAGGAGATGGCCCGCGACCGCGCCTTCTCCCGTGCCGAGCGGGAGGCCGCCGCGGTCGCGCCCGCCCTGTCCATCACCACCGACCGGGACGAACTGGAGCGGGTGGTGGCCTCGGCCGGGGCCGACTCCGGGATGGCCGTCCACCTGCCGGCCGACGGCGGCCGGCCCGCACTCGACCTCGGGCGGCAGCGCGCCGCCGCCCGCGACATCGGGGCCGTACGGAGACTCGGCCGCGCCTCCACCACCGCAGTGACCGGCGGCTCCGCCCTGCTCCAGCCGGTCGCGCTCGGCTCCGGCGCCATCGCGGTGGTCGAGGTGTACGTCCCCGAGTCCGAGATGACCAACGGTGTGGGGACGGCCTGGGCGGTGCTCGCGGCCGTCGGTCTCGCGCTGGTCGTCGGCTCGGTCGCCGTCGCCGACCGGCTCGGGGTGCGCATGGTGCGCCCGGCACGGCGGCTGGTCGCCGGCGCGCACGAGCTGGGCGAGGGCAAGCTGGGCGCCCGGGTGCCGGAGGAGGGCCCGACCGAACTCAGGCTGGCCGCGGTCGCGTTCAACTCCATGGCCGACCAGGTGGTCCAGTTGCTCGCCAACGAACGCGAGCTGGCGGCCGACCTCTCGCACCGGCTGCGCACCCCGCTCACCGTCCTCCGGCTGAACGCGGCCTCCCTCGGCGCCGGACCGGCCGCCGAGCACACCCGGGCCGCCGTCGCCCAGCTGGAGCGCGAGGTCGACACCATCATCCGCACGGCCCGGGAGGCCAAGCCGCAGACGGCCGCCGCCGGTCCCGGCGCCGGCTGTGACGTGGCCGAAGTGGTGCGTGAGCGCATGGAGTTCTGGTCGGCGCTCGCCGAGGACGAGGGCCGCAAGTGGCGGGTGGCCGGCGTCGACCGCCCGGTGCGGCTGCCCGTGGCCCGTGCCGACCTCGCCGCCGCCCTCGACGCCCTGCTCGGCAACGTCTTCCGGCACACTCCCGAGGGCACCGCCTTCGCGGTCGACGTGCACAACGGGGAGGACGCGGTGATCGTGCTCGTCTCGGACGCGGGCCCGGGCATACCCGACCCGGCGGCGGCGATGGCCCGGGGCCGGGGCTCGGGCACCACCGGCTCGACCGGCCTCGGCCTGGACATCGTCCGCCGGCTCGCCGAGTCCACCGGCGGCGACGTCCGCGTCGGCGCCTCGGTCCTCGGCGGCACCGAGGTGCGGATCTGGTTCCAGCTCGACGGGCGGGGGCCGGTGGGCCGGGGGCACCGGGGCGCGGTGCGGCGGCGCCGGCCGCGCCGACTGGTCTCTACCTTTAACCGATCCCGATCGCTCCCTTAAGCGGACCATAAGCTCCGCAACCGCCGTCCGTATCAAGCCGATTGTCCGGATCGGGCTCGCTAGCGTGCTGCCGCACCCCCACAGGGCCGACCACCCCCTGTGACCCCCAGTGAGCAGTGAAGGCAGGCACGCGCATGAGTACGCACCGGCGCAGGATCAGCGGCAGGAACAAGGCGATAGGCGGCCTGGTGGCCGCGGCCGTGGTCGGCGGCGCCGCGGTCCTGCTCACCGGCACCGCCAACGCGGCCGGCGTGAACGCCGCGTACACCAGGACCAGCGACTGGTCGAGCGGCTACACCGCCCAGTACGTCGTCACCAACAACAGCGGCCGGCCCGAGACGACCTGGACGCTGGAGTTCGACCTTCCGGAGGGCGCGCGGCTCAGCTCCCTGTGGAACGGCGAGTCCGGCGTGAGCGGCCGGCACGTCACGGTGCGGCCGGCCAAGTGGGACACCGCCGGCCTCGCCCCCGGCAAGTCGGTGACCGTCGGCTTCGTGGTGAGCGGCAGCGGTGATCCGACGGGCTGCCGTATCGACGACACCCGGTGTTCCGCCGACGGTGGCGCCACCCCCGAGCCGAGCGGCCGGCCGACAGAGCCCCCGTCGCCGACCCCGGACCCCAGCAGGACGAGCACCCCGGCCCCCACCGACAGCGCCACCCCGACCAAGAGCGCGACCCCGACCCCCACCGGCGGCACCGGCACCGGCACCACGGCCTCCGCCGGTTTCGCCCCCTACGTCGACACCTCCCTCTACCCGGCCTTCGACCTCCTGCGCACGGCCGACGCCACCGGAGTGAAGAACTACAACCTCGCCTTCCTCACCGACGGCGGCGGCTGCACCCCCAAGTGGGGCGGTGTCACGGACCTGACCGGTGACGGCGTGGCCGCGCAGATCGGCGCCCTGCGCGCCAAGGGCGGTGACATCCGCGTCTCCTTCGGCGGCGCATCCGGCTCGGAGCTGGCCACCACCTGCTCCTCCGCGGACGCGCTGGCGGCGGCGTACGGAAAGGCGGTCGACGCGTTCAAGCTCACCAAGGTCGACTTCGACATCGAGGGCGGCGCGCTGCCGAACACCGCCGCCAACACCCGTCGCGCCCAGG
>NZ_JBEZBT010000118.1:0-5990 GCF_040647235.1 Streptomyces sp. NPDC042638
CCGCCCTCCTGGAACTGGCGTGTAGCGACGCGGCCGGCGTCCACCATCTCGCAGGGCCCGAGCATGTGAGCCGTCACGAGCTCGGCATCCTCATCGCCAGGCGTGACGGCCTGGATGCCTCCCGGCTGCCCACAGGCCTGCGAGCCCACAGCACACTTCCCGGCGCCCTCGACGTACGCCTCGACAGCCGGGCCACCCAGCGGAAACTACACACCCCGCTGCGCGGTGCCCACCACTTCTGCACCACACCAGCGTGACCCCCAGCCCGACACTGCGGTGCCGGTCGCGCCGTGGGGCAGGCGCCAGTCAACGGTGATCGCGGTAAGAGCGTCCCCGCGGGCGTGGCCGCCCCGCCGCCCTGCACAGCTGGGGGATGTCACCATCCATGAAGTGCGGGTGGGTGGTCCTGCAGTTTCGGCGCCCCTCCAGCGGCGCACCCCGGCGGTCTCGCCCGCTGACAAATCGCCTCGACCATGATCCCTGCCGCCTCGTACCACTTCTCCTCCCCTGGAACGGGACGGCCGCCGCGCGAGGGAGCGAAACTCGTATCGGGCGTAAGCAGCGCTGGCAGGATGGGCCGGGACGGGGCGCACCGAGCCCCGTCCCGGGGGGAGAGAACAAGGGCATACTGAGAGCCGGAACGACCTGCACCGAGGCAATTGCTTTCCTGGATAACGATCTCGTGGGCGGGAGTCTCAACGACGTCTCCAACCGGATCCCTCACATGATGAGAACGGGCGCGGAAGCCGAGGCCGAGATGCGGGCCGTGCGCAAGCGGTACGACGAGTGGACCTGGAAGGCCGCCGAGGAGCTCAACCGGCGGTTCAGCGACCGGGAGATCGCGGGACATCTCCGTGCGGGCCGCTACCGGGCGATCCTCACCGCGCCGTTGGACGAGGCCCGGCTGATGATGTACGTGGAACTTGCCGAGCTTCAGGACTACTTCAGATCCGTGGCCAACCGGGTGCGTGCCATGCCGGAGCGGTACGGGCGCGCCGGTGCCGTGCGGTACGCGGTGCTGGACACGAACACCACGCTGCACTTCACGCGGTTCGACAATGTTCCCTGGCAGAAGGTGTTCGGGAAGGACACCGCGGTCATGGTGCCGCACGTCGTGGTCGACGAGATCGACGCCAAGAGCTACCAGACGGGGGACAAGAAGATCTCCCGGCGGGCGCGCGGCGTGTTCCGGTTGCTGGAGTCGGTGCTGGAAGCAGGGCCCGAGAAGGCGATCGCGGACGACGGAACCCCCGTGTTCATCGCGGCCGATGAGCCTGGGCACGCCCGCCTTCCTGTGCCGGACGACGAGTTGGTGGCCTCGGCACTGCGTCTGCACCAGGCCGTCGCTCCCCCGGAGGTGGTCGTCGTCAGCCGCGACATCGGCGTACGGACCCGCGCCCGCGCATGGGGGCTGCCTGCACGGCCCCTGCCCGACACGTATCTGATCGAGGGTGGCGAACTTCGCCGGCAGGAACTGGAACAGGCAGCCGGCGAGCTCGTGCCGGGCGGGGGCGTACCAAAGCAGCCCGAACCGAAGGAATCCGCCGCATCCTCCCCACGGCCGGCGGCACGTCAGGCAGGGAGCGGCTCGTGAACGAACAGGACGGACAGGACGAGCAGGACGGACGGGGCCGCCAGGAGCGTGCGGACGCGGTGGACCGCGAGATGGCCGCACGCCTGCTGCCCGGTCCTGTTTTACGGGCGCTGGGCCGCTGGTGGGAGGTGAATGCGTCGGTTTACGCGGACGGGACACCCGGCGCGCACACGATCCGCTATACGCCCAGCCGGTGGGCGCAGATCACTCCGTGGCCGGAGGCGCTGGCGCCCACCTCCGCAGGCGGTGACGCTGCGGTCAGCCGGGCAGAGGTGGTCTCGGCCGTCGCCGACGCGCTGCGGCGCGAGGCGTTCAGGGAGGCAATGGTCGCGACGTATGTGTGGGGCAAAGGAAAACGCGGCACTCCCGGCGGCAGCGGCCCGGCCACCCTGCATAAGATCCTGGCCTTCGACGGCCTGGACTCGGCGCTGGCCACCGCGGTCACCGCACTGCGCGAGCACGGTGCACCACAGGCGTACGCCGCGCTCCAGGGGCAGGTTCCCGGGCTCGGGCCAGCCTTCTTCACCAAGTTCCTCTACTTCACCGGCATCGCGCTGCCGCCCGTCGACGGCGTGCGGCCGCTCATCCTCGATCGGGTGCTGTCCAGACGCCTGAGGTCGATGGCCGCCACGGTCGGCCGCGAGAGCGGCCACGATGTGGACGGCTCGGTCGCCTCCTGGGTCTGGTCGGACGGGAACTGGTCGCCCCACCGTTACCAGGTCTACCTCTCCTTCATGCACGCCGCCTGCGGCCAGCTGGCCGCAGGCGACATCTGGCCGTCCGGTGCAGCCCCCGACCTGCTCGAGTGCGCATTGTTCACCACCAGCTGGGAGACATCCGGCTGACGGCACGCTGTGCCGGTACGGGACGCGGTGGGAACGCCATCTCTCGCCTGCGCGAAGGGCCTATCTTCTGCCGCTGTTCCACGCGATCGAGCAGGCCCGCGTTGAGCACGCCCTACCGGCAGCTGCCCGCCCCCGCAGCAGCGCCGCCCCGAATATCGAAGTGCTGCCATCCCAGGCAGGCCGACGAACGCAGAGCACGGCCGCCTGCCTGCATGGCACCGCCAGGAGTATTCAGAGCGCTCGACCAAGACAGCCGCGGGCCGTTGGCGCCCGTCCACGCGTCTACCGGCAACAGCCGCCGCCTGATCGAGGTCGGCCTGTTCACCCCCGCCGAATCCCTGGCCTACCTCACCACCACGCTGGCCGCCCGTAAGCTTGTTCTTTATCTACCAAGATCTTCCAGGCTTGCCGATGGCCTTGAGGGTCTCGGGGCGTTTGACGGTCTTGCCGACGTCGTAGCGGGGTGCCCGGTGTTTGTTCTTGGCACCGGGAGGTCGTCCGGGGCCAGCGCCTCGGGGTTTGGGAACACGGGCCGGGCAGGCGAGGTGAGCGCGGATGTTCCTGAACCCCCGGCGGACCCGGGCGGGGGTGAGCCGGTCGGGGGTGGCGGGTTTCTCCCAGGGGCGGCGGAGGTCTTCGGCGAGTGGCCGGGCGAGCCGGAGCTGGGTGTGAGCGACGATCAGGAGCCAGGTCCATCGGTCCGCAGCCTCGGGAATACGGAGTTTCGGGGTGGTCCAGCCCAGGGTCTGTTTCGCGAAGCGGAAGGTGTGCTCCAAGTCGAAGCGGCGGAGAAATGCCTGCCAGAAGCGGTCCACGTCGTCCGGGGTCGCACCGGTCTTGGAGGACCATAACCACACCGGCGGGGCGTCCCGGTCCTTCGACAGGTGCTCGACCTTCAGCCGGATCAACGTGCCTTCGACCAAGGGCAGTTCGCCGTCGTGGTCGAGCCATGAGGAGCGGTGGGTGAGCCTTGGGTGGACCCGGTCCCACGCCTGGGTTTCGGCCTTGCCGTAGTTGGTGGTGTCGGTGACGGTGGTGATCGCGGGCTCGGGCCAGGTCTCCGGCTTGGTGAAGCGGAATTCCGGGCCGTGCTTGGGCGGCCGGCCGTTCGTTCCCGGCCGGCGGGATGGTTTCGGCAGGCGCATGACACGGTCGGAGCGGACGCGGCCGACCAGCTCGACGGGCAGGTCACGCAGGACCCAGGCCAGACGGGTGACGTCGTAGCCGGCGTCGCTGACGATCACGATATGCGGGTCCCCGGTCTGCCACTGGCCCGCGGTGACGAGCCGCTCGACGACACCCCGCAACTGGGCAGCGGTGACCGCGGTGGCGTCGTCCGCCGGGCCGAGCCGGACCGCGTCCAGGATCGCGGTCCAGGACGTGGCGCCCGGCTCCAGCACGGCCACGAAGGAGTAGGGCCAGCCAGGAATGAACTGCGACGCCGTCTTCGCACGGCCGTAGACGTGGCAGAACAGCCGTTCCGCCGAGCACGGCGCGTCCGAGCGGAGCCACGGCGACACATCGACGGCAAGGACCAGGCGCCCGCCGTCGAAACGTGGCAGCGACAGCCCGGACAGCACCGTCCGCAGCCGGTCGACGTTGATCCGGCCGTGGTTGAGGCCGCCGTACATCGCGCCGTGCCCACGCCGGTGCTCGGGCAGCAGCGTCAGATCCACAGGGGACTTCACCGCGCCGTCCGTACACAGCACCGCGTCGGTGAGTTCGAACAACTCGTCGCGCCGCGCGGTCAGGCACTCGTAGAACTCGCCCCGCAAGCGTGACGCTTCCGCGAACGCTTCCCTCCGTACGGCATCAGGCAGCAGACTCACCCTCACGGCCTTCGTCTTGGTCAGTGCACCTTGGTCGGAGCACAGGATCAGACGAAGGCCGCCCCCACGTCCGGCGAATCCCCAGGTGAGCGACTCAGTTCGAGACACCGTTCGAGGTCGGAAGAAAAAGAACAAGGTAAGTGCCTGTTTTCAATCCTGAGCTGCGCGTTTGCCCAGCTCAGGAATCGAACGGTGTTGGTTCAGATGCTTGCCGCAAACGCTGGGAGCGTGAAGTTGTCGAAGTCCGCGTCATTCCCCCAGGGGGTCGTCCGATCGGACACCGGCCGCGTGCCGTGGGAACCTGGGCGGATGGCTGATCGTCCTCTTAGGCATGCCTCGCGTTCTCATTCTTGGAATCGACCCACGTGCAGTGCCCGGTATGGACGGAGACGCCCTTCGAGCGGCCCTCGACCAGGAACTGGCCCGATTCGGCGAACACGCCATCGATGCGTCCATGACGCTGATCGAGCTGGATGAGTCGGCCGAGCCGGCGATCGTTGCAGCGCTGTCCGAACACGACTGGGACGTCGTCGTCATCGGGGGTGGGATCCGCAAGCCGGAGCCGCTTCTGCCGCTCTTTGAACAGGTCGTGAATCTGGTCCGGCGTCATGCGCCGAAGGCTGCCATCGCGTTCAACACGAGCGGCGGCGACAGCGTCGAATCAGCCAAGCGGTGGCTGTGAGCCAGAAGTCCTGACAGGCTTCGGCGACGGTGGGAGAGTGGTGCTCAGGGCCGCGATCCGGGCCCGGTGACCTCTTGGTGGCACTGCTCGCCGTCAGGGCCGGGATGATCAGTCTCGTTGGGCCTCGCGGGAGGCTGGCTGTCCGCTCCTGCGGGAGCTTCGGCGGGTGATTCGCCTGGGTCATGAGGGTGATCGCGGCCCAGGTGATGAGCGATTCCGAGTGCTGGATGAGCCGCTCGTAGTCGTGCGCGTGTCGACGGGCGTGCATGACCCAGGCGTGTGAACGTTCGACGACCCAGCGCCGGGGGCAGGACGACGAACCCGGAGGCGTCCTTCGGGCGGCTGACGGTCTTGATCGTCAAGTTGAGGTAAATCTGCGCCCAGGTGACGAGCTGTCCGGCGTAGGCGGAGTCGGCCCAGACGATGGTGATCTCGGGGTGCATGAGCCGCAGCCGGAACAGGACTTCCTTGGCCGCGTTGCGGTCGGTCATGTCGGCTGGGGTGACCATGACGAACTGGGGCAGGCCCTTGGTGTCCACGACCAGGTGGCGCCTGCGGCCATTGATTTTCTTGCCAGCGTCGTAGCCGCGGAAGTCCTTGCCGACGGTCTCGGCGGCCTTGATCGACTGGGAGTCGATGACGGTGGCGACCGCGCCGGGCGCCTTGCCCATCTCGCGGCGGATCCGTTTGCGGAGCTGGTCACGGATCAGCCCGATGACGCCGGCGGCAGCCCAACGGGCCATGAATCCGTAACACGTGCGCCAGGGTGGGAATCCTTGGGCAGGGCCCGCCACTTGCATCCGTTGTCAACGACATAGCGGATCGCGTCCACGATCTCACGGCGAGGGTGCTTCTCTGGCCGGCCGCCTGCCTTCGTCTCGAAGGCCGGTGTCGGCAACAGCGGCTCGCAGGACCCATTCGTCGTCCCAGGTGTCGGAGGGGTAGCAGCGTCGCCGCGGCAACGGTTTTCCCTTCCCTCCAGGCGGGGCGGGGCCGGACGCGAAGCGGCCGGCCCCCCCGGGGCGGCGGCGATGTATTAG
>NZ_JBEZBT010000119.1:0-5955 GCF_040647235.1 Streptomyces sp. NPDC042638
CCAGCAAGTCCGCAGCCATACCCAGCCACTGCGAACCCTGACCCGGGAACACGAAGGCGACCCCGGTGCCGCGGCGGACGGTGCCCTCGACGAGGGCGGTGGTGGCGCGGCCGGAGATGTAGGACCGGAGTTCCCGCATCGCCGTGGTGCGGTCGGGTGCCAGGACGACGGCGCGGTGGTCGAAGGCGGTCCGGGTGGTGGCGAGGGAGAGGGCGGTGTCGGTGGCCGTCGCCTCGGGGTGGGCCTCGGCGTGCTCCAAGAGGCGCGCGGCCTGGGGGCGCAGTGCCGCCGCGGACTTGGCCGACAGCACCCAGGGGACGGTCGGCAGGGCGGTCGGCGCCGGGGTGCCGGGGGTGTCGTCGTCGGTGTCGGCCTGCGGCACGGGGGGCTCTTCGACGATGGCGTGGGCGTTGGTTCCGCTGATGCCGAAGGAGGACACGCCGAATCGGCGTGGTTCCTCGGCCTCGGGCCACGGGGTGGTCTCGGTCAGTAGTTCGACGGCTCCGGCCGACCAGTCCACGTGGGGTGACGGCTGGTCCACGTGCAGGGTGCGCGGGAGCACACCGTGCCGCATGGCCAGCACCATCTTCATCAGCCCGGCCACACCGGCCGCGGCCTGGGTGTGCCCGATGTTGGACTTGACGGAGCCGAGCAGCAGCGGCTTGTCGGTGTCGCGTCCACGGCCGTAGGTGGCCAGGAGGGCCTGTGCCTCGATGGGGTCGCCGAGCTTCGTGCCGGTGCCGTGGGCCTCGACGGCGGCGACCTGGTCGGGGGAGAGTCCGGCGTCCGCGAGCGCGGCACGGATCACGCGCTGCTGGGAGGGGCCGTTGGGGGCGGACAGCCCGCTGCTGGCGCCGTCCTGGTTGACGGCCGTACCGCGTACGACGGCCAGTACCGGGTGTCCGTTGCGGCGGGCGTCGGAGAGGCGCTCCAGGAGGAGCATGCCGGCGCCCTCGGCCGGGGCGAAACCGTCGGCCGCGGCGGCGAACGGCTTGCAGCGGCCGTCCGGGGCGAGTCCACGCTGCCGGCTGAAGCCGATGAAGGTGCCGGGGGTGGCCATGACCGTGACGCCGCCGGCGAGGGCGAGGGTGCACTCGCCGCGGCGCAGTGCCTGCACGGCGAGGTGCAGGGCGACCAGGGAGGAGGAACACGCGGTGTCCACCGTGACGGCGGGGCCCTCCAGGCCGAGGGTGTAGGCGACGCGGCCGGACACGACGCTGATGGCGCTGCCGGTCACGAGGTGGCCCTCGACACCGTCGGCGGCCTCGTGGACGCGCGGTCCGTAGTCGGGCGCGACGGCGCCCGCGAAGACACCGGCCTGGCTGCCCTTGAGCGAGGCGGGGTCGATGCCCGCGCGCTCGATGGCCTCCCAGGCGGTCTCCAGCAGCAGGCGCTGCTGCGGGTCCATCGCCGTCGCCTCACGCGGCGAGATGCCGAAGAAGTCGGCGTCGAAGTCGCCGGCCTCCGCGAGGAAGCCGCCTTCGCGGGCGTATGTGGTGCCCGGCCGGTCGGGGTCGGGGTCGTAGACGGCGTCGGTGTCCCAGCCGCGGTCGGCGGGGAACGGCGTGATCGCGTCCTCCTCGCCGTACACCAGGCGCCACAGGTCCTCGGGGGCACGGACGCCGCCGGGGAAACGGCAGCCCATACCGACGATCGCGATCGGCTCGTGGGCCGCCGCCTCCACTTCCTGCAGGCGGTTGCGGGTCTGATGCAGGTCGGCCGTGACCCGACGGAGATAACCGAGGAGCTTTTCTTGTTCCGACATCAGGACCTCACGTGCTTGGGAAGCTGGGCGTACAGCGGGAAGGACAGGGCGGCGCGCGGGACGGCACCGGTGGGCGCGGGAGCGGTCAAGCGGATCAGGACTCCTCCGCGGAGCCGAACTCCTGGTCGATGAAAGCGAAGAGTTCGTCCGCGTCCGCGGTCTCCAAGTGGTCTGCGACGGCGTCCGAGGCGTCGGGTTCGGCGGCCGGCACGGCCTCCGACGGGGTTCCGCCGTCGCTCCAGCTGGAGACGCTGGACAGCAGTTCCCGGAGCCGGCTGGCCACCACCTCGCGTGCACCGGTGTCGCCGTCGGCGACCGCCTCGCGCAACGCGGCTTCCATCCGGTCGAGTTCGGCGGTGAGAGAGGTGTCCGGCGCCTCGGCCGCCGGGGCGGGTGCCAGCTCCTCGTCGAGGAGTCCGGCGAGCGCCTCGGGCGTCGGGTAGTCGAAGATCAGCGTGGCGGGCAGCCGCAGTCCGGTGGCCGCGTTGAGCCGGTTGCGCAGTTCGACGGCGGTGAGGGAGTCGAAGCCGAGTTCGAGGAAACCGCGGTCGGCGACGACGGACACCGCGGAACCGTGTCCGAGCACGGTGGCGCCGTGCTCCTGGACCAGCCGCAGCAGCGTCCGCCGCCGCTCCGGCGCGGCGAGCCCGGCCAGCCGCTGCGCCGGCGACGGTGCGTCGGAGCGCTGCGGTTCCTGGACACGGGACCTCCGGGCCGGCCCGGGCTGTCGTACGACACCGCGCAGCACGGCGGGCGGCGGGGTGCCGCCCTGGGCGGCCTCTGCGGCCAGCAGTGCCGTGTCCAGCCGGGCGGGTACGACGAGGGCCTCGGCCAGACCGCCCGCCGCGTCGAGGAGCGCCAGGCCCTCCTGTGAGGAGAAGGGCAGCAGGCCGCTGCGGCTCATGCGGGACAGGTCCGCCTGGTTGAGGTGGCCGGTCATTCCCGTGCGCTCGGCCCACAGGCCCCAGGCCAGCGAGTTGGCGGGAAGACCCTGCGCGTTGCGGTGCTGGGCGAGAGCGTCCAGGAAGGTGTTGGCCGCCGCGTAGTTCGCCTGGCCCGCGGAGCCGAAGACACCCGCCGTCGAGGAGAACAGGACGAAAAGGGAGAGGTCGAAACGGCGCGTGAGCTGGTGCAGATGCCAGGCCGCCTCGGCCTTGGCGCGCAGTACGGTGCCCAGGCGTTCCGGCGTCAGGGACGCGACCGTGGTGTCGTCCAGGACGCCCGCGGCGTGCACCACACCGGTCAGGCCGTGTCCGTCCGGCAGGTCGGAGAGGAGTGCCGACAGTGCGTCGCGGTCGGCGACGTCACAGGCGGCCGTCCGTACCGTGGCGCCCAGCGCCGCCAGTTCCTCGCGGAGTTCCGGCATGCCGTCGGCGGCCTCCCCCCGCCGGCTGACCAGCAGCAGGCTGCGTACCCCGTGCCGTTCGACCAGGTGCCGGGCGACGAGCCTGCCGAGTGTGCCCGCGGCGCCCGTGACCAGGACGGTGCCGTCGGGCCGCGGCCCGGTGGGGGGAACGCTGAGCACCAGCTTGCCGACATGGCGCGCCTGGCTCATGTACCGGAACGCCTCCGGGGCCCGGCGTACGTCCCACACGCGGGTGGGCAGCAGCCGCAGCCGCCCCTGAGCGAAGAGGTCGAGGATCTCCGCCAGCATCCGGCCGATCCGCTCGGGACCGGCCTCGCCCAGATCGAAGGCCCGGTATGCGACCGCCGGGTGGGCCGCCGCCACGGCTGCGGCCTCGCGGACGTCCGTCTTGCCCATCTCCACGAACCGGCCGCCGGCGCGGAGGAGGCCCAGCGAGGCGTCGACGTACTCTCCGGCCAGGGAGTTGAGGACGACGTCCACTCCGCCCCCGTCACCGCCGAACCGGCTGGCGAACTCCAGCGAGCGCGAGGACGCCAGATGCGCGTCGTCCACGCCGAGAGTCCGCAGCACCTCCCACTTCGCGGGGCTGGCGGTGGCGAACACCTCGACGTCCCAGGCCCGGGCGAGCTGCACCGCGGCCATGCCGACCCCGCCCGCGGCGGAGTGCACCAGCAGTGACTCGCCGGAGCGTACGGCGGCCAGCTCGCGCAGGGCGTACAGCGCGGTCACGTACACGATGGGAACGGACGCGGCCTCGGTGAACGTCCAGCGCTCCGGAACGCGCGCCAGTGTCCGCTGATCCGCCACGACAAGCGGGCCGAAGCCGCCGGACCAGATGCCCATCACCCGGTCGCCGACGGCGAACGAGGTCACTCCGGGCCCGGTTGCCACCACCACGCCGGCTCCCTCGCCGCCCATCAGGGCCGCGTCGGGGTACATCCCCAGGGCGAGGAGCACATCGCGGAAGTTCAGTCCGGCGGCCCGTACGGCGATCCGTACCTCGTGCCGGCCCAGTTCGCGAGTCGCGTCCGGTGCCTGCCGCAGCCGCAGGCCCTCCAGCGTCCCGTCCTCGGAGGCCGTCAGCCGCCAGGCCGGGACACCGTCCTGGCGGGCTTCCCGTACGGCGTCCGGTGTGCCGTCCGCCATGCCCGGTACGGCAGCCTGTGTGCCGTCCGGGATGCCGCTCTCGGGGACCAGCACCCCTTCGGCGACTCCGCCGGCCAGCCGTGGCACCCGCACCCGGCCGTCCCGCAAGGCGAGCTGGGGCTCTTCGGCCAGCGCCGCTTCGTGCAGCACGGCCAGCGAGGCATCGGTGTCGTCCACGTCCAGCAGGACGAACCGGCCCGGGTGCTCGGCCTGTGCCGACCGCACCAGTCCCCACACGGCGGCGGCCGGCAGGTCGTGCACGTCTTCACCGGGAGCGGTGGACACCGCTCCGCGGGTCACCAGGACGAGCCGTGCCCGGTCGAGACCGTCCGCGGCCAGCCACGCCTGCAGCAGCTCCAGCGTCCGGTGCGTCGTCTCGCGCATCGCCGTGACGACGTCGTCCTCGATACCCGAGGCGACGGTGGCGAAGATCAGCCCGGGCGCCGGGGAGCCGGAGTCCAGTTGCTCGGCGAGGTCAGCCGGGTCGGTGTACTCCTGAGGGGTGCGGCCGGCCGTCTTGAGGGCACGGGCCAGCTCCGAGGAGTGCGGCCCGACGACAGCACAGCCGCCGTCCGTGCCCAGCGGGGCGGCCACGGCGCCGGACATCTCGGTCCAGTCCACGCGGTACAGCGCATCGCCCACCCCTCCGGGCGCCGCGGCCGCCACCTGCTCGGCCGTGACCGGACGGGTCACCAGGGCTTCCGCGCTCGCGACCGGCGTACCCGCCGCGTCGGCGACGAGCACCGACATCCCGTCGGCCCCGGCCGGTGCCAACCGCACGCGCAACGACGAGGCACCGGTCGCGTACAGCGACACCCCACGCCATTCGAACGGCAGCCGGATCGTGCCGGAGTCCCGCTCCCCGTCCGTCAGCCAGGCGTGCAGCGCCGCGTCCAGCAGCGCCGGGTGCAGCCCGTACCGGCTCGCGTCGGCGCGCTGCTCCTCGGCAAGGGCGACCTCGGCGAACACCTCGTCGCCGCGCCGCCAGGCCGCGCCCAGCCCGCGGAACGCAGAGCCGTAGACCAGGCCCGTGGCTGCCAACCTCGCGTACAGATCGCCGAGTTCGACCTGCTGTGCGCCCACCGGCGGCCACACGCTCAGGTCACCCTCCGGCGCGGAGGCTTCGCCGTCGGTGCCGAGCACACCGGAGGCGTGCCGCGTCCAGGCAGCTTCTGAAGCGCCGTCCCCGCGCGAGTACACGCACAGCTCCCGGCGTCCCTCGGCATCCGGGCCGTCCAGCACCACCTGCACCTGTACGCCACCCTCTCGGGGCAGCACCAGCGGCGCCTCCAGCGTCAGCTCCTCCACCCGGTCACACCCGACCGTGTCCCCGGCGCGCAGCGCCAGCTCCACGAACGCCGTCCCGGGAAGGAGGACCGTGCCCTGTACGGCATGTTCGGCGAGCCAGGGGTGGGTGCGCAGGGACAGCCGTCCCGTCAGCAGCGCCCCGTCGGACGCGGGCAGCGTGACGGCCGCGCCCAGCAACGGGTGATCGGCGGAGGACAGACCGGCCGACGTGACATCGGCCGAGACGACAGACTCCGACTCCAGCCAGTAGCGCTGGTGCTGGAAGGCGTAGGTGGGCAGGTCGACGCGCTGGGCACCCGTGCCCGCGAACACCGCCGTCCAGTCGACGGCCGCGCCCCCGACGAACGCCTCGGCCACCGACGTCAGGAAA
>NZ_JBEZBT010000120.1:0-5702 GCF_040647235.1 Streptomyces sp. NPDC042638
CCTGGGCGCGACGGGTGTTGGCGGCGGTGTTCGGCAGCGCGCCGCCCTCGATGTCCACCGGCCGGAGCCGCCGCGCATGCGGCTGTCCCACGGCGGCGAGACGTTGCAGCTCGGCGGCTACACCGCCCCGGTGGCCACCCGCCGCCACACGGTGTGGCACCGCCTCCACCCGGCCGAACTGCACGCCCGCCTGAAGGAGGGCGCCTCCCTCGCGCTGGACAGCGTCGACGAGCTCCACCCGCCGATCGCCCGCGTCTGCGAAGCGATCGAGCGTGAGCTGCACACCCGAGTCCAGGCGAACCTCTACGCCTCGTGGAGCGCCACCGAGGGCTTCGGCGTTCACTGGGACGACCACGACACGGTCATCGTCCAGCTGGACGGCGCGAAGCGGTGGCGGATCTACGGCACCACCCGACCGTTCCCGCTGTACCGCGACATCGAGGACCCGGGCGAGGCACCCACCGAGCCGGTCGCCGACCTGGTCCTGTGGCCGGGCGACGTCCTGTACGTGCCGCGCGGCGTGTGGCACGGGTCTCCGCCGACCAGGGCACCCGCTCCCTGCACGTCACCTGCGGCTTGCAGCCCCACACGGCGACCCACCTGATGGCGTGGGTGTCCGAGCAGCTGCTCACGCACGAGGACTGGAGGCGTGACCTGCCGCTGCTCGCCGCGCCGGACGTCCAGGCCGACGCCGTGGACGGGATGCGCAAGCGGCTCGCTGAACTGCTGGACGACCCGACGCTGATCGCCCGCTACCGGGCGGCGATGGACGGGCAGGCCGTGGGCCGGATGGTGCCGAGCCTGCCGTACATCGACACCGTCCCCGTCGACGGCGGTCTGCGGGTGAGGCTGACGGCCGCCCGCGCGGTGCTGGACGTCGTCGAGGACAAGGTGACGCTGTCCGCCGCCGGCACCGTGTACGAGTTCGCGCCCGAGGCGGAAGCGGTGCTGCGCCCGCTGGCCGACGGGCGGACCGTGGAACTGGCCATGCTCGCCGACGCGGCCGGCCTCGCCCTGGAGGACGTCGCCGCCCTGGTCCAGGAGCTCGTTGCCGGGCAGGTCGCGACAGTGGGAAGCCTGCTGTGACCGCACAACTCGCCCTCGGTACCTACCGGTGCCGGGCGATCCCGGAGGCGGCCGTCCGCGCGGCCGCCTCCGGCGCGCAATGGGTCGACACCGCCCCCAACTACGCCACCGGCCAGGCGCAGGCCCTCCTGGCCCCGGCCCTGGCCGCCCACCCGTCGCTGAACGTCTTCACCAAGACGGGGTACTTCACCGCGGCCACCGGCGCCGACGCCGTGAACGACGGTGTCCTCGACCAGGACCAGGCCGCCGCCGGGCACAGCCTCGCCCCCGACTACGTGCGCTGGCAGACCGGTCGCAACCGCGAGCAGCTCGGGCGCGACCGCCTGGACCTGGTCCCGCTGCACAACCCCGAGCGCGCCCACCCCGGCGACCGCCCCGCCCTGCACCGCGCGATCCGGGACGCCTCGCCGTCCTAGAGGAAGAGGCCGCGGCTGGGCATGCGGCGGGGTACGGCGTCGCCACGTGGGCGGGCCTGGAGCAGGAGGCGTTCACGGTGGGGGAGCTGCTCGCCCTGGCCGCCGAAGCCGCCGGCGGACAGCACCACCTGTCCGCCGTCCAGCTGCCGGTCAGCCTGGTGATGTTGACGCCGATCGTGCAGGCTCTTCACCACCGGGGCCCGCTCCTGGCCGCCGCCGGCGCGGGCCTGCGGGTGATGGCGTCGGCCCCGCTGCACGGCGGGGAGCTCCCCGGCATGGTCGACCAGGAGCTCGCCGACCTGATCCGGCCGGGTCTGACCCCCGCACAGGCGTGCATCCTCGCCGTCGCGTCATGCCCAGGAGTGACAAACGTCCTTCTCGCCGCCTCCGGTGCGCCACACTGGAAGGAGGCGGCCGACGCCGTCGCCCAACCCTCCCTGACCGAAGACAAGTTGCGGGAGATCACCGGTGTACTCGCCTCCCCCTGACCCGGACACCGAACGGCGCATGCGCGCCCACCACGCGCACACCGCGAAGGCCCTGGACGTCCGGGTGGAGCCGGGTGCGGAGCTCTGGGGTTGGGCCGGGCGCACCCTGGGCGCCCCGGCCCGCACCGCTACGGGCGCACCCGCCTGGCTGCGCCTGGTGTCCGCGGCAGAGGACAAGGCCGCGGGGAAGCTGTGGGACGGCGCCCTCGATGCCCAGCACGCCTTCGGCGACCTCGACGGCCACCGGCCCGCCCTCCTGGCCGTCCACGACACCGTCGACGACGGCATCGCCTACCGGGCGGAGCTGTCGGTCCGCGTCGATGACCCAGTCCTGTCCGACGACCCGATCCTCCAGCACCAGGCCCAGCTGCCGGACTCCTGGTGGAACGACCTCGCCGGGACGCTGGAGAAAGTGGCGGCCACAGGCACCGGCCGCGTCGCCGTACGGCAGCAGTACATGGAGCGGGCCATCCCCGAGTTCGTGGGCATCCCGGCACCGGCCGTCCCCCGTTGGACCACAGCCCATGCGGATGTGCACTGGGCGAACCTCACCGAACCGCTGCGCCTGCTGGACTGGGAAGGATCATGCGTCGGCGGCTCCGGAAGCCGGGCCACGCTCCACAGAGAACGCGACGCTCGGCGCGCTGCGTACGTACTAGGGGTCCGGACCACTGGCCCCCGTGCCTACTGCGACAGTGAGCGCCAGGCGGTGCGTCATGCCTCAGTCGAGCGCCTGTGCCAGCGGGGCTGCGGTGGAGGCTTTCCCCACAAGACCCGACTCTGACCGTTTGCCCCGGGCCGGCGGCGCCCCTGAGCGGCCCCCGACTCGACCCGGAAAAGCCCCCGAGAGGGGCACCACACGGCCCACGGTGCACCTAACGTGACGATGGGTGGCCGGCCGCGTCCGCGCACCGCGCCCCACTGCTGTCTTCAGGAGGAGGACCCATGCCGTTAAGGGGCAAATCCGCACTGCGGCGTATCGTTGCCCGGGGCACGGCCATGACCGTGGGAGCTGTCACGGCCCTCACCACCTGCCTTGCCGCTGCTCCCGCCGTCCACGCGTCGCCGTCTGCCACAGGGGCCTTGCGGTGGGCTCCGTGTGGCGACCGGCAGAATCCGGGAGCCGAGTGCGCGACGCTTTCGGTGCCGGTCGACTGGGCTCACCCGGATGGGCCGAGGCTCGATCTGGCAGTGGCCCGACGCAAGGCCACCGACCCCGGCGCACGCGTCGGCTCGATGGTGTTCGGCCCGGGCGGGCCGGGCGACTCGGGTGTCGAGATGGTGGTGGGGCGTATCAGCCGGTTCAGTCCCGAGGTGCGGCGCCGGTTCGACATCGTCAGCTTCGACCCGCGCGGCGTGGGCGGCAGCAACCCGGTGAACTGCTCGGCCGGCCTGCTTGCCCAGCGGCCGTCACCAGTGCTGAAGAGCCAGGCGGACTTCGAGACGACCGTCGCGTACAACAGGCGGCTGCGCGCAGACTGCCGGGCCCGCACCGGCCCGGTGTTCGACCACCTCGACACCGCCCAGACGGTCCGGGACGTGGACGCCCTCCGTGCCGCCCTCGGCGAGCGGAAACTGACCTTCCACGGCAGCTCGTACGGCACGCTGCTCGGGGCCCAGTACGCCGAGACCTACCCCCGCCGCGTGCGCGCGACGGTGCTGGAAAGCGTCATGGACCACAGCGTCGCGACTACCCGTGACTTTCTCCAGGCCGAGGCGGCAGCGGCAGGGGATTCCTTTCAGGAGTTCCGGAAGTGGTGCCACGGTGCCGCCGCATGCGCGCTGCACGGCCGCGACGTCCGCGTCGTCTGGCAAGACCTGTTGACCCGGGCCAGCCGCGGCACGCTGGAGGATCCGGCGAAGCCGGGCAGCTCGTTGTCGTCTTCGGACCTGGTCAACAAGATTGCGTTCCGCGCGTTCTACGCGGCCGACTACGCGGGCCTGGCCACGGCGATCGCGGAGATGGAAGCGAGCAAGCCGCTGCCCGCTTCACCCACCTCGCCCGCGCCGCTGCCTTCGGCCACTGCGGTCTTCTGCTCGGACTGGCACCTGCCGGTGCGCGACTACCGGGAGTACGCCTCGGTGGTGGCCATGATGAAAAGGACCGCGCCTGACCTGCCCTACCTGTTGCCGATCCACATGGCAGCGGCCTGTCTGGGCGCGCCGACCGCCAACCCGCAGCACCGCCTGAACGTGCATGGTTCCCCGCGGATACTGGTCTCCAACGCGCTGCACGATCCCGCCACAGGTTACCCGTGGGCGGTCTCGGTGGCCCGGCAGCTCGGCCGCAGCGGCGTGCTCCTGACCTACGAGGGCCAGGGGCACGGCAGTGTCACCAGCGGCCCGTGTATGGAGCACGCCGTGGACAGCTACCTCACCGACCTGGCAGTCCCGCCGCAGGGCAGCTGCCCTGCCATACCGTCCTGACAGCGTGCCGATCCGGATCCGTCTGGAGAGGGGGATGGGGCGCTTCGCGGTGACGTTGCCTCTCAGGTGCATGTCTGCGGGGTTGTCTCAGGCGGCGTCGCCGGTGGGCGAGCCGACCGCCTTTGCCCAGGCGGATCCGTAGGTTCTGGCGAGTACGTCCACTGTGTCGGCCATGGCTCGGCGTAGTTCAGCCGGTGCGACGACCTCGACGTCGATACCGAGCCGCAGCAACTCACCACATGCATGCTCGGTGCTCTCCGTCGGGATGGCCGCCTCGACCCATCCCTCGTCCCCGATGGCGGTTGCGGTGACGTCGACTGCCCGCACCACCTCCGGGGGCAGGTTCTCGGGCAGGCGTCGGCGTCCTCGTGGGGACAGGCGGACGGTGGCTGTGCCGGTGAAGCGGCGTGTGCGGAAATCGTCGAGGCAGGAAGTCCAGTACGCGCCCAGGTCAAAGTCCTTTGGCCGGTCGAAGTGCTAGTCCGTGAGCGCCGCGTCCAGGGCGCACGGCGCGCTGGAGCCGCGCAAGGTCCGGGTGGTGGAGGAACTGACCCGGGAGGACCAGGTCGTGGCGGCCGTCGCCCCGGACTTCCTACGCCGGCCCGAGGTCGTCGCCCGCGTCGCCAAGGCGGACAAGGTGAAGGTCGTCGAGGAACTGACCCGTGACGAGCACGTCGCCGCCGAGGTGACTACCGGCCTGTTGCGCAGGCCGGACGTCGCCTTCCGGGCGATGTCGGACGACACCGCCCGCCACCAGGTCAACCACGCGCAGGTCGAGCGGGGCCGGCAGGCCCGTGAGCACTTCGAGGAGACCAGCCCCGTCGCCCCGGCGATACGCAGCATCGACCGGTCGGTGGAGTTCCTGGACCGTACTCTTCGAGGGCCGCCCGGCCGGTCTGACCTTCAACCAGCTGGTCAGATCCAGCGAACTGTCGCCCCACCAGGCCCGCGCCGGCCTGGCCTGCCTGCGAGATACCATCGCCGAACGCGGCTGGCCGCCCCTGATCTGGACCCGCCCGGACGGTTACAAGTTCTGCTCGGACCCGGCCGAGCTCCAGGAGTACGAGGTCGCGATCATCCGGGAGAAGCTCACGGAGATCCGCCGGTTCATCACCGGCGTCGTCGCCCCGCACGCGGCCCTCCAACCGAAGGGCCGCTGGATCAAGCACCTGAACACCCAGCTCAGCTCGGTCGAGTCCACCCTCGACGTGATCGCCGACTACATCGACGCCTCTCCGAGCAGCCCATGACGGCGGGCGTCCACGAGTGGGCCTTGGCCTCGTCC
>NZ_JBEZBT010000121.1:0-5575 GCF_040647235.1 Streptomyces sp. NPDC042638
CGAGGCCAGCAACGCCGACGACGTCCTCGCGCGCGTGGCCGACGAGACCGGCGTACGCCTCCAGGTCCTCAGCGGCGCGGAGGAGGCCCGGCTCACCTTCCTCGCCGTGCGCCGCTGGTTCGGCTGGTCCGCCGGCAAGCTGCTGGTCCTGGACATCGGCGGCGGCTCCCTGGAGATCGCCTACGGCATGGACGAGGAGCCCGACACGGCCGCCTCCCTGCCCCTCGGCGCCGGCCGCCTCACCGCCGGCTGGCTGCCCGGCGACCCGCCCGCCCCGCAGGACGTCCGGGCGCTGCGCCGGCACGTGCGCACGGAGATCGCCCGCACGGTCGGCGAGTTCAGCCGCTCCGGCGCCCCCGACCACGTGGTCGCCACCTCCAAGACCTTCAAGCAGCTCGCCCGCATCGCCGGCGCCGCCCGCAGCGCCGAGGGCCTCTACGTCCAGCGCGAACTCAAGCGCGAGTCCCTGGAGGCCTGGGTCCCCCGCCTCGCGGGCATGACCGCGGACCAGCGCGCGGAACTCCCCGGAGTCTCCGAGGGCAGGGCCGGCCAACTGCTGGCGGGTGCGCTGGTGGCCGAGGGCGCGATGGACCTCTTCGGCGTCGAGAGCCTCGAGGTCTGTCCCTGGGCCCTGCGGGAGGGCGTGATCCTCCGGCGCCTCGACCACATGGGCTCCGCCTAGGGCCTGTCTGACAATTCCCGTCTGCCTCGCGACGCCATGCACGCACTCTCTAGCGCCCGCTCCGCGCGGGGGAGCGGCGCGATCGACCGCGACGCGACCGCGACGCGTCCACGTCCGCGCAAATGGCGATCGTCACAACGGCGAAGACGCCCCCGACACCGGCACCACTCCACGTCGTAAGGTGACGGTCGTGGCTGAACCAAGGGATGTGGACGTGCGCATCGCGCTGTCGACCGCCTCCGTGTATCCGGAGTCGACGGCGACGGCCTTCGAGACCGCCGCGCGCCTCGGTTACGACGGTGTCGAGGTCATGGTGTGGACCGACCCGGTCAGCCAGGACATCGAGGCGCTGCGCCGACTGTCGGACTACCACGGCATTCCGATCCTGGCCGTCCACGCCCCCTGCCTGCTGATCACCCAGCGGGTCTGGTCCACCGACCCCTGGGTGAAGCTCCAGCGGGCCCGGGCCGCGGCGGAGAAGCTCGGGGCCTCCACCGTCGTCGTGCACCCGCCGTTCCGCTGGCAGCGGCAGTACGCCCGGGACTTCGTCGACGGCATCTGGCGGATGGCGGACGAGACGGACGTGCGGTTCGCCGTCGAGAACATGTACCCCTGGCGCTACCGCGACCGCGAGATGCTCGCCTACGCCCCCGACTGGGACGTCACCAACCACGACTACCGGCACTTCACGATCGACCTCAGCCACACGGCGACGGCCCGCACCGAGGCCCTGGACATGGTCGACCGCATGGGGGACCGGCTCGGGCACGTGCACCTCGCCGACGGCCGGGGCTCGGCCAAGGACGAGCACCTGGTGCCCGGCCGCGGCACCCAGCCCTGCGCGGAGCTGCTGGAACGGCTGGGGCGTACGGGATTCGACGGCCACGTCGTGATCGAGGTCAACACCCGGCGGGCGATGTCCGGTGCCGAGCGTGAGGCCGATCTCGCCGAGGCGCTGGCGTTCACGCGCAAGCACCTGGCCTCGGCGGTACGGGTGCCCCGGCGATGAGCGAGACCGCTCCCCGCCGCCGCGGCCGTCCACCGCGCACCGAGTCCGGCGACACCCGCGACCGCATCCTCACCGCCGCCCGCGAGGAGTTCTCCGCGCGCGGGTACGAGAAGACGTCCGTACGCGGCATCGCCAAGGCGGCCGGCGTGGACTCCGCGCTCGTCCACCACTACTTCGGCACCAAGGAGCAGGTCTTCGAGGCGGCCATCGAGGTCGCCTTCGCGCCCGCCCTGAACGCCCCGAAAGCGGTGGCCGACGGCCCGCTCGACGGCGTGGGGGAGCGGCTCACCCGTTTCGTCCTCGGCGTCTGGGACGAGCCCACGACCCGTGCGCCCCTCCTGGCGATCCTCCGGTCCGCCGTGAACAACGAGACGGCCGCCGCCGTCTTCCGCCGGCTCGTCGCCTCCCAGCTGCTGCGCCGCGTCGCCGCCCAGCTGGACCTGCCGGACGCCGAGCTGCGCGCCGAACTGGCGGCCGCGCAGATCGTGGGTACGGCGATGATGCGCTACGTGATCAAGCTGGAGCCGCTGGCCTCCGCGGACCTGGAGCAGATCATCGCGCGGGTGTCGCCGGTGGTGCAGGCTCATCTGACGCAGCCCTGACAGCGCCGGTCCGTGAAATGCGCGTCCCGCATTTCGGACAACCGTGTCCAGCCCTTGGAGCACCGGCGTACGCTCGACCGTACAGTCAGAACTCTCTGGCAGCTGGTCTAGAAGGAGCGAGCGACGATGCCCGAGCTGAGGTCCCGCACAGTCACCCACGGCCGCAACATGGCGGGCGCCCGCGCCCTTATGCGCGCCTCCGGTGTACCCGGTGCGGACATCGGCCGGAAGCCGATCATCGCCGTCGCCAACTCCTTCACCGAGTTCGTGCCGGGCCACACCCACCTCCAGCCGGTCGGCCGGATCGTCAGCGAGGCGATCAGGGAGGCCGGCGGCATCCCGCGCGAGTTCAACACCATCGCCGTCGACGACGGCATCGCGATGGGCCACGGCGGCATGCTGTACTCGCTGCCCTCCCGCGACCTGATCGCGGACTCGGTCGAGTACATGGTCGAGGCCCACTGCGCCGACGCCCTGGTCTGCATCTCCAACTGCGACAAGATCACCCCGGGCATGCTGATGGCGGCCCTGCGCCTGAACATCCCGACGGTGTTCGTCTCCGGCGGCCCCATGGAGTCCGGCCGCGCCACCCTGGTCGACGGCACGGTCCGCACGCTCGACCTGGTCGACGCGATCTCCGACGCCGTCAACGACAAGATCTCCGACGAGGACATCCTCCGTATCGAGGAGAACGCCTGTCCGACCTGCGGCAGCTGCTCCGGCATGTTCACCGCCAACTCGATGAACTGCCTGACCGAGGCCATCGGCCTCTCCCTGCCCGGCAACGGCTCGGTCCTCGCCACCCACACCGCGCGCAAGCGGCTCTACGTCGACGCGGCCCGCACGGTCATGGACATCACCCGCCGCTACTACGAGCAGGACGACGACACGGTCCTGCCGCGCAACGTCGCCACCTTCCAGGCCTTCGAGAACGCCATGGCCCTGGACATCGCGATGGGCGGCTCCACCAACACGATCCTGCACCTGCTGGCCGCCGCCCAGGAGGCGGGCGTCCCGTTCGGCCTGGACCAGATCGACACCGTCTCGCGCCGCGTGCCCTGCCTGGCCAAGGTGGCCCCGAACATCGCCAAGGACCGCACGTACTACATGGAGGACGTGCACCGCGCCGGCGGCATCCCGGCCCTGCTCGGCGAGCTGCACCGGGCCGGCCTGCTCAACGAGGACGTGCACGCCGTCCACAGCCCGTCCCTCGCCGACTGGCTCAAGACCTGGGACGTGCGCGGCGGCTCCCCGTCCCCGGAGGCCGTGGAGCTGTGGCACGCGGCGCCCGGCTGCGTCCGCTCCGCCGAGGCCTTCTCCCAGTCCGAGCGCTGGGAGGCGCTGGACGAGGACGCCGAGGGCGGCTGCATCCGCTCCGCCGAGCACGCGTACTCCAAGGACGGCGGCCTGGCGGTCCTGCGGGGCAACCTCGCGCCCGACGGCTGCGTGGTGAAGACGGCCGGCGTGGACGAGTCGATCTGGACCTTCGAGGGCCCGGCGGTCGTCTGCGAGTCCCAGGAGGAGGCCGTCCAGCGCATCCTCACCCAGGAGGTCAAGGACGGAGACGTCGTCGTCATCCGTTACGAGGGCCCCAAGGGCGGCCCCGGCATGCAGGAGATGCTGTACCCGACGTCGTACCTGAAGGGCCGCGGCCTCGGCAAGAGCTGCGCCCTGATCACCGACGGCCGCTTCTCCGGCGGCACCTCGGGCCTGTCCATCGGCCACGCCTCCCCCGAGGCGGCCTCCGGCGGCACGATCGCCCTGGTCCAGGACGGCGACCGCATCCGCATCGACATCCCGGGCCGCTCGATCGAGCTGCTGGTCGACGACGCCGAGCTGGCCCGCCGCGAACAGGCCCTGAACGGCGTCTACGCCCCCAAGGCCCGCGAACGCAAGGTCTCCGCCGCCCTCCGTGCCTACGCGGCGATGGCGACGAGCGCGGACAAGGGCGCCGTGCGCGACGTGTCCCGGCTGGGCTGACCGGTCGCAGCAGGGGCCGCCTCCCGGTGGAGGCGGCCCCTGCGCCGTCTTCGGACCCGGGCCGTCCGTCCGGCGCCCCGGGGCTCACCAGGTCGCCGGTGAGCGGCTGTCCATGGCGAAGACGGTGCCGTCCGGCGCGGTGGCGTAGACGCGGGCACCGGCCGGCACCGGGGCCGGCGGAGTGCTCATGACCTGGGCCGAGGCGGCACCCAGCCGGGCCGGCGTCTGCCCGACGAGCCGCCCCCTGCGGGCGTCGACGGCGAGCAGCCGGCCGTCGCTCGCGGTGAAGTACACCCGCTCGCCCCATGCCACGGGCAGCGACCCGCGGCTCACCGACGTCTCCAGATGCCACAGACGCCGGCCCGCCGCCATGTCCACGGCGTCCAGGGAGCCACCCGTGGCCAGCACATAGACGACGCCGCCCCGCACGGTGGCGTGCGCGCCGTCCAGGACGGCGGGCAGCGCGACGCGCCGCGTCGCCCCCGTCCCAGGGGTGTAGCGGACGATCTCCTCGGCGCCGTAGCCGCTGTCGACGGCCAGGAAGAACACCGAACCGTCGCCCTGAGCGGCGAACGGCTTGAGCCAGCCCCGCACCCGGGCGTCCCACCGCACCCGGCCGGTCCGCGGATCCACCGCGCTCACCTGCGTGCTCGCCCCGTCCGCCGACGTACGCGTCGCGTACGCGGTCCCCTCCGCCGCACCCGGGAACGTCACGAACGACGGCATGCCCCGGCCGGGCAACGCCCGCCGCCACCGCGTGGCGCCGGTCGCGCCGTCCACGCCGGTGACCGTGCCGTCGCCGCGCGAGAGCAGGGCCGTACCGCCGGCGTACCGCACCGTCGTCCCCACGGGCAGCCGGCGCTGCCACACGTCCTTGCCCGTGGCCGGGTCGAGCCCGGCGAGCCGCGGGCCGCCGTCCGTGTACGGCTGCACCAGTCCGCCGGAGACGACCGGCGGCCCGCTCGTGGACCGGGTGGCGACCGGGCGCCGCCACAGCAGCCCGCCGTCGGCCGCGGAGAGCGCGAAGACGACGCCCGGCCGCGCGCAGAACAACTTCCCGGCGCTGTACGAGCAGTGCGGCATGCCCGAGCCGCCGACCGCCGGCCGGGCCGTCCAACTGCCGGAAGCCGCCGCCGGGGCCGGTGTGCCCTTCTTCCCGGGACCGTCCCCGCGGGACAGCCCGGACAGTCCCGGCAGCCCGCCGAGCGCGGCCGAGACGAGGGCGCCGGTCAGCGCCAGCCCGAGGGCCCCCAGCACCGCGCGGCGGCGGCGCGGGAACCGCACGGGCCGCGGGTTCGGGTC
>NZ_JBEZBT010000122.1:0-5463 GCF_040647235.1 Streptomyces sp. NPDC042638
GCCGTCTCACCGGCGAGAACACCCTCTCCTGGCGCGACCGACACCACAGACCAAACAGTAGATTCCAGGATAAAACACCGGGATGAAACGACCTCTTACACCGCAGGGTCGTCAGCCCATGGGATCGACGTCACCGCTCATGGCCTCGCTGTCCGGCACACCGACATCGCAGGCAGGCGGTCGGCTCACGCGCTTTCGGGCCGCGGTTGTCGTCTGCGGCAACTGCGCCTCAGCGGCCGGGCCGTTCTGCGCGTCAGCCGCAGTGAGTCCACGCCGAGGACTTCTCCCCTCTTTCGAGTGACATCGCCGGACGCGCGGGGCCTCTTGCCGCGCGGGTCGGGCAGGGTGGCTGACTGGTTCCCCCGGTGCGCTTGTCCCCGTGGGGCGCTGTGTGACTGTTCTTCACGGACCGGCGCAAGGTCCGGAAGGTGGGGGCGTGGTGACAGGGGAGGATGCAGCAGATGGCCGGTACCTCGGTGTCCTGGGGGCCTCATCCGTCCGGGGGCTGGTCGCCCTTGTGGGCACCGGGTCGAGTTCCCGCACACGTAGCTCTGATCGTCGACGGCAACGGCCGGTGGGCCGCTCGTCGAGGACTGGCGCGTAACGCCGGGCACGCAGCCGCGGTGCCGCGTCTGCTCGACACCATCGACGGGGCTGTGGAGGCGGGGATCCGGCACCTGTCGTTCTACCTGTTCTCCACCGAGAACTGGCTACGTGAACCGGAGGAAGTCGCGAGGATTTTGGAGATCATCGGCGGCTTCGTTACCGACAACCAGGCCGCGTTGCATGCCAAGGGGATGCGTGCGCTGTGGTGCGGCAGACGCGACCGTGTCCCTGACGCGCTGGGCCGTACTCTCGCCGGCTTCGAACAGCTCACCCGGGACAACCGGACCATGGACCTGGTCTTCTGTGTCGACTACGGCGCTCGGGACGAACTGTTGCGGGCGGCTGCCGAGTTGGCGCGTGAGGCCGCCGACGGGCGGTTGAACCCTGACCGCATCGACGTCGCCTCGCTGACCAGTCGGCTGTACCAGCCGGGCGTGCCCGATGTGGACCTGCTCATCCGTACCTCGGGCGAGCGCCGGATCAGTAACTTCCTGCTGTGGCAGTGCGCTTACGCGGAGCTGTACTTCACCGACGTCCTCTTCCCGGATTTCGACCGATCCGCCCTCTGGGAGGCGGTGGCCGACTATGCCGGGCGGGAACGCCGCTTCGGCAAGGCGGGGGCGGCCTGAATGATGGTTGTGCCGTCGGCCTCGTACCGGGCCGTGCTGGATCGTGCCGGAGTGCACGAGCCTTCGATGCGGAGCACTTATCAGGACATCGCCCGCAAGGTCCGCCGACTCGAGCCTCCCTACTACGCTGCCACTCGGCTCCTGGCGCCCTCCTGGCTGCAGCCGCACATCTTGTGCGTGTACGCGTTCGCGCACGCCACGGACACCGCGGCCGACAGCGGGCCGGTGGCCGGGCGCGCGCACCGCTTCCATGCGTGGGACACGGCCGTACGGGCGGCTCTGGCCGACCGTCGTACGGACGATCCGCGGCTGGCGGCGCTGCTGCACACCTTGGAGCGCACCGGGCTGCCCGAGACGTGGGTAGGCACCTTCGTGGACGGCATGGCCGGCGACCTCGGTTACCGTGACTTCGGCTCGGAGGCCGGCTTCCAGGCGTACGTGGACCGAGTGTCGCATCCGCTGATGCTGCTGCTCAGCGGGGTCCACCCGGGGTGCCGCACGCGGGAGGTGGTTCGTGCGCTGCGCGACGCGGCCGAGGCGGCGCAGCGCATCGACTGCCTCAGTGACCTCGCCGATGACGTGCGGGCCGGGCGGCCCTGTCTGCCACACACCGGCTGGCAGCTGCGAGGGCAGATCGAGCTCGCCCGCCAGGCCCTGCGCCGGGCCCGTGACATCCTGCCGTTCCTGCCGCCGGAGCTCGTCCCGGTTATGACGGCGTTCCTCGACGTGCACACCCTCCAGCTGCGAGCCGTCGAACGAGCCGGCCCCCGCCTGACACGCACTACCGTCCGCCCCCCTTTGCTGGCCTCGCTCAAGGTCCTCCTCTCCGCCCGGCGACAGCACATGAAAGGCGCCCTGTCATGACCGCATCCCTGCCAGCTTCCGAGCCCGAGGTCTCCATCGACTGGACGGGTTTTCCTGGCCCTGGGTCGGCGACCTGGACGTTGCTGGGCCAGTGGCGGATGACGCTGGTGATGCCGCGCCTGCTGGTGCTGCAAGCGGCTCACCCCGTGGTCGGTGCCGGCCTGGCCAGGCACTCCACCTACCGCACCCATCCCTGGCGGCGCGTCGATCACACCCTGATCAGCCTGCAGCGTTTCGTCTACGCCGCACCCGATCAGCGGCACCAGGAAGTGCAGCGCATCCTGCGCGCCCACCGGCGCATCAAGGGCACCGACGAGCGCGGCCGCGCCTACAGTGCCGAGCAGCCGGAGGTGCGCGCCTGGGTGCTGGGCACCGTGTTCGAGGCGATGAGCAGCATGGAGCGGCTCGCGGGCCGGCCACTCTCGGCTGCCCAGGAGGCACGGCTGTACCAGGAGTGGTGCGCCACCCTGGGCGCCTTCGGCCTGGAACGCGACCTGCTGCCGCCTGACGCTGCCGGGTTCTGGGAGTACTTCGAGCGGATGCAGCGTGAGGTGCTGGAGGACAACACCGAGGTCCGTTTCCTGATGCGGGACATGTACCGAGGTGCCGCGACACCGTCGCAGCTGGAGTGGTGCCCGCCAGTGTGGGCGCTGGCGCGCTCCTCAGCGGCGATGCTGATGCCCGGCGCGGTGGCCGCACAGCTGCCGCGGACCTACCGAGAGCGTCTCCACCTGCATGTAGGGCAGGCCGACCGCACGCTGTCGCGCACCGTGCACCACACCGCGCACGCCGCGATGAAACCGCTGCCGCTGCGCAACCGGTACATGCCGATCGCCGCCGCCGCGATGACCGGCCAGGTGCTGCACGAGGCCCGGGAGGTCCCCTCCAGCGGCTTCAGGATTCCCGGCGCCGGTTTGTTGACCCGGCCCTTGGGACTGGTCGCGGCGGTGGCTTCGGCGGCCCTTCGCGGGCCGGAGCGCGACGTGAGGGCCGACCGGCTGAGCCGCTTCTTCTCCCAGGTGCTCGACCAGACCGGCGACGGCCGCATCGACGCGCCCGACCTCCAGGCGATGGCCCGTTCCCTGTGCTGGCAGCTGGAGCTCTCCGCGGAGCAGGAGGACAAGGTGTACGCCGGGTTCACCACGTGGTGGGAGCACATGCGCTCCACCATGGACACCGATGGCGACGGAAGTATCAGCAAGGACGAGTGGGTCACGGCCATGCTCCGCAACTGCGACGCGGACCCCGGCTATGTGCGCGACGGCGTGCACCACGCCGTGCGCGCCATGTTCGAGGCAGTGGACACCGACGGCAGTGGGGCGATCGAGCGGCATGAGTACCGCACCGTGTTCGCCGGCGGACGCGTCGACCCCGGTGACCTCGACCGCGGCTTCGACGAACTCGACGTCGACAAGGACGGCACGATCAGCCTGACCGAACTACTCGACGGATTCACCGCGTTCTTCATGGCCCGCCAGACCAACGTCTCCGGAACCCAGCTGCTGGGCCGGGCCTGAGCCGGTGGCCGCAGTCATGGAACCGGTTCGAGGGGTCGGCGTGGCCCGCCTGGCCGGGCTGCTCGCCCAGGACGTGCTCGCTGCCCGGCAGGGCACCGATACGGCTGAGCGCACCATGGGCGCGCAACGCCACCGGGCGCGGCGGATCCGCATGACGATGGAGGCGCTGGGGCCGCTCTACATCAAGGTCGGCCAGGTACTGGCCACCCGACCGGATCTGGTCTCCGGGGCCCTGATCTTGGAGCTGGAACGGCTGCACACCACCGTGAGCGTCGCGCCGTTCTCCGTCTTCGAACCGGTACTGGAGCAGGAGCTGGGGCGCAGGTGGGAGAAGCTGTTCCGTGAAGTCGACGTCGGCCTGCCCTGCGGTTCGGCGTCGCTGGCCCAGGTGTATCCCGTGGTGTTGCACGATGGCAGCCGCGCGGTGCTCAAAGTGCAGCGGCCCGGGGCCGAGGCCCGGATGCGGGCGGACATGGCGGCCCTGAGCCGGGCAGCTCGTATGACGGGGCGGGCGCTTCCCCGGCTCGCCGAGGTGCTGGACCTCGACGCGATTCTGCAAGGGATCTTCGACTGCATGCGTCCGGAGCTGGACTTCACCGCTGAGGCCGCGCACATGGAAACCGGTCGCCGGGCGGCGGAAGGCTTCCGGTACCTGACGGTGCCCGCGGTTCGGCAGGCCGGGCGGCGGGTGCTGATCCAAGGCCTCGCGCGCGGACGGGCGCTCAGCGCCGGGGCGGCGGAGGACCTGTGCGAGGAGCAGCGCGAGCGGGTGGGCGCCGAACTGCTCAGGTACATGTACCGGGGCTACTTCGTCGAGCACTTCTTCCATGCCGATCCTCATCCGGGCAACGTCTTCCTGCACCCCGAGACAGGGGCGACCCTCATCGACTGGGGCATGGCCGGGCGGATCGACCGGCACACCGGAACGCTGGGAGCGCTCGCGTTCACCAGCATCGCCCACAACGACGCGCGCGGCCTGGCCGCCGCCTGGCTCGAGCTCGGCCGGTCGACCCCGCGCACCGACCTGCCCGGTTTCCGGGACGACCTGACACGCGTGGTGCCGCGACTGGCCGCCAGCCGCCTCGACGGCATGAACTTCGGCTCGGCCCTGGCAACGATCCTTCGGTGCGCTGCCCGGCGCGGGATTCGCACCAGCCCCATGATCGGGATGCTGGGCAAGTCCATGGCCAACGTCGAAGGCACGGTACGCGGCATCGCCCCGAACCTGTCAGCCACGGACGTCTTCCGGGAAACGCTGGGAGACATCATGGCCGAGCTCGCACGGAAGTACTTGTCGTATGAGCAGGTGGCGCGGCAAGGGCTGGAACTGATCGCAGTGGGTGACAGCGCCCTCGACGAGGTCCGCGCCGCGCTCCGTATCCTCGCCGGCCGGGAAAACACGACGCGAGCGGAGCCGTGGCCCAGCCAGAGAACCGGTGGTGACGGCCTCGGCCCCGTAGGGCAGCACGGTATTGCCGCGGCCACGTGGGTCTTTGCTGCATGGGCGGTGCACCGGGTCACGCGCCACGCCCCCTGACACCTGTGTCCGCTTCGGTGATCTCGGTACAGGTCAGCCGCAGGGCCGGCCGGCCGAACCTGTCGCCGGTCGTGGCGATATTGGATCGGCGCCCTGGCAAAGGGACCGGTGCCCGCCGACGGGTCACCGGCGCCTGGCCCTGCCGCGAACGCGCTGCTGGACTAGCGTCCTGTGCCACGTACGGTGGGAGCGGCGGCACGACCCTGCGGTGTAAGAGGTCGTTTCATCCCGCTGTTTTATCCCGGAATCTACTGTTTGGTCTGTGGTGTCGGGTCGCGCCAGGAGAGGGTGTTCTCGCCGGTGAGACGGT
>NZ_JBEZBT010000123.1:0-5160 GCF_040647235.1 Streptomyces sp. NPDC042638
GCTCGGAGATCTCCTGCAAGCAGCCGACTGATCACGACATCACACAAACCCTAGGACGGGACCGCTACCGGACGCCTGCTCGGCCTGGTGACCTCCCGCGGCTTCCGCCCCCAGCGCCACGACCTGGACGGACCGGTCAGTGGCCGGATGACCGCTCTCGCCGATCTGGCCCATGCCGGACCCGACATCGCGCTTTCCGAAGCCAACGCGCGGCTGTGGGACGAACGGCTGGACTGCATCCCTGTGCTGGATGGCGACGGCAACCTGCGGTATTTGGTGTTCCGTTCCGACTCCGCGGACAATAAGCGCTTCCCGACCCAGGTCGTAGACGCCGCCAGCGCCTGCGCGTGGGCGCGGGCGTCAACCCCCATGACAGCGCATCCCGGCCCTAGCGGAGGCGGGCGCGGATGCGCTGTGCTTCGACTCGTCCGACGGCTACAACGACCGGCAAGCACAGGCGTTGACCTGGGTGAAGAAGCACTATCCCGAGATCTCGGTCGGCGGCGGCAACGTGGTCGACGGCGAGACGCTCACCTTCCTCGCCGAGGCGGGGGCAGACTTCGTCAAGGTCGGTGTGGGCGGCGGTTCCATCTGCATCACTCGCGACCGGAAGGGCCTCGGCCGCGGGCAGGCCAGCGCTGTGCTCGACGCCGCGGCGGCGCGGGATGCCTTCCGCGAGCGCACCGGCGGGTATGTGCCGATCTGCTCCGACGGCGGCCTGGTCCCCGACTACCACGTTGCCCTCGCACTGGCGATGGGGGCCGTCCAGTCCCCGGCCCGGCTGACCCTCGTGTCGGACCAGAGCTTCAAGAAGAGCCACGCCAACGTCTCCCTGCGAGACATCCCGACGACAGTCTCCTGACACTCCGCCGAGGCCCACCGAGGACTACTGGCCGGAGGGGAATAGCGCACGGCCGGAATGCCCCCTCCCGCCCGCAGTTCGCGAACCGGCCCCCGACTGCGCGCCTTCACCGGCCCCGGCCCGGACGGCCGGCTGCGGTACAAGCCGCGCGGAAGGGCACTTCTTCGCCCACACGGGCATGACCAGCTAAGACCTGGTCCTATGCGCGTCGTCGATCTGCGCCTGAACGCGTCCCGCGATCAGCTCAACGAGCCGTTCGGTACGCCTGGGGCCCCTACATTGAGCCGCAGGCGGCCAGTGCCTGGACGAGCCCGCGCGCGATGAGGGCATCAGATGAGGGCATCACTGGTGACCGGGGACAGAACGGCATGACCGCGTGCCGTGGCGGCTGAACACCCGGAAGACGGGATCGGTGATCGCCGGGAATCTCATGTTTGCGGCTGGGGACAGGAGTGCTGGGACAGGAGTTCTAACCGGCACCCCGATTCCGCCCCCCGGCCACCGGTGAACGACAGCGCAGTGGCACGATGCCGCGGTGAGCCACTTCTCCTTTGTCAGCCTCGGTCCTGGTGATGACCGGCAGCATCTCCCGGAGCACAGGCAAGCCGAGCCCGGCCAGTGGCCGAAGCTGGAGGCTGCACTCGCTGCGGTCAATCGCGACCTGATGGCGACCCTGCCGGGTCAAGGTCCGCTGATACTGATGGCCGCGCCGTCCTGGCAGCCTTCGCCCCCGAGTGGGAGCGACAAGGAGCAGGTCTACGTGGCGATGCCGGACGGCCGTTGGCATGGTAATCCGGTCAATGCGTGCGATCTGGAGGAGGGCGACCCGCCAGAGCCGGACGATATGGCGACGGTCCTGACCCTCGTCGCGGATGCGGCGCAGGCGACCGTTACCGAACTGCTCTGGCAGGTCTGGCCGATCTGCTGGGAACACAGGATCGGAATGCACCCTCGTCCCGCGGGGACCGCCGACGACTGGTACCAGGGTGAAACGCAGGCGGGTGGCCCACCGGTGTGGTGGTGCCGAGGCGGCCGGGACGGCCACTGCCACGACGTCTCCCCGGTGGGCGATTTGGCCGCCACCCTGCCGGGAAAGCAGCGGCGCGCACTGCGGCGCAGCGAACGGGAACGGGACCATCGCCAGTCACCGCAGGCCGGATAAGTGCGCGTACAGCCGAGATACGCCACCCGACCAGCCTGGTCGACGGGCTGCGGATGACCGTCCGGTCCCCGCGATGGCGGAGACGCGAGCGGATCGCGGCGTCCACCCGCCCCACCGAACCCGCACTGACGGCGGCCCGGGCACGGCGGCCCGGGCACGGCGGCCCGGGCACGGCGGCCCGGGCACGGCGGCCCTGTGCGGCGGTGGCTACCTCGCGGGGCCGGATGCGTCGTAAACCGTGCAGTGGGTGTCGCGTTTCGTCTCGCCCAACGGAAGGTCGATGCCGGTCCCCGGGCTGCCGCAGGTCTGGTTCTGGCGGCCGTTCTGTGCGGTGTTCTGCCCGACACCGACCACCTGACCGGCGTCGGCGAGGGCATGGCCCCGGTGTTCGGGGCCCGACTCGTGCCGAGAGGACTTGTCGAGGGCGACGCAGCGGGTGTACTTCCTGATAGTCCCGAGAAGATTGATGGTGAGAGTGTCGGAGGAGTTGCCGCAGTACAGGTTCTGCTTACCGGTCTGTGCGGTGTTGAGCTGCTGTCCCAGTGACGTTCCACCAAGAGCCTGGGCGCGGCCGGTGAATCCTCCCTGCTCGTCAGCCTGGTCTCGGGCGACGGCGGCGCAGGTCGTCTGCTCGTTGATCGTACCCAGCACATTGACAGTGATCACGTCGGCGGAGTTGCCGCAGTTGAGGTTCTGCTCTCCGGCCTGTGCTGTGTTCGTCTGGGGAGCTAGAGCCGTTCCTCCGATCGCCTGCGGGCCGCCCGGATGACCGCTTCGCCGGTGTGTGTGGCCGTCGGTGTCAGCGCAGACCATCTCCTGGTTGGCGGTCTTCGCCACGTTGATCCGGACCAGGTGGGCGGAGTTGCCGCAGTCGAGGTTCTCCTGCCCCTCCTGGTCGGTGTTCAGCTGCCCGTTGAACAGATCGCCGTCCAGGATGTCTGCGACAGCCATCTCCTGGCTGGCCGCCAGAAAAGCTCCGGCGGTGAAGACGAGAGCAACGGCCTGCCGTGCTTTCTGCCCGGACCGGCGGGGTGCCGCATGACGTCCTCGCTGCCGCATCGTGATTACTCCTGCCGTTCGGTCGGGCCTCGGACAAAGTGGTTACCGCTTGCGTCGCACACGGCAGCGGTGGCCGCGATGGCGTGCCTGGTGGGATGGGCGTACCTGGCCGACACGCCGTCTTCGTCGTGAGACCGGGGATGCGTCGACTCAGGGGTGGCCGATCAGCGGGTGACAGTGCCGACGTTCGTGGACTCGTCGACAGCCTCGCACTGAGAGCTGTTACGGCTTCCGGAAGCGGTGATCGACAGGCCGTTCGGGTTGCCGCAGCTGTTGTTCTGCCGGCCCTCCTGCGCGGTGTTCTGCTGGGTGAGGTCCAGCAGGCCGGAGCCGCCATTGGCCTCGGCGCCTCCGCCGATGTCCGCGCTGTCCACGTTCGCGGAACGGTCGTCCGTCGCGCACCGGTTCGTACTGCTGGCACCCGTCAGAGCGAGGGTCGTGCTGTTGGGATTGGCGCAGTTGTTGTTCTGCCGCCCTTCCTGCGCGGTGTTCTGCTGGCTCAGGCCGCCGACGGCGGAACCGCCGTTGGCCTCGGCGCCGCCCCCCTTGACCAGAGTGCCCTGGTTCAGCGAGCCGTCATGGTTTGTGCAGTCGGCCTCAGCACTTGCGCCGATGAGGTCGAGTTCGGAGCCGTTGGGGTTGGCGCAGTTGTTGTTCTGTCGCCCTTCCTGCGCGGTGTTCTGCTGAGGGGTAAAACTGCCGCCGGAACCGCCGTTGGCCTCGGCGCCGCCGCCCTTGACCACAGTGTCCCGGTTCAGCGAGCCGTCATGGTTCGCGCAGTGGCCCCGGGCGCTGCCACCGCTGCCGTTGATTCCGGCGTTGTTGGGGTTGGCGCAGTTGTTGTTCTGGCGCCCCTCCTGCGCGGTGTTCTGCTGCAGCAGGTCGTCGTCCAGACTGCTTCCCCCGTTGGCGGTGGCGCCACCGCCCTTGATCACGCCGTTCTCGTTGACCGAACCATCTCGGTTGAGGCAGTGGCCCTCAGCCTGGCTGCCGGTCAGGACGACACCGGCGATGGGGTCGGCGCAGTTGTTGTTCTGCCGGCCCTCCTGCGCGGTGTTCTGCTGAACGAGGCCGGCAGCCGACGCGGAGCCACCGTTGGCGGTGGCGCCCTTGCCCGTGGTCGCCATATGCCTGTTGACCGAGCTGTCCTGATCCACGCATCGGCCGTCGGTCTCGGCGCCGGTCAGCCTGACAAAAGCGGTGTCGATGTCGGCGCAGTTGTTGTTCTGCCGGCCCTCCTGCGCGGTGTCCTGCTGGTCCAGGAAGGCCCCTCCGGAGCCGCCGTTGGCGTTGGCGCCGCCGCTCCTGGTCACCGAGTCCTCATTGGTGGAGCCGTCCAGCCCTACGCAGTGGTTCTCCGTGCTTGCGCCCATGAGAGTGATGGGTGTGTCGTTCGGGCTGCCGCAGCTGTTGTTCTGTCGGCCTTTCTGGGCCACGTTCTGCTGGTTGACGGTCCCCACCGTCGCAGAGCCCCCATTGGCGTTGGCGCCCCGGCCCTCGGTGAGAGTGCGCCTGTTGAAGGAGGCGTCACCGGTCACGCATCGCGTCTGTGTGCGGCCACCCATCAGCTCCGTCGCACCGCGGAGCAGCCCGTTCCCGTCGGCGCAGTTGTTGTTCTGCCGGTGCGCCTGGGCGGTGTTCTGCTGGACGGCATCAGCCAGCGCGGCGCCACCATTGGCGCTGGCACCACCATCCTGGCCGCCGGCAAAGGCGACTCCCGGCCCGACACACACCATGCCGCCCGCCGTCAAAGCCACCAGCGTGGCCACCCTGACCTTGCGCTCACCGCGCATCTTCTCTCCCGATCAGCTCGTCACTTGGATCTGTCGCCGACAACGAGAGCGAGGCTTCAGGGGCAACCCCGGTACCAGGTGATTCCTTCCAACGGCCCAATCGGCGAGGCTGTTTGTAGGGTTGCGTGAGATGCGGGCGGCTTGGAAGGCGGAGTGCCGTCGGGCCGGCCGTGCTCCCGTCGTGTTCGCCGCATCGAGCCGCGCGGCCCCTTGGAGCTTTCACACCGAGACCGAACCGGGCCTGTTCGCCCAGCGCCGCCCGTAGCTGCCCTCCGCTCCGAACC
>NZ_JBEZBT010000124.1:0-5068 GCF_040647235.1 Streptomyces sp. NPDC042638
GGACGCCAAGAGCGCCCTGATCACACTGGTGGAACACGCCCTCATGGCCCGCCTGAAGTAGCACTCAAGTGCGACAGGCCTTAAGGCAGTTGCCGTAGGGGGATCGGAGCCGACTGTGGCCTTTGACACGGTCGGCTCCGGCGTTGATAACAGTTCGGCAGAGGAATCGCCCGGCATCGCCACGCGACGCGGTCGTACGGTGCCGCTGTGCGCACGAACGGCCCGCCTTTTGGCAAGGCTCAGCCTTTATGACCGTTTTATCTGGCGCTTACAAGTGGGCGCTCCGCCGCTTTCCACTGTTTGGAAGTGCGCTGGTCCACGTGCTGGAATGCCTGAACTGCCCAATGGTCGAAGACGTACTCCGTAGTGGTCTGAGGCGAACCGGGCTCTGAGAGACTGCGGCACGACGTAGGTGCCGACCGCCGAGAGGTTGTTGGTCGAGTGAGGCGAAGCAAGAACGGTCCCGAGCCGTCGGCGCGGGGCAACTTCACCCCGCCGCCGCGCGCTGCGGCGCCCACCCCCGTTTCCGGCGCGGAACCGGCGGCTGCTCCGGCGGCCGGCGGCGGCGGCCGTCTCTCCCCGCGGAACTGGCGGGTGCCGACCCGGCTGAACGCGATTCTGCTCATACCCGTGGCCGTCGGCCTCGTCATGGGCGGCTTCCAGGTGAAGAACTCGATCGACACCTGGCAGCAGGCCCGCGACGCGGAGAACACCGCCCGCCTGGTGCGCGCCTCCCTCGGTTACGCCGACGCGCTGGAGAACGAACGCGACGTCACCGCGGCGCCGCTGCTGATGAAGAAGAACGACGCGGCCGGCAAGGCCACCGTCGACGAGGCCCGCAGGGCCACGGACCAGGCCGCCGCCGCCTTCCACGAGGCGACGAAGAGCGCGCCCGGCGCCTCCGGGCTGCAGCGCCGGCTGAAGCTGTTCGGCGAGGCCGAGCCCAAGCTGGTGCAGCTGCGGCAGGCTGCCTACACCTCCAAGATGACCGGCGTCCAGACCGAGGAGGGCTACGTCGCCGTCGCCCACCCGCTGATGGAGTTCGCCAACGAGCTGGGCCTGGGCACCGGAAACATCACCTCCTACGGCCGTACGGTCTACGCCATCTCGCTGACCAAGGCGGCGCTGTCGCTGGAGCGGTCGATCGGCACGCATCTGCTCGTCAAGCCCGGCCCGGACGCCCCGAACCTGGCGACCCAGCGGGTCTCCCTGTCCTCGTACGCCTACCTCGAGCGCATCGCCGTGGAGGAGTACACGGGTGGTGGCACCGAGGCCGACGCGCAGAAGCTCGAGGACGCCAAGCAGAAGATCAAGGCGGACGGCGCCGCCATGGTCGAGAAGGCCAAGGCGGCGGACCCCAACTACGTCGCCCCGCCCGCCGACCCGACCGACATGGTCACCAAGCTCGCCACCATGCAGGACACCAGCGCGCTCACCCGTCAGACGCTGGCCTCCAAGGGCATCACCGCGCAGAACTGGTGGGCGGCCAACACGCTGAAGTACAAGGCGTACCGCCAGATCGAGTCGGACCTGGCCGACAAGGCGGTGAACGAGGCCTCCGGCATCGCCGACGACGCCAAGACCTCGGCCTTCATCACCGGTGCCGTGGTCGTCATCGCCCTGCTGGCCGCATTCATCCTGGCCGGTCTGGTGGCCCGCCAGATGAGCCGCTCGATGCGCCAGCTGCGCAACGCCGCCTTCGGTATCGCCGAGCAGCGCCTGCCGATGCTGGTCGACCAGCTCTCCCGCACCGACCCCGGCCGGGTCGACACCCGGGTCGCGCCGATCCCGATCACCACCAAGGACGAGATCGGCGAGGTCGCCCGCGCCTTCGACCAGGTCCACCGCGAGGCGGTCCGGCTCGCCTCCGAGCAGGCCCTGCTGCGGGGCAACATCAACGCGATCTTCACCAACCTCTCCCGCCGCAACCAGTCGCTGATCGAGGGCCAGCTGACCCTGATCACCGACCTGGAGAACAACGAGGCGGACCCGGACCAGCTGGAGAACCTCTTCCGGCTGGACCACCTGGCCACCCGTATGCGCCGCAACGGTGAGAACCTCCTGGTCCTCGCCGGCGAGGAGCCCGGCCGCCGCTGGGACCAGCCGGTGCCGCTGGTCGACGTGCTGCGGGCCGCCTCCTCCGAGGTGGAGCAGTACGAGCGCATCGAGCTGTCCGGCGTACCGGAGGCCGAGATCCACGGCCGCGCGGTCACCGACCTCGTGCACCTGCTGGCCGAGCTGCTGGAGAACGCCACCACGTTCTCCTCCCCGCAGACCAAGGTCCGGGTGACGGCGACCCGTCTGCCCGACGGCCGCGTCATGATCGAGATCCACGACAAGGGCATCGGCCTGACCGCCGAGGACTTCGCGGACATCAACCACAAGCTGGCCAACCCGCCGACCGTGGACGCCGCGATCTCCCAGCGCATGGGCCTGTTCGTGGTCGGCCGGCTGTCCGACCGGCACGGCGTCCGGGTCCAGCTGCGCCCGTCGGGCGAGCAGGCCGGTACGACCTCCCTGGTCATGCTGCCGGACGCGATCACGCACGGCGGTGGCGGCGAGACGCCGATGGGCCGCGAGGAGTTCACCGTCTCGCAGATCATCCCGGAGCAGCAGTTCCAGGGTGCGAGCTTCGGCCAGCAACAGCAGCAGCCGATGCGTACCGCCGCCGAACTGGGCTTCGACGACAGCCGGTACACCGAGGTCCCCGACGACATCAGCGGACTGAACCCGGTCGGCCGTTCCCTCAAGCGCGAGGAGCGCCGCGCGGCCCTGGAGGCCCAGTCGTCGCACGGGCAGCACCCCGGCGACCAGCAGCAGGAGTCCGCCGAGGCCGCCGCCGGGTACGCGGATCCGTTCACCGGTCAGCAGGGGTACCAGGAGCAGCCGCAGCAGGGGTACCAGGAGCAGCAGCGGGCGTACGACGACCAGCAGCGCGCTTACGACGAGCAGCAGCAGTCCTACGACGACCAGCAGCAGCGGAGCTTCGAGGCGCCGGCGTACGAGGAGCAGCAGCACGCGTCGTACGAGCAGTCGTACGAGCAGTCGTACGACGAGCAGTACTACGCGCCGAACGGCGAGGTGCCGCAGCACGACGGCTTCTCCTCCGACGGTGGCTACACGGAGCAGGCGGCCCCCTATGCGGAGCCCGCCCGGACGCCGTCGTACCAGGACGACTGGCCGCAGCAGGACGGCTACCAGCACGGCTACCCGGACCAGTACGCTCCGGAAGCGGAATCCCCGCAGGCCGCTGACGCGGGTCGGCAGAACCGCGTAGGCTTCGACCGTCCGGGAACGGCCTCCCCCGCCGCACACGAGCTGACCGACGCCGGGCTCCCCCGCCGCGGTGCCGCCGCGAGCGGTTCCCACGGCGCCGGCTCCGCGAACGGAACGGCACGCGTGCAGCAGGATGCGCCGGCCCCGGCACCGGGCGACGCGCCGGGAGCGGGCGGCGACAGCAGCTGGCGTTCGGCGAACGACGAGCGGTGGCAGCAGGCCTCGCAGCTCAAGAAGCCCAAGGCAGGCGGGGTCACCGCCTCCGGCCTGCCGCGGCGGGTTCCCAAGGCCAACCTGGTCGAGGGCGCCGCCGAGACCACCCCTCAGGGAGGCCCACAGGTCTCCCGCGCCCCGGAGGACGTCCGGGGCAGGCTGAGCAACCTGCGTCGGGGCGTCCAGCGCGGGCGCAGCGCAGGCAGTGAAACGAACGGCCAGGCCACCACGAATCAGCACGGTGGGCCTGACAGCACCTACAACCAGGAGCGTTAGTGTGAGCCCGATGAGCCAGGCGGCACAGAACCTGAACTGGTTGATCACCAACTTCGTGGACAACACCCCGGGGGTGTCCCACACGGTGGTGGTCTCCGCCGACGGACTCCTTCTGGCGATGTCCGAAGGCTTCCCCCGCGACCGTGCCGACCAGCTCGCGGCCGTCGCCTCCGGTCTGACCTCGCTGACCGCCGGTGCCTCGCGCATCTTCGAGGGTGGCAGTGTGAACCAGACGGTTGTGGAGATGGAGCGAGGATTTCTCTTCATCATGTCCATCTCGGACGGTTCGTCGCTCGCGGTGCTGGCCCACCCGGAGGCGGACATCGGCCTCATCGGGTACGAGATGGCCCTTCTGGTGGACCGCGCGGGCACGGTCCTCACCCCGGATCTCCGTGCGGAGCTCCAGGGGAGCCTTCTCAACTAGTTATCGGACGGTGCGTATTCGCGTCCAGGGGCCGTAAGGTTTCGGGACGCGGCTCCACAGGTTTGGGTGCCCGGCGCAGTCGGAGGAGGAGAAAGTGGCAACACCCCCAGGCGGTTCGTCTTCGGGTAACTGGTCGTACGGCCCTGGTCAGGGGCAGGGCGACGGTTCGGCGAACCGGTACAGCTTCCCCTCCTCCCCCAGCCACCGGCAGCCGTACGCCCCGCAGGGCCCCGGCCCGTCCCCGTACGACCAGCCTCCGGCCCCGCGCATCCAGCCGGTCCAGCCGCAGCGCCGGCCCGAGCCGGCTCCGGCGGCGAACAACCCCCTGGTGCGTCCGTACGCCATGACCGGCGGCCGGACCCGCCCGCGCTACCAGCTCGCCATCGAGGCACTGGTGCACACCACCGCCGCTCCGCACCAGATGCAGGGCCAGTTGCCCGAGCATCAGCGGATCTGCAACCTGTGCCGGGAGATCAAGTCGGTGGCCGAGGTCTCGGCCCTGCTGACGATCCCCCTCGGCGTGGCCAGGATTCTCGTCGCCGACTTGGCGGAGGCGGGCCTGGTCGCCATCCATCAGCCCGGCGGCGACGAGAACGCCGGTGGCCAGCCAGACGTGACACTGCTCGAAAGGGTGCTCAGTGGACTTCGCAAGCTCTAGCGGCGGTCCTTCCCGCTCCACCACCTCCGCGAAGATCGTGGTGGCGGGCGGCTTCGGCGTGGGCAAGACCACGTTCGTCGGCGCCGTCTCGGAGATCAACCCGCTGCGCACAGAGGCCGTCATGACGTCCGCTTCGGCCGGCATCGACGACCTCACCCACACCGGAGACAAGACCACCACCACGGTGGCCATGGACTTCGGCCGTATCACCCTGGACCAGG
>NZ_JBEZBT010000125.1:0-4940 GCF_040647235.1 Streptomyces sp. NPDC042638
CGACGACCACTTCTTCCACCTCGGCGGCCACTCCCTGCTCGCCACCCGGCTCATCAGCCGGATCCGGCAGGCCTTCAGCGTGGGCATCACGGTCAAGGACCTGTTCCAGGGGCCGACCCCGGCCGCGCTGGCGGAGCTGGTGGAGTCGCGGGACGGGGAGGACGTACGGCGGCCGGCGCTGCGGGAGGTGGCGCGCGCGGAGCGGGTGCCGCTGTCGTTCGGGCAGCGCCGGCTGTGGTTCCTGGACCAGCTGGAGGGGCCGTCGGCGACGTACAACATCCCGCTCGCGCTGCGGCTCACCGGCTGCGTGGACATCGAGGCGCTGCGGCTCGCGCTGACCGACACCGTCGTACGCCACGAGAGTCTGCGGACGCTGTTCTCGGGGGCGGACGGGGAGCCGGGGCAGGTGGTGCTGCCGGCCGAGGAGATCCGCCTGGACCTGCCGGTCACCGCGGCCGAGGAGCACACCCTGGACGCGCTGCTGGCCGCGGAGGCCGCCTGCACCTTCGACCTGGCCTCCGAACTGCCTTTGCGGGCCGCCCTGTTCAGCACCGGCGCGCAGGACCACGTCCTCCTCGTCGTCATGCACCACATCGTCTCCGACGGCTGGTCCACCGCCCCCTTCCTGCGCGATGTGGCGACCGCATACACCGCCCGCGCCGAGGGCCGGGCGCCCGAGTGGGAGCGGCTCCCGGTCCAGTACGCCGACTACACCCTCTGGCAGGAGGAGCTGCTCGCGGCGGACGGGGAGCGGCAGGCCGAGTTCTGGCGGCACACGCTGGGCGAACTGCCCGAGGAGGTCACCCTCCCGGCCGACCGGCCGCGTCCGGCGACCGCGAGCTTCCGGGGCCGTACGCACGGTGTGCAGTGCCCGCCCGCGCTGCACGAGGCGCTGACCCGGCTGGCCCGGGAGACCGGGACGACCCTGTTCATGGTGGCGCAGGCCGCGGTGGCGACCGCGCTGGCCCGCTCCGGTGCCGGTACGGACATCCCGATCGGGGCGCCGATCGCGGGCCGTACCGACCAGCGCCTCGACGACCTGGTGGGCTTCTTCGTCAACAGCCTGGTGCTGCGCACCGATGTCGACGGGGACCCCTCCTTCCGCGAACTGCTCGACCGGGTCCGGGAGACCGACCTGGCCGCCTGGGCCCACCAGGACCTGCCCTTCGACCGGCTCGTGGAGATCCTCAACCCCGAGCGCAGCACCGCCCGCCACCCGCTCTTCCAGGTGGCCCTCACCCTCCAGGACGCGGCCAAGCCGGCCCTCGAACTGCCGGGCGTGCACACCGAGTCGTGGTTCACCCCGCTGGAGATCGCCAAGTTCGACCTGACCTTCTCCTTCCACGAGCACCGCACGGCCGACGGCCGTCCCGACGGCCTGGACCTGGCCGTCGAGTACGCGACGGACCTGTATGACGCCCGGACCGTCGAAGGGCTCGCGGACCGTCTGGTGCGGCTGCTGGAAGCGGTCGTCGCCGACCCCGAACTGCCGGTGAGCGAGCTGGAGTTCACGGGTCCCGAGGAGCGGGAGCGACTGCTGGGGCTGGGCGCGGGGCCGGTCACCGACGGCAGCCTTCCGGACGCCGGCCTCGCGGAGCTGTTCGCCGCTCAGGTGGCGCGGACGCCGGACGCGCTCGCCGTGGCGTCCGAGGAGCGCTCCCTCACCTACGCCGAACTCGACGCGGAGTCCGACCGGTTCGCGCAGCGGATCACCGGCCTCGGGGTCGGCCCCGAGTCCGTCGTCGCCCTGATGATGGAGCGCTCGGCCGATCTCCTGATCGCCATGCTCGCGGTCGTGAAGGCGGGCGGCGCCTACGCGCCCCTCAACCCGGCGGACCCGGACACCCGCCACACCCAGATCCTCGACGAACTCGACGCGCCGGTCCTGATCACCGACCGGGCGCTGGCCGACCATCCGCTGGTCGCCAGGGCGCAGGCCCGGGACCTCGTCATCGACCGCAAGGAGCTGGACGGCCGCCCCGCGACGAGGACCACCGCCGTCACCCACCCCGACCAGTGGCTGTACGTCATGTTCACCTCGGGCTCGACCGGTGTCCCGAAGGGTGTCGCCGTCACCCACCGCAACGTCGCCGACCTGGCCCGCCAGCGGATGTACGCGGGCGGCGACCACAGCCGCGTCCTCTTCCACTCCCCGCACACCTTCGACGCGTCGACCTACGAGATCTGGGTGCCGTGGCTGACCGGCGGCACGGTCGTCGTGGCGCCCCGGGGGCACCTGGAGACCGGGACGCTGGGCGAGTTGCTCGCCCGGTACTCGATCACGAGTCTGTGGCTGACGGCGGGGCTGTTCCGGGTGATGGCCGAGGAGGTGCCGGAGGCCTTCGCCGGGGTCCGGGAGGTGTGGGCGGGCGGTGACGTCGTCTCGCCGGAGGCGGTGCGGCGGATCCAGGAGCACTGCCCGGACACGACCGTCGTCAACGGCTACGGCCCGACCGAGACCACCACCTTCGCCGCCACCCACCGGATCCGCCGCCCCTACGACCACCCCGGCACGATCCCGATCGGCGAGGCACTCGACAACCACCGCCTCTACGTCCTCGACTCCGCGCTCCGGCTCGTTCCCGCCGGTGCGCCCGGCGAGCTGTACATCGCCGGGGCCGGTCTGGCGCGCGGCTACGTGGGCCGGCCCTCACTCACCGCCGAGCGGTTCACCGCCGACCCGTACGGCGAGCCGGGCTCCCGGATGTACCGCACCGGGGACCTGGTGCGGTGGAACCACGAAGGCTCGCTCGAGTACCTCGGCCGGGCCGACCAGCAGGTCAAGCTGCGCGGCTTCCGCATCGAACTCGGCGAGATCGAGGGCGCGCTCACCGCGCACCCGGCGGTCGTCCAGGCCACGGTGATCGTCCGCGAGGACCGGCCCGGCGACAAGCGGCTCGTCGCGTACCTCGTGACCGCCGGGGACGGTGTGGACCTGGGCGACCTGCGCCGGCACACCACTTCGGCGCTCCCCGAGTACATGGTCCCGTCGGCCTTCGTCGTCCTCGACGCGATTCCGCTCACCGCCAACGGCAAGATCGACCGGCGGGCGCTGCCCGCCCCGCAGATCATCCACGACGTCGTCGGACGCGCACCGCGCAACCCGCAGGAAGAGGTCCTGTGCGGGCTGTTCGCCGCGGTCCTCGGACTCCCGTCGGCCACCATCGACGACCACTTCTTCCACCGCGGCGGCCACTCCCTGCTCGCCACCCGGCTCATCAGCCGGATCCGGCAGGCCTTCGGCGTGCAGCTCGGCGTCAAGGACCTGTTCCGGTACCCGACCGTCGTCGCGCTGTCCGAGCGGGTCACCGAGGGAAGCGGGGAGCTGCCGCGGGCCGCGCTGGACCGGCAGGAGCGCCCCGAGCGGCTGCCGCTGTCCTCGGCCCAGCAACGGCTGTGGTTCCTGGACCAGATGGAGGGCCCCTCGGCGACGTACAACATCCCGATGGCGCTGCGGCTGACCGGCGAGCTGGACCGGGAGGCCCTGCGCCTGGCGCTCACCGACCTGGTGACCCGGCACGAGAGCCTGCGCACGGTCTACCCGACCCACGAGGGCAAGGCGTACCAGTCGGTGCGCGCACCCGAGCCGGTCGCGCTGCCCGTCGTCCCGGTCACCGCCGACGCGCTCCCCGCCCGCCTGGCCGGCCTCTCGGCCACCCCGTTCGACCTGGCCGCGAGCCTCCCGCTGCGCGCCCACCTGCTGGCCCTCGGCGACCGGGAGCACGTCCTGCTCCTGGTGATCCACCACATCGCCTCCGACGGCTGGTCCAACGCCCCGCTCTTCCGCGACCTGGCCGCCGCCTACGCGGCCCGCGCCCAGGGGCAGGCACCCGGCTGGGAGCCGCTGCCGGTCCAGTACGCCGACTACGCGCTGTGGCAGCAGCAGCTGATGGAGCAGGACGAGGAACGCCAGCTCGGCTTCTGGCGCCAGACGCTGGCGGACCTTCCGGAGGAGGCCACCCTCCCCACCGACCGGCCCCGCCCGGCCACCGCCTCCAACCGGGGCAGCACCCACACCGTGCACGGCGACGCCCGGCTCCACCAGGCGCTCACCGCCCTGGCCCAGGACACCGGCGCGACCCTGTTCATGGTCGCCCAGGCCGCCGTGTCGACCCTGCTCTCCCGCTCCGGCGGTGGGCACGACATCCCGCTCGGCTCGCCGGTGGCCGGCCGTACGGACCAGAAGCTGGACGACCTGGTCGGCTTCTTCGTCAACACCCTCGTGCTGCGCACCGACCTGAGCGGCGACCCCAGCTTCCGGGAGCTGCTGGCCCGGGCCCGGGAGACCGACCTGGCCGCCTGGAACCACCAGGACCTGCCCTTCGACCGGCTGGTCGAGATCCTCAACCCGGAGCGCACACCGGCCCGGCACCCCCTGTTCCAGGTCATGCTCACCCTCGGCGACACGGCGGCCGACGCACCCGAACTGCCGGGGCTGCGGACGGCGTACGAGTTCTCCGAGGTGGAGATCGCCAAGTTCGACCTGACCTTCGGCTTCGCGGAGCACCGGGGGGCGGACGGCGAACCGGGCGGGCTGGACATCACCGTCGAGTACGCCACCGACCTGTACGACGCGAGCACGATCCAGGCGGCCGCCGACCGGCTCGTACGACTCCTGGAGGCCGCCGCCGAGACGCCCGACCTCCCCGTCACGGAGCTGGAGCTGCTGTCCGCCGGGGAACGCGAACTGCTGCTGGAGCGCTGGGCGGGTCCGGTCACCGAAAGCGCCGACGCCGGGCTGGGCGAGCTGTTCGCCGCGCAGGCCGTCCGCACCCCGGACGCCGTGGCCGTCGTGCACGGCGGGCGGCGGCTGACGTACCGCGAGCTGGACGAGCTGGCCAACAGCGCGGCGCACCGGCTGATCGCGGAAGGGGTCCGCGTCGGCAGCCGGGTCGCGCTCTTCCAGGAGCGGTCGGTGGACGCGGTCGTCAGCACCCTCG
>NZ_JBEZBT010000126.1:0-4747 GCF_040647235.1 Streptomyces sp. NPDC042638
TCGGGCCGCGCGCCGGAGCCGCTAGTGGTCCAGGTGGGGGCGGAACCGTGGGCCGAAGTCGTTATCCCAAGTCGTGGTCCGAGATCTTGGACATGCCGAACTGGTACTGCCTGCCGGGCCACAGGGTCGTCCCGTGCTCGACGGGCCGGTTCCTGCCTGCGGCCCGGTCCTGAAGGCGAGCCTTGACGTGGCTGTTTCCTGGTGGATCCGCCGCGGTCAGGATGCGGCGGGGACCGCCGTGTCCAGGCCGCGGGAGGCGACGAGCTGCGCGCTGCCGTCGGCCAGGCGGTAGCACAGGCCCACCACCGCGGCCTGCCCGGCGGCGACCTTCTCGGCGAGAACCCGGGAGCGGTCCAGCAGCAGGTCGACCGTGTGCCTTATGTGCTCGGCGAGGATCTCCTCGGGCTCGACCTGTCCGGCGGCCCGCGCTGCCAGCACGCTGGGGGTCACCCGCTCGACGACGTCCCGGATGTATCCGGCCGGTGTCACACCGTTCTCCAGGGCGGCGCAGGCCGCACCGACGGCGCCGCAGGAGTCGTGGCCGAGGATCACCACCAGCGGGCAGCCCAGCACGTCGACGCCGTACTCGATGCTCCCCAGCACCTCCGGACCCATGACGTGGCCCGCGGTACGCACGACGAAGAGGTCGCCGAGGCCGCGGTCGAAGATGATCTCGGCGGCCAGCCGGGAGTCGGAACACCCGAACAGCACGGAGAAGGGCTGCTGGGACGGTGCGATCTCGGCGCGGCGGGTCGCGTCCTGGTTCGGGTGCTCGGGGGAGCCTGCGACGAAGCGCTGGTTACCGGCCAGCAGCAGTTCGAAGGCGTCGCGGGGCGTCGGGGCGTTGATGTCGGTCATGACCGCAGCCTAAGACGCGGCACCGGCCGTCGCACCGCCTGGTCCCACCGAGACTCACCGGGTCGGGCCACGCTGACCGCCTTGCGAGGGCTCGGGGCGCCGGACGGACGCCCGGGCCGCGGGTGTGGCCGCCCGCCGTGACGCGGTGCAGCTCCGTGGCCGCCCGCCGTGACGCGGTGAAGCTCATGCCGGAGGCCGGTCAGGGCGCCGGACAGACGCCCGGGCCGCGGGTGTGGCCACCCGCCGTGACGCGGTGCAGCCCCTGCCGGAGACGGGTCAGGGCGCCGGTGGGCGGGGCGGGACCCGCAGAGCGAGCAAGGCGGTGTCGTCGCTGGCCCATCCTTCACTGTGCGCGGTGAGGGTGCCGGCGAGGTGGCGGACCATGCCCGATGCGTCCAGGCCCGCGCAGTCGGCGAACGCGGCGGTCAGGGCGGCCTCGCCGAACAGCGGGCGCTCGCCGGACGTGGGGGTGCGCCGGGCGCGGGCTTCGGTGGCGCCGTCGGTGTAGAGCAGAAGCGCGTCGCCGGGGGCGAGGCGGAAACGGACGTCGGTGAGCTTGACCTCGGGCAGGACGCCGAGCAGGCTGCCCAGCCTGCCGATCTCCTGGACGCGGCCATCGGCGCGCCGGATCAGGGCCGGGGGGTGCCCGGCCGTGCACAACCGTCCCGCGATACCGCCCGGGGTGGTGCGGAAGGTGGCGTAGACGGCGGTAAGGAACCGTTCGCCCTGTCGCTGGTCGATGAGGGCGGAGTTCAGGTGCTCGAACACGGTGGCGGGCGAGAGGTGCTGGGTGGCCTCGGCGCGCAGGGTGTAGCGGGCGAGGGCGGTGACCTTCGCGGCCTCCACTCCCTTGCCGCACACATCGCCCATCACGGTGCACCACCACGGTCCCTTGGCACGGAAGAGGTCGTAGAAGTCGCCGACCACGCTCGTGCCGCCGGCCGCCGGGAGGTAGGAGGCCGCGGTCTCCAGACCGGGCACCCGGCTCAGCACCGGGGGCAGCAGGCTGTCCTGCAGGCTGCGGGCCAGCAGGGTGGATGTCTCCAGCGCCTCGCGGGCGCTGGTCAGGGCGTCCTGCACGGTGGTGAGCGAGACACGCAGATTGATCTCATTGCTCACCGCGCGGGCCATGGTGGCCAGGGTGGCCAGCTCGGCGGGCTGCCAGGCGTGCCGGTTCTCATCGATCACGCACATGCTGCCCAGCACCTCACCGCCCCGGCCCAGGACGGGGTAGCCGGCCCAGGCGCCGATCTTCATCGGTCCCACCGCCGGATGGCCGGCGGTCCGGGGATCAGCGGCGGCGTCCTCGACCACGAACGGAGCGCCGTCCAGACCGACCAGGAAGTAGCAGAAGCTCTCCGCGACCGGGTTCTGCCGCTGGGAGATGTCCGCGGCGTCCACGCCGACGCACGACTTCCAGAACGAACGGTGCTCGTCGACCAGCGTTATGAAGGCACGGCCGCACCCGGTCACCGCCGCCGCCACCTGCGCGAGATCCTCGAACACGTCGTCCGGCCCGGTGCCCAGCAGCCCGGTCGCCTCCACGGCGGCCAGGCGTCGCGGATCCGACAGCGCCGCGGGCAACCCGTCGGGCCGGGTTCCCCCGACGAACATGGGCTGTACGGTCACGAGCATCCCCGCCCTCAGGCCACCGCCCGGCACCGGGCAGACACCGCCACGGCGGCCATCCCACCCGCGCACCGCTGCGTCAAGAGATGTGACGCAGCAGCCACGGTATCCCACAGCACACGCGGCAGGCAGGGCCGCAGCCGCTACGAGGCTCGGAAGCCGGGGCCTGGTGACGTGACCGTCCGGCCCGGACAGCGAGCGAGTCCGAGGAAGGCCGTCATGCTCCTCGGCCGTGTCCGGCAGGGACCCGTCAGTCGTTGTTCACCGGCCGCAGCGTGACGAAGTTCGGTACCGTCGCAGTAGCGCACCGTGCCGCCCGCGTACGCGCCGGCGACGGCCCGGCAGTCGAACCCGCCCTCCCACAGCACCACGTCGTCGGCGCACCACAGGACCAGGCGGCGACCGTCCTGCCAGAACCCGCGGCCGACGACCCGTGCCCCGATGCCCCGGGCGGTCAGCCGGCAGGAACCGTCGTGGCACGCGGCGGCGACCACGGTGCCGCCGCGATGGCGGGCGGGAGACGCGGCTCCCGGCGGGGAGCGGATGCCGTCAGGTGAGTCTGCCCTGGCCCGGGTCCACTCCGCCAGGGCACTCGGCCCGGCGCGGCCGTCAGCGCCGTCGCCGACCAGTACGGCCGTACGGCCGCGGAATCCCGGGTCAGCGCGGAGTGCGGGGTGCCGGGCGGCGTGACGTCGGCGCGAACTCGGCCGACAGGGACGACCGCCAGAACCGGCCACCCTCATCGTCCAGGCGAGCCAGTGTCGTTCCCGCCGATGAGCGAGCCGCGTGGCACGGGTGGCGTGCCGGGCTCCACCGCACACTCGCCCCGGGCGCTCGCGGTGAAACCGGGAGGTCAGGAATCAGTACTCAGCGCGGGTCGCTTCGGCACCGGGTGCGACGGACGGTCGGCATCGCGGTGCGTGGCCGCAGCGCACGCACGACGTGAAGCGGCGGGTGGCGCGCTGGGCTCCCGCCTCGGCCGCCCCACCGGCGACCCCCTGCTGACACGCCGTCGACCGGTGTGCGAAGCCGCCGATCACGAAGGAGGGGTCGCGGCGGTGGGGCGGGAGCGTACGGCGGGCGGGCGACGGCGGCACAGCACGGTCGGCGCCGCACAGGCCGCGCCGACGGTGCTGGTGGTGTGCGGACTGGTCCTGGGAGCACTGCTGCTGCACCCCGACAGGGGCGTGTTCGCCAAGGGCCGCGGACGTCTCGGCGGCAACCCCGTCCTCGTGGTCGGCCTCGCCCGTCTGTCGCTCCTCGGCTGCCTGGCGCTGCGCGAGAAGTACCGGAAGCAGGTGGGCGCTGCCCGCGAACTCACCCCGGTGGAACAGCGGATGGTCGACGGCGTGAGCCGCGTCCTGACGGCCGCGTCGCTGGTCGTCCCGCTGCTCGTCATCGTCCTGCACCGGTTCGGTTCCTCCGGAAGCGGCGGCTCCGGAAGCGGCCACGAGTCGTCACCGCGCCCCAGTCGGCGGCCGGACCCGTTGCCCACCGTGCCACCGGCACAGCCTGCCGGGCACGCCGGCCACGGTGTGCACTGGGGGCTGACGCACGTCCTGCTCGGGCTCGGCATCGCCCTGCTCGTCGTGACCGCCGCGCTGCGCCTGTGGCGGTATCCGCACCGGCCTTCGCGGCCCGTTACAGGACGACAGTGCTCCCGGCGGCGGCGATAGCGGTCGCGGCCCTCACCGGCCCCGCGGTCTGGCTGGTCGCCTGCATCGCCGCCCTGTTCCTCGCCTACCTGCTCGTCACCGATGCGTGGACAGCCGCTGTCACCGTCCCGCCCGGCCGTCCGCGGGCGACACCCGCACTGACGGCCGCCGCCGCGAGCGCGGTGGTGCTGCTGGCCGCCCAGGCTCCGGTCGCCGGCACCTCATGGGCACGCCTGCCCGCCTCGCTCGCCGTCGTCGCGACCACGGTCTGCCTGGTACCGGCGCTGCGCACCCGCCGCAGGCCGCCCGGCTGACCGCCGAGACCGCACCGGAATGCGCCGGGAATGGGCCGGGAATGGGCCGGGTGCAGCGGCCCCACGGTCATAGCAGGTGCAGAGGGTTCCGTTGCTGATCCTGCGAGGCCGCTGCAGCGCACACGCACCCTGTGGTACGTCCGATGCGCCGGATCCGTCCCAAACCACTTCGGCAGGGTGCCTTTCACACGAGTGGGGGCCCCCCGGGGGCGGCCGGGCCCCCGGCCGCCCCGCCCCCGGCCCGGCGACGACCTCCCGCGGTGACGGGGTCCCGCCGGGTGCCCCGAGGTG
>NZ_JBEZBT010000127.1:0-4651 GCF_040647235.1 Streptomyces sp. NPDC042638
GCGGCGTTCCTGCTGCTGCGCGAGCACCTGGAGGCGGTGCTGTCCACACTGGGCGGCAGTCCCCTCGCCACCGCCGGGCTTCACGCTCACTTGGAGCGACGACTTCAACGGTGCGTCCGGCACCGGCATCGATCAGAGCCTGTGGAAGTACGACACCGGGCCGGGCAGCAACTTCGGCACCGGTGAGATCGAGACGATGACCAACAGCACCTCGAACGTCTACTACGACGGTCAGGGTCATCTGGTGCTCCAGGCCCTGCACTCGGGTTCCGACGCGCGCAGCGGATGGACCTCCGGGCGCGTGGAGACCCAGTCGGCGGGTTTCGGCGCCCCCGCCGGCGGTGTCGTACGCATCGAGTCCGTCCTCCAGCAGCCCAACGTCACCACCAACAACGGCGCGGGCTACTGGCCGGCGTTCTGGATGCTCGGCGCGCCGCTGCGCGACGGTGTGACCTGGCCGAAGTCCGGCGAGGTCGACATCATGGAGGACATCAACGGCCGCAGCTCCGTCTTCAGCACCCTGCACTGCGGTGTGAACCCGGGTGGACCGTGCAACGAGTCGACCGGTATCGGCTCGGGTGAACGCGCCTGTTCGGGCTGCCAGACCGGCTTCCACGACTACGCGGCGGAGATCGACCGCTCGGTGTCGCCGGAGCAGATCAGGTTCTATCTCGACGGGAACAACTTCTTCACGGTCAACGCCAGCCAGGTGGACGCCACGACCTGGTCCGACGCGGTCGACCACCCGTTCTTCATCATCTACGACCTGGCGATCGGCGGCGGCTTCCCGGACGCCTTCGGCGGGGGCCCGAACGCGTCGACGGTCTCCGGCGGCAAGCTGACCATCGACTCGGTCGCCGTCTACAACAAGGCGCCCGGCTCCGGAGGCGGTGGTGGCGGCGGTTCGGTGAGCGGCCAGACGATCACCGGACCCGGCGGTAAGTGCGTGGACGTGGCGGGCGACGACACAGGCGGCGACGGCACCGCGGTCCAGCTGTGGGACTGCCAGTCGGCGGCCAAGGACCAGCACTGGACCTGGAGCGGCCAGACCCTGCAGACCCTCGGCAAGTGCCTGGACATCGCCGGCGGCAACAGCGCCGCCGGTACGAAGCTGCAACTCGCCACGTGCAACAGCGGCGGCTACCAGTCATGGGTGCGCCAGCCCGACGGCTCTCTGCGGAACCCGACCAGCGGCCGGTGCATCGACTCACCGTCGGGTGCCACCGCCAACGGCACACGCCTGCAGATCTGGGACTGCAACGGCGCCGCAGCCCAGAAGTTCGCCATCGGCACGCCGATCTACGGACCGGGCGGCAAGTGCGTGGACGTGGCGGGCGACGACACCGGCGGCGACGGCGCCGCGGTCCAGCTGTGGGACTGCCAGCAGGCAACGTCGCTCGACCAGAAGTGGACCTGGAACGGCCAGACCCTGCGTACGCTGGGCAAGTGCCTGGACATCGCAGGCGGTGTGAACGCGGCCGGCACCAAGCTCCAGCTGGCCAACTGCAACGGCGGCGGCTACCAGAATTGGGTCGCCAACGCCGACGGCTCTATGTCCAATCCGGCCACCGGCCGGTGCATCGACTCGCCGTCGGGTGCCACCGCCAACGGCACGCGCCTGCAGATCTGGGACTGCAACGGCGCCGCAGCCCAGAAGTTCTCGCTGGCATGAGCAAGGAGAACCCTCACCAGCGCAACCAAGGCACGCCGGACGCCCGGGTCGTGACGGACCTGGCCGCCGACCAGTTCCTCGTGGTCACCGACACCGCCCCCCGGTAGCCCCACCGAGAGCGCCGCGCCCGACCGGAAGGCCGGGCGCAGCGCTCCCCCGGTCCCGCTCATCAGCACACAGCGAAAGCCTCCGTGTTACCCGCCCTCGTCACCGCCGCCCTCGCCACCCCGCTGGGCGCGATCGTCTCAGGCCGCTTCCGGGAGCGCACCGCCGAACAGTCGGTGCCGCGTCAGCCACAACGACGCGGTCCGCCGCGACCGCCTGGCGGCCCTCACCCCGCTGACCTGCGCCACCAGCGACCACCGCCGGGCGCTCCGGACGCGGCGACGCCGACCTCAAGGGCGCCGACACCGACTGCCTGGGCCGTGCGCGCCGCCGCCGACCGCGTGATCACGCTGACCTACGCGATCCGGAACGCGTACGCCTCCACCGAGGACCTGACCACGGCCCGTGAGGCCACGAAGGTCGCCCACGACGACTTCGTGAACAACGCCGCTCGCCGCCTGCGCCCGGCGAGCACCCACTCCGCCTTCGAGCAGGGGACCACCCGACGATCCGTTGCTTCCGCCGCTGCGGCCACGCCCGCGGCATCCTCTCCCTCGAGAACCAGGCCGTCGTGCTGGACGAGTGGGAACTGGCAGAGGCTGGTGCCGTCGGGCATACGCCGGTACGAGGTCATCATCCGGCGGCAGCCGGCGCATTCCGCCGCGGGCGCACCTCCTGCACACCGCCTGACGCACTACACCTGGACGTTGCCTACGCGCGATTCCCAGCCGGACACCGCCTTCGCCGATCTCTACCGGGAGCAGATGGGTCCGGCGCGGCGCAACGGCCTCGCATCCGACACCGGGTGCGATGTCATCCTCGTATCCGGCGACGGCTCCGTGCAGCTCGTGCAGATGGAGTCCAACGCCGCACCGCCGCCCGGGTCGAACGGACGTGGGGAACCGCCTAAGGACTGGCATCAGAATGAGGTCTCCGGAGTCCGCGAGTGACGGTATGTCAGTTCTGCGTTGGCGTGCGCGGCCCGGGGGCCTATGGAAGCTGGACTCCAGACCAGGCATCGACTTCGCACTGTCGGTCAGCGTTGTTCCCTGCGGTCACGACTGTGCCGTTGGCACGCAGGCCGAGGGTGTGCGTTGAACCGGCCGCCACGGCGACAATGTCGCGCCAGTTGTCGACTTTGCACTGTCCGTAGCTGTTGTCTCCCGCTGCGAGGACCCGCCCGGACGCTGTGACCCCGACGGTGTGGTAGCTGCCCGCGCTGAGCGCTACGACGTCTTCCCACTCATCGACCGCGCACGCCCCGGTTTCCCGGTCTCCGGTCGCTACTGCCCGCCCGTCGGCTCTGAGGCCGACGGTATGGAGATACCCGGCCGAAATGGCGGCTAGGTCACGCCACCATTCAACGGCACACTGCCCTCGTCGGTTGTTCCCCGCGGCCCGTGCAGAACCGTCCGACCGGACGCCGACGGAGTGCCAGTCACCACACGAGAGGACGACCATCTCGCTCCAGGACCGCACGTCGCACTGTCCTTCTGAACTCCGGCCAACTGCTAACACGCGGCCGTTCGCGAGTAGCCCAAATGTGCGGCGCCAGCCTGCGGCCACGGCCGTGACGCCTCGCCATCCGGCGACATCGCATTACCCATCGCCATTCCACCCCGTTGCCAGCACCGTGCCGTCCGACCGGAGTCCCACCGTATGAGACCTGCCCGTGTTCGTCGCGGTATGGACGTTGCCGGCTGCCACCGCGATGACGTCTTCCCATCGCTCGACACGACATTCAGCGGCTGCGGTATTGCCCACGGCGAGAACGGTTCCATCCCAGCGCCGTCCGACCGAATGACGCCTTCCGGCCGCTAGCACCGACGCGTTAGCGAGCATTCCGCCTCCTTGCGCTTGGCGCGGGTTCGCGACATGGGATTCCACCTTACTTTCGACTGGAATCAGAGCGGGGTCCTCAGCCGTCGCCAGCAGATGACGGCACAACCGAGCGTGATGAAGGCCTGATGGATGTCGTCGCGGATCTCCCAGCGGATGCGTAGGCGGCGAAACCAGTGCAGTAGTGCGATGGCGCCTTCCACGACCCATCGGTGTACGCCGAGTCCAGAACCGTGTTCGGTGCCGCGTCGGGCGATGTGCGGGGTAATTTCGAACCGTCGGACCTGGTCGCGATAGCTCTCGTAGTCGTAGCCGCGGTCCCCGTAGAGGTGCTTCGGGCGGCGCAGCGGTTGGCCGCGTTTGCCTCGGATCGGCGGGACGGCTCGGATCAGTGGGATCAGCTGGGTCACGTCGTTGCGGTTGCCGCCAGTCAGCGTGACGGCCAGCGGGATGCCGTGGGCGTCGACGATCACGTGGTGCTTGCTGCCGGCCTTGCCCCGGTCCACCGGGGACGGGCCGGTGGCCGCACCGCCCTTATCGCCCGCAGATGGCTCGAGCCGACCGACGCCCGCGACAGATCCAGTACGCCGGCCGCCCGCAGTTCGGCCAGCAACATCCCGTGCAGGCGCTGCCCGACCCCGGCCTGGTTCCACTCCCGCAGTCGCCTCCAGCAGGTCATCCCGGAGCCGAGGCCGAGTTCCTGCGGGAGGTAGGCCAGGGGATCCCGGTGTAGAGCACGAACAGGATGCCGCACAGAACCCGCCGGTCATCGAGCCCGCGACGCCCCGGGTACCGGAAGCGCCGCTCAATCACCGGAAACAGCGGCTCGATACGCTCCCAGAGCCCATCGTCAACCTCCCACGGCCTGGGCCCACCACGAGTCTCGGCCGCAACCACCCCTTCCGGGCCGCATCAATGAGAGCTGACATGCCGTCATTCCCGGCTCCCCAGACCTCATTCTGATTCCAGTCCTCAGCGGAGGGTCTGTGTAGCGAACGGTGGAACTCGGTCGGTTTTGTTCAACGTCGTCCGGCG
>NZ_JBEZBT010000128.1:0-4535 GCF_040647235.1 Streptomyces sp. NPDC042638
GGCCCCCGCCGCCCCGGCCGCCGCCACCACCCCGGCCGCGAGACCGAACGCGGCGGCCTTCGGCACCACCCCGGCCACGGCCGCCCCCCGCCCCTCCGGGCGGGCGGCCGGGACCCCGGTGCGAGCGGCCAGGGCGAGCGCCAGCCGGGCCGCGACCGCCGAGGCCACGGCGGCCACGGCACCCCGTGCCCAGGAGTCGGCGTAGAGCTGCGCCAGCACGGCGGCCTGGGCCAGCAGCACCAGGACGAGGGTGAGCACGCCGAACGGCCCGATGTCCGACTGCTTCATGATCCTGAGCGCGTCCTCGGCGGGCTTGCCGCTGCCCAGCCCGTCGGCGGTGTCGGCGAGCCCGTCGAGATGCAGGCCCCGGGTGAGCGCGGCGGGTACGGCGACCGAGGCGACCGCCGCGAGCGGCGCGCCGGCGCCGAGCAGGAGCAGCAGCAGGCCGAGCCCGGCCGCGCAGCCGCCGACGACCAGTCCGGCCGCCGGGGCGCACAGCATCCCGGCGCGTGCGGCCCCCCGGTCCCAGCGGTGCACCCGGACGGGCAGCACGGTGAGCGTCCCGAAGGCGAAGCGGAGACCGTCGTGAGGGGAGGACTTGAGCACCGGCGCAGGTTACCCGGCGGTCCCGAGGCCCCCTCCGGCACCCGGGGATAAGGTGCGCATATGGGGCACTGGTGGGTGCGGAACATCGTCGAGCCGGGCAAGCTCCCGCTGCTGCTCGCCCTCGGTGCCTTCGTCGTGACCTTCGTCGTCACCCGGGTCATCACCCGTCTGATCCGGGCCGGCAAGGGCCCCTTCGGCAACGTCAAGGCGGGCGGCCTGCACATCCACCACGTCGTCCCCGGGGTCGTCCTGACCATCGTCGGCGGCTTCGGCGCCGTCGCCGGCGACCGGCACGGCGCGGGCGCAGCCGTCGCCGCCCTCGTCTTCGGCACGGGAGCGGGCCTGGTGCTGGACGAGTTCGCGCTGATCCTGCACCTGGACGACGTCTACTGGAGCGAGGACGGCCGCAAGAGCGTAGAGGCCGTCGTGCTCACCGCCGCACTGGTCGGACTGCTGCTGGCCGGCTTCTCACCGTTCGGTGTCAACGACCTCACCCAGGCGGAACTGGCCGACCGGGGCACGGTCATCGCCAACGTCGCCGCGAACTTCGTCCTCTCCCTCATCGCCCTGGGCAAGGGCAAGACGCGGGTCGCGGTGCTCGGGGTCGCGGTGCCGCTGGTCGCGCTCGTCGGCGCGGTCCGGCTCGCCCGCCCCGGCTCCCTGTGGTCCCGCCGCTTCTACGGCCGGCGCCCCCGCGCCCGCGCCCGGGCGGCCCTGCGCGCCTACCGGCACGACCGCCGCTGGGCCCGGCCGCGCCGCGCCGTTCAGGACTGGATCGGCGGCAAGCCCGACCCCCGCCCGGCCCACCTGCCCGACCACCGGTGAGGGCGGCCGGTGCCGGACCGGCCGCGGTGCCGGTGCCGCAGCGCCGCCAGGCACAGCAGCCCCACCGCCATCAGCGCGGCCAGGTGCTCCTTGCCCGCCAGGTTCTCCTTTAACAGCACCTCGACGACCATCGCGGCGGTCACCGCGCCCGCCGTCACATACGCGCCGTACCGCCAGCTCACGAACACCGCGAGCCCCACCACCGCCGCCGACGGGCCGGTGTCCACCACCTGCGCGTCGGCCCACGGCAGCCCGAACGGGGCATGCGGGCCGAGGGTGATCCCGAGGCGCGCGTACAGGGTCCCGGCGAGCGTGGCGACGTAGGCGATGGTCAGCGTCCGCCACCAGCCCAGGCACAGTTCGGCGATCCCGAACACCAGCAGGATCTGCGCCAGCGCCCCCCACACCGGCAGGTCCAGCGCCGGCACGAACAGCGACAGGGGAGTGCGCAGCAGGGCCAGCCACAGCGGGTCCGCGGCCCGTACCGCGCCGAGGCTCTGGACGGGCTGGTAGCCCCACGGCTGGTTCTGCACGTACTGGAGGAGAGCCGTCAGTGCGACCGCGCCGACGGTCATGGGGACCGCCGGCAGCCCCCGTCCGCGCAGGGGCTCGCGCACGGTGAGGCAGAGCAGCCCCCATTCGGCGCGGGCCCAGCGGGCGAGCGTTCCCATCAAGCGTTCCTCATCCCCGTGCGGTCATCGATGCGTGTCCAGGTGCCTGCGGTGCAGCCACTTGGGCAGCCCCGGCGCCTCCAGGAAGCCCTCCGCGCGGGCCGAGGCGAGGCCGATGCGCGGCAGGTCCGCGCTCTTCTCGAAGAGCAGGAACCGCGGCTCCCAGATGGGCCGGTACTTCGCGTTGGCGCGGTACAGCGACTCGATCTGCCACCAGCGGGAGAAGAAGCTGAGCAGCGACCGCCACAGCCTCAGCACCGGTCCGGCACCGAGGCGTGCGCCACGTTCGAAGACCGACCTGAACATCGCGAAGTTGAGCGACACCTGAGTGATCTCGATCTCGCGGGCCCGCCGCAGCAGTTCGATGACCATGAACTCCATCAGCCCGTTGTCGGAGTCCCGGTCGCGCCGCATGAGGTCCAGGGACAGCCCGTGCGGCCCCCAGGGCACGAAGGACAGCAGCGCCCGCAGCCGCCCGTCGGCGTCGGTGCACTCCAGCATCACGCACCGGCCGTCCTCGGGGTCCCCGAGCCGGCCGAGCGCCATGCTGAAGCCGCGCTCGGTGGCGCCGTCCCGCCAGTCGTCGGCGCGCTCGACGAGATAGGCGAGCCGGTCCGCGGGGATGTCCTCGTGCCGCCGGACGCGCACCTCGTACCCGGCACGCCTCACCCGGTTGTACGCCTGGCGCACGGTGCGCATCGCCCGCCCCTCCAGGGTGAACTCGGCGACCTCCACGATCGCCTCGTCCCCGAGTTCCAGCGCGTCCAGCCCGTGCCGGGCGTACACCGTCCCGGCCTCCTCGCTCGCGCCCATCACCGCCGGGATCCAGCCGTGCGCCCGCGCCTCGGCCAGCCAGGGCGCGATCGCCCCCGGCCAGGCCTCCGGGTCGCCGAGCGGGTCCCCGGACGCCAGGCTCACCCCGCCGACGACGCGGTAGGCGACGGCGGCCTTGCCGGTCGGCGACCACACCACGCTCTTCTCCCGGCGCAGCGCGAAGTAGCCGAGCGAGTCGCGGTCGCCGTGCCGCTCCAGCAGCCCGCGCAGCCGCTTCTCGTCGTCGACGGTGAGCGGGTCGACGGCCCGCCGGGAGCGGAAGGCGGCGAAGAGGACGGCGAGGACGAGGACCGTGCTGAGCACGTTGACGGCGACGTTGGCCCAGTTGGGCGGGGAGATCGCCGGGAAGTGGGATTCCTCGGCCGCGACGGAGATCAGGCGCAGGGTGCCGTAGTGCCAGCGCTCCGCGAACGTCGAGCGGGCCGCGTCCGGCGCCCGGTTGGTGACCGTCACCAGCAGCCCGGCCAGCAGGCTCGCGACCAGGCCGCCGCCGACGGCCACCGTGGCCGCGAGCCGGGGGTTGGACCGGTCGCCCTTGGCGTAGAACTCCCGGCGGCCGGCGAGCAGCGCGGCCACGAAGGCGGCCGTCAGCGCCAGGGAGATCCAGTTCTGCGCGTACCGCCGGATCTCCGGGAACGTCATGGCGACCGTGAACAGGGCCAGGAAGAGGCCGCTCGTCACCATGTTGAGGATCCACGCGGCCCGCTTCCTGCGCCGCATGGTGATCGCCAGGAAGGCGGTGAACACGCCGGAGGCGAAACCGGCCGTCAGCAGGTACGGCGTGAAGAAGTCGTCCTGGTTGTGCCGGCGCACGTCCTGGCCGAGCGAGACCCACACGGCGCTGAGGAAGTTGATGAAGGCGACGGTCCGCAGGTACCAGACGGCGAAGGCGGCGGCCCGCCGGGAAGCCCCCGCGGACCACCGCGCCCACCCGCCCGTCCGCTCGGCGTCGGCGCGCTGCTCCACGGCAATTCGGGCATCTCCCATGGAGCAGGATCATATGGCGGTGGCCCCGGCGAACCGCACTTTTCCGTCAGCCGACGACGCCGGCCCTTCCGGCACCCCCGGACCCGCCCGCCACACCGACACCCGACCGGGACAGCACCCGGCTCCCGCACCCGCGGGGAGGGCATCCGCCGCGGCGGTACGCGGCTCCCGCACCCGGCCGGGACAGCACCCGGCTCCGGCACCAGCCGGGAGGGCACCCGGCCGCTCCCGCCGGGACGGCACCCGCAGGGACGGCACCGCCGGGAGGGCGCCCGGCCGCTCCCGCACCCGCCGGGAGGGCATCCGCCGGGAGGGCACCCGGCTCCCGCACCCGCCGGGGGGCATCCGAGGGGAGGGCATCCGCCGGGAGGGCGCCCGGCCGCTCCCGCCGGGAGGGCACCCGGCTCCCGCACCCGCCAGGGGCATCCCTGGGAGAGCGTCCGCCGGGAGGGCGCCCGGCCGCTCCCGCACCCGCCGCGGCGGCACGCGGCTCCCGCACCCGGCCGGGACAGCGCCCGGCTCCCGCACCCGCCGGGAGGGCATCCGCCGGGAGGGCGCCCGGCCGCTCCCGCACCCGGCCGCTCCCGCACCCGGCCGCTCCCGCACCCGGCC
>NZ_JBEZBT010000129.1:0-4456 GCF_040647235.1 Streptomyces sp. NPDC042638
AGCTGCCTGCCGCTTTGAGTGAGGGGTATGCGCTCTTCGGCTGCCGGGACGACCTAGCTGCCACTGCCGTTCCCGGTGGTCGCCCTCCGCGCCGTCCTGCCTGATCGCCGCGCGGGCGTTGGTGTCGACACGCAGGAGAAGACCGCTGTTACGGTTCGCGATCTCATACACCGCCGGCGTGCCGTTCGCGGAGCCCACCGGGATCAGCCGCCACTGCTGATGGCGTGCGTCGCTGCCCTCGTAGGCGCGCTGCGCCACCACCGCCCCGACCGCCTCCTGGGCTCCGACGACCTCCAGCACCCTGCCGCTGCGCACGTTCTCGATCCGGTACAGCACATCGCCGTCCTCCCGGCCCGCCACGACCAGCCGCCACCGCTGATGGTCTCTGGGGGCGGTGAGCACCTGGTGGATCTCGGCCCCGTCCTTGAGGGACTCCCGGTGGACCCCCATCCGCAGCCTGCTGCGGACATTCGCCCAGGAGACCACCGTGCCCGACTCGGGCAGCCCAGCCATCCTCGCCGACGCGATCTTCCGGATCCGGTGGTTGTTGTAGTCGGCGATGTAGAGGGTGTCGACGCAGTCCACCGCGAACCCGATCGGGTTGTTCAGCTGGGCCGAGGTGCCCGGGCCGCCGTCACCGCCGAAACCCGCGGTACCCGTGCCGGCAACCGTGCTGATCGTCCCGTCAGCCGTGACCTTCCGGACCCGGTGGTTGCCGTAGTCAGCGATGTAGAGAGTGTCGGTACTGTCCACCACCGCCCCTACCGGGGCCGCCAGCTTCGCGGAGGCCGCAGGTCCGCCGTCACCGCCGAAACCCGAGGTGCCCGTGCCGACGACCGTACTGATCTTCCCGTCGGCCGTAACCCTCCGGACCCGGTGGTTCTGACTGTCTACGACGTACAGCGCGCCCGCGCCGTCCAGCGCCACCCCGATCGGCCATTTCAGCAAGGCTGACACCGCGGGACCACCGTCTCCCCCGAATCCCGCGGCTCCGGTCCCCGCGACCGTACTGATCTGCCCGTCGGCCGCGATCCTGCGGACCCGGTGATTGCCGCCGTCGGCGACGTAGAGGACGCCGGCACTGTCCACCGCCACCGAGTACGGGAGGTTCAACTGGGCGGCGGTGGCCGGGCCGCCGTCACCACGGAAGCCCGCGGTGCCGGTGCCCGCGACCGTGCTGATCTTCCCGTCGGCCGTGATCTTCCGGATCCGGTGGTTCTCACTATCGGCGAAGTAGAGGTCGCCCGCGCTGTCCACCGCCACCCCGCGCGGCGTCTTCAGCTGGGCGGAGACGGCAGGGCCGCTGTCCCCCTTGAATCCCGCGGTGCCGGTCCCCGCGACCGTGCTGATCTTCCCGTCAGTCGTGATCTTCCGGATCCGGTGGTTGTCACGGTCGGAGAAGTAGAGGGTGCCGGTGCTGTCCATCGCGAGACTGTAGGGGCGGTTCAACTGGGCCGCCGTAACACGCTCGTTGTCCCCGGCGAATCCCTGGACTCCGGTCCCCGCGACCGTGCTGATCGACGCGGTGGAGCGCTCACCTTCCGGTGCCTCTGTTTGAGCAGTGCTCATCGTCATTCCTTCACCGTTCACCGACCGCCTGCCACAGACAGCCGTCAGTTGATTCCATCCGGCCGCCGCCGTACGGGAGGCTGTCGAAACTCTCCGGGCAGTCGGAGAACTACTCGTTGAGCGACCACTTCGCCGGCGACGGGCAAGCAGAACTCGGGCACCCCCACGGCTGACCCCACCGCTCCAGACCCAGTCGGACGCTTCACGCTGCGCCCTCCCCACGAGCCCGGTCGGGGCCACGACCCACTGCCTGAGTTCCGCCGGCTGCTCTCCGGCAACCGACGACAGCATGTCCACGTACAGGCGGGTAATTCCGCATTCATACCGGTGAGTGATCAGCATCCAGCCACCCGTCCCGCACCGCACCGCCCGGGCGCTGCAACGTTTCCCCCGGCCGCTTCAGCGGCGGGTCGCCGTCCCGTTTTCGGCCTGATAACGATCACGGCGCGCAACTGCCCACAGGTGGGCTCACCCCGGGCGCGGCAACCCCGCCCCACAGCAGCGACCGCTTTGCCGAGCCTCTGAAGTGCCGCCGGCCCGCGCAGCACGGCCGGATCGCGGCGCCGACGTCGACATCGGCCACGGAACATGGAGGTGGCAGGCCGGTGGGGGTGCCGGCGCCGAGCAGGGTCGCGTTGCGACGGCCGTCGGCCGGAGCGCACGGACTGTCCCGTCAGGGGCCCTGTGCATGCGGTCCGGACCTCGCGGTATGGCCAGGTTGCGGTAACTGCGTCTTTGACGCGGTGCTCAGCAGGCTGGCGTGACCGTGATCGGTGTGTTGGGGCACGTGTCGAGCAGGTCGGTGAGTGCGGGACTCGGCGGTGTCGATGCTCAGGTCCCAGCGAGTCTTGTCGGCGATCCAGTCGGTGGCGTACTGGCAGCGGTACCCGGCGGCCGGCGGCAGCCAGGTGGAGGGATCCTGGTCGGCCTTGGAACGGTTGGAGGCGGCCGAGACCGCGATCAGAGCGCGGTCGTCGCCGAGGTCGTTGGCGTAAGCCTCCCGCTCCGCCGCAGTCCAGGCCGAGGCGCCGGAGTCCCAGGCCTCGGCGAGTGGGACCAGGCACGGCGTGGCTGGCGACCCGGGCCTGCTCATTCGGCTCGACTCGGGGGGAGGCTTGCTGTCGGTGCCGGCGATGGCGACCTCAAGAGTCCTCTGCCCGCCGGAACACCCCGCGCCCGTGGGGTTGCTCGCGCTGTACGGCCGTGCTCCCCGCGCATGCGGGGAAGTGCATTAACCCGCTTGAAGGCACCTTCGCCGAAACTCTGCTCACCTGGGGATTCCGCAATCGTCGCGCGGATTCACGGTGACGGCACCTCAGCTGCGCCAAGATCAGCGGCTGCGGAGTTACCGAGGCCAGTAGCGGGCTCCGCACTGGCTTGGCGCTGCGCCAGGACATCGTGGCCCTGCGCGATCTGCTGGGGTCCTGGGTCATGGGCGCTCATCCGGAGACCTTGATCCCGCTGAGGGGGCAGCGGAGGCGGCGCCAGTCGGCGCCCCTCTGCCTGACCGCGTCGCCTGGGGGTCATGGCCGACTTGCGGCGCGGGTACCTGTGCCGGCTTGGCAGCCGCCATCTGCCGGCCCTGCGCCGAGATCATGCGCGAACATGCGTCGCGAGCATGGTTTCGTTGAGCGCGGCGCGGGTGTGTCCGCACAGGTAACGGAAGGGCTGGAGCGGGATGGCTCAGTTGGTCACGGAAGCCGAGCGTGCGGCCCGGCGCACCATCGTCGGGATCGTGCGCACCTCGAGCGTCCTGACCGGGGGAGGGCTCGCGACGTGGCGCGAGCACCACACCGGGGAGAGGAAGGAACTGTTCGAGGCGGTCGGGGTGCACTTGGGATGAGTGCGCTCTTGGATGGACTCGACCAGCTCGACCTGGACGCCCACGTACGCCGTTGGTCGGCCGGGGAGGTGGCCCGGGCGGAAGGCACGGTGCACCACTGGATCGCCGCGGCGCAGCTGTTCGCCGCCCGCGTCCAGAAGGATCCGGCCCGGCTGACGGTGGAGCGGTGGCAGGCGGTCGGCACGGCATGGTCGGCTCTGCTGGCCGCCGCCGAGCGGGCCACGGGGGCGCAGCACGGCGAATGGCTGCTGCGCGACCTGTGGCTCAGAAGCTCACTGTTCAAGACGGTGGGCGCGCGGACGGACGTGCCGCTGCTCGATCCACGGACCGTGCTCGAACGGGCGCTCGACGCCCTGCCGGTGGACCGTGAGACGGCCGCCGCGCTGGCGCCGCGCTGGCGTGAGCTGGAGCGCTCGCAGATCCTCACGCTCCGGATGGTTCGCCGGCTGCTCAGCCCGGTGGCGCCGCTGCGGCAACCGCTGGCAGAGCACCCGCGGTGGGGTGAGTTCGAGGCGTGGCAGCGGGTGGTCGCCGACCTGCCGTAGCCTGCTCGAAGCGGGCGACCCCGGCTGTACCCTCGCCCTGATTGAGGGCCAGGGTCAGCTCAGAAGCGGCTTCTCGCCTTCCGCGGGACCGCGTCGTTGTCGAAGCCTCGTGCGCCGGAGCTGTCGGGAGAGCGGTGGAGCGCGCCGCGCCGCAAGGTCACCCCAGTCCACCCGGCATGTCACGCGGAGCAGGCTTAGGACCGCCCGCAGCGTGGGAAGTGCTGGGTCATTGATGGCTCGGTAGAACGCCGGGCATATACGGAAGGACGGGCCTATGAACGGCCAGCGACCTGCCCAGCCTCAGGGTTCTCAGATGAGTGGTTGCCAGTGCGGTCCCGGCTGCAGCTGCGGCTGTCAGAGTGGCGGCGCGTGTCAGTGCGGCGGCGGCTGCGGCTGACCGCCTCGACCGCGCCACGGGCGCTCTGCCCACCGGTTGTCGGGGCGGATCGCGGACCGGTCCGCCCCGGCCTCCGCTCTGTCGGGGCGCTCGGCACCGGGG
>NZ_JBEZBT010000130.1:0-4373 GCF_040647235.1 Streptomyces sp. NPDC042638
CGGGCGTCATCAAGATGGTGATGGCGATGCGCCACGGCGTGCTCCCCAGGACCCTGCACGTGGACCAGCCGTCCACCCAGGTCGACTGGGACGCCGGGAACGTGCGGCTGCTGACCGAGGAGCGGGCCTGGCCGGCGACGGACCGTCCCCGCCGGGCCGGTGTGTCCTCGTTCGGCATCAGCGGCACCAACGTGCACGCCATCATCGAGGAGGCACCGGCCGGGGAACCGGCCCCCGACACGGAAGAGGCGGCGGCCCCACTGCTGCCGCTCGTGCTCTCCGGCGCCACCCCCGAGGCACTGGCCGCCCAGGCCGCACGGCTGCGCGAGGTCGCCGACCGGCCCCTGCCCGACCTGGCCCGCTCCCTGGCCACGGGCCGCGCCGCCCTCACCCACCGGGGCGCGGTCGTCGCCCGTGACCGGGACGAGCTGCTGGCCGGTCTGGCCGCGCTCGCCGACGGCTCCGCCGCCGACACGGTCGTCCGCGGCCGGCCCGCCGAGGGCAGGACCGCCTTCCTCTTCACCGGACAGGGCGCCCAGCGCCCGGGCATGGGCCGCGGCCTGTACGCCGCCCACCCCGCCTTCCGCCGGGCACTGGACGAGGTGGTCCAGGCGCTCGACGCCCACCTCGACCGCCCGCTGCGGGACGTGATGTGGGCCGAGCCCGGCTCCCGGGAGGCCGGCCTGCTCGACCACACCCTCTACACGCAGAGCGCCCTGTTCGCCGTGGAGACCGCCCTGTACCGGCTGCTGGAGTCCCACGGCGTGCGCCCGGACTGGCTGGCCGGCCACTCCGTCGGCGAACTGACGGCCGCGCACGCCGCCGGCGTCTGGGACCTGGCGGACGCCGCCCGGCTGGTCGCCGCCCGCGGCCGGCTGATGCAGGCACTGCCCGCCGGAGGCGCGATGCTGGCCGTCGACGCCACCGAGGACGAGGTGCTGCCCCACCTCGGCCCCGAGGTGTCCGTCGCCGCCGTCAACGGACCCCGCGCCGTCGTCGTCTCCGGTACCGAGGCCGCCGTGGACGCCGTGGCCGCGGCCTTCTCCGGCCGCCGTACCAAGCGGCTCAGGGTCAGCCACGCCTTCCACTCGCCGCTGATGGACCCGATGCTGGCGGAGTTCGAGAAGACCGCCCGTGAGCTGCGCTACGCGCCGCCCGCCCTTCCGGTCGTCTCCAACGTGACCGGAGCGCGCGCCGGTGAGGACGAGCTGTGCGACCCCGAGTACTGGGTCCGGCACGTCCGCGAGACGGTCCGCTTCGGCGACGGCGTCCGCACGCTGGCGGCCGACGGAGTGCGCACCTTCCTCGAACTCGGCCCCGACGCCGTCCTTTCGGCCATGGGCGCGCACGCCGTCACCGACCCCGAACGGTCGGCGTTCGTCCCGGCGCTGCGCCGCGACCGTGACGAGGAGCAGACCTTCGCGCTGCTGCTCGGCACCGCCCAGGTGCGCGGGGTGCCCGTCGACTGGCAGCGCGTGTTCGCCGGCACCGGCGCCCGCCGCACCGACCTGCCGACCTACGCCTTCCAGCGCCGGCGGCTGTGGCTGGACGACGAGCCCGGTGTGGTCGCCGACGCCGGCGGTCTCGGCCAGGTACCGGCCGGGCACCCGATGCTCGGCGCCGCCCTGGCGCTGGCCGGAGACGACACACTGGCCCTGACCGGCCGTCTGTCCCTGGCCACCCACCCCTGGCTCGCGGACCACGCCGTGGCCGGCGTCGTCCTCGTCCCGGGCAGCGCCCTCGTCGAACTGGCCGTGCAGGCCGGCGACCGCACGCACTGCCCACGGGTGGAGGAACTCAGCCTGGAACGGCCCCTGGTGCTGCCCGAACAGGGCGCCGTCCACCTCCAGGTGACCGCCGCCGCCCCGGACGCCGACGGACGCCGGCAACTCGGCGTGCACGCCCGCGTGGAGGGCACGGACGGCGAGTGGACCCGGCACGCCACCGGCGTCCTCGCCCCGCGCACCGCACCCGAACCGGCAGCCGTGGCCGACTGGCCGCCGGCCGGCGCCGTACCCGTCGACGTCACCGCCACCTACGACCACCTGGCCGAACAGGGCTACCACTACGGCCCGTTGTTCCGCTGCCTGCGTGCCGCGTGGCGGCTCGGCGACGAGGTCTGCGCCGAACTCGCCCTGCCGGACGCCGCCGCGGCCGACGGCTTCGCCCTGCACCCGGCGCTGCTCGACTCCACACTGCACGCCATCGACCTGCTCGACGGCCAGGACCCGACCGTGATGACCCTGCCCTTCTCCTGGGAGGGCGTCACCCTCTACGCGACCGGCGCGACGGCGGTGCGGCTGCGCCTGACCCCGCAGACCGCCGACCACATGACCCTGCGCCTCTACGACGGCACGGGCGCACCCGTGGCCGAGGTGGCGTCGCTGCGCATCCGCCAGGTGACCGCCGAGCAGCTGAACGCGGCGGCCCCCGAGCCCGGCGACCTGTTCCACGTGCGGTGGACCGCGCTGCCGGTCGACGCCGACGGCTCCGCGCCCGTACCCCACACCCTGACCGTGACCGCGGACCCCGGCCCCGGCGCCGAACCGCCCGCGCTGGCCCGGAAGACCGCCGTGCAGACCCTCAGCGCCCTGCGCCGGCACCTCGCCGACTCGCCGGACGGGGCGTCGCTGGTGGTCCTGACCCGGTCCGCCGTCACCGTCGACGCCGGCGCGGCGCCGGACCCCGCGCAGGCCGTGATCTGGGGCATGGTCCGGGCGGCGGCGGTCGAGCACCCCGGCCGGTTCGTGCTCGTGGACACCGACGACGCCCCGGCCTCGGCCGCCGCCCTCCCGGCCGCCGTCGCCACCGGCGCACCCGAACTCGCCCTGCGGGCGGGCACGGTGTACGTGCCGGAACTGGCCAGGGTCACCGATGCCGGACCGGCCCCGGCGTCCGTCCTCGACCCGGAGGGAACCGTCCTGGTCACCGGCGGCACCGGCAGCCTCGGCCGGCTGCTGGCCCGGCACCTGGTCACCCGGTACGGCGTACGCCACCTGCTGCTGGCCGGCCGCGGCGGACGCGTCCCCGAGCCCGGTGTCCTGGACGATCTGGCCGCACTGGGCGCGACCGTGACCGTCGCCGCGTGCGACGCGTCCGACCGCGCCGAGCTGGCCTCCCTGCTGGCGTCCGTGCCGGCCGCGCATCCGCTGACCGCCGTGGTGCACGCCGCGGGCGTCCTGGACGACGGGCTCCTCACCGACCTCACGCCCGAGCGGCTGGAGGCGGTGATGCGTCCCAAGGCCGACGCCGCCTGGCATCTGCACGAGCTGACGCGCGGCCTCGGCCTCACCGCGTTCGTCCTGTTCTCCTCCGCCGCCGGCACGCTGGGCGCGGCGGGACAGGCCAACTACGCCGCCGGGAACGCCTTCCTGGACGCGCTGGCCGCGCGGCGCCGCGCCGAGGGGCTGCCGGCCCTCTCGCTCGGCTGGGGACTGTGGGACACGGGGGAGGGCATGGCGGCGGGGCTCGGCGAGACCGAACTGCGCCGGCTGGCCCGTGACGGGATCCTGCCGCTGCCGGCCGACCGGGCGCTGGCCCTGTTCGACCGGGCGCTGGCCGCCGACGGCGCCCCCGCCGCCGGCCGGGCCCTGCTGCTGCCGGTCCGGGTCCAGGTCACCGAGGACGCGCCCGCCCTGGTCAGGGGCCTCGCGCCCGCGGCCGTACGGCGCACCGCCCGCGCCGTGACACAGGCTCCGGTGTCCGCCGAGCCGCTGCCCGCGCGGCTGGCCGGGCTGGGAGCGGCCGACGGCCTGCGCCTGCTGGTGGAGACGGTGTGCGGACATGTCGCCGACGTCCTCGGCCACGGCTCCGGCAGCGCCGTCGACCCCCAGCGCCCCCTGGGCGACCTGGGCGTGGACTCGCTGGCCGCCCTGGAACTGCGCAACCGGCTCAGCGCCGACACCGGCCTCAGGCTCTCCACCACGCTCACCTTCGACTACCCGACCTCCGACGCGCTCGCCCGGCACCTCTTCGCCGAGCTGGGCGGCGACACCTCGGGTGACGTGGTCGACATCGAGGCCGAAGTGGTGCGCCTGGAGGCGGTGCTGGACGCCGCGCTGGACGGGGCCGCGCCGGACGAGGAGCAGCGGGCCCGGGTGGCCGCCCGGCTGCGCACGCTCAGCGCCCGGTGGGACGGCACCGCGCAGTCGCCGGAGACCGGCACCGGGCACACCGGAGGGGCCGGGCTGGAAACGGCCACGGCGGACGAGCTCTTCGGCATCCTGGACGACGAACTCGGCAGCTTCAGCTGAGACCCGGGCCCGTGGACGGGTGCCGAGCCGACGGCTGCCGACACCACGCTCCTCGCGGACATACCCGCGGATCAGCTACTTCGGCGGCAAGGAGTCGCAGCCGGGCCTGGTCATCGGCAA
>NZ_JBEZBT010000131.1:0-4255 GCF_040647235.1 Streptomyces sp. NPDC042638
GGTGCTGCGCAAGGACCGTGGTGAGGCGGGCACGCTGCTGGAGGCGTTGGCGCAGGTCTATGTCCAGGGTCAGGACGTGGACTGGGCCGCCTACCTGGAACCGTACGGCCCCCGACGCGTGGACCTTCCGACCTACGCCTTCCAGCGCGAACGCTACTGGCTGGAGCCGGTGCCGGCCGCCGGTGACGTCGCTTCGGTCGGTCTGGGCGCCGCGGACCACCCGTTGCTCGGCGCGGCCGTGACACTGCCCGACTCCGACGGCTGTCTCTTCACCGGCCGACTGTCGCAGACGTCGCACGGCTGGCTGGCCGACCACCAGGTCATGGGGGCGGTGCTCCTGCCGGGAACCGCGTTCGTCGAACTCGCGCTGCACGCCGGCGCGTGGGTCGGGTGCGGTCGGCTGGAGGAGCTGACGCTGGAGGCGCCGCTCGTACTGCCGGAACAGGGCGGAGTACAGATACGGGTGACGGTCGGCGACGCCGACGAGTCGGACTGCCGGACACTGACCGTCCACTCGCGGCCGGACGGCGAAGGCGAGCAGTGGATCCGGCACGCGACGGGCCGGCTGGCCCCGGGGGAGGCGCGCCCGGCTACCGCGGAGCAGGAATGGCCACCGCGCGGCGCCGAGGCCGTCACCCTGGACGGACACTACGAGCGGGCCGCCGGTACGGGCCTGCGGTACGGGCCCGTCTTCCAGGGCCTGCGGGCCGTGTGGCGGCGCGGCGACGAGGTGTTCGCCGAGGTCATGCTGCCGGAGGAGGCGGAGGCGGAGTCCCGCCGCTTCGGTGTGCACCCGGCTCTGCTGGACGCGGCCCTGCACGCGATGGGGGCCGCGGCGGACCCGGCGGAGCAGCCGGAGCCGGCGACCGGTATCCGGCTGCCCTTCGCCTGGAGCGGTGTGTCCGTGTACGCGACGGGCGCCTCGGCCCTCCGGGTACGGCTGAGTCCGGCCGAGTCCGACGGTTCGGCACTGGCCATGGAGGTCACGGACCAGGCAGGCGGGCTCGTGGCCACCGTGCGCTCGTTGGTGACGCGTCCCGTCTCCGCCGAGCAGATCAGCGCGGCGGGCGGCGTGCTCCACCAGTCGTTGTTCCGGCTGGGGTGGCGCCGTGTGCCCGGTGCCGAGGCACAGGCACAGGCACGACACGCCGAAGCCGCGCCGGTCCTGCTGGGCGGTGTCGGACTGGTGTCCGGGGACGCATGGGCGGAAGGAGTGCTGAACCGGACCTCGTACCACGAGGACATCGACGCACTGCGCGCCGCGGTGGACGCCGGTACGGCCGTACCGCCGGTGGTCGCCTGCGTCCTGCCGTCCACGCCCGGCGTAGACGCCGACACGGTGCGACACGCCGTACACCGAGGTCTGGCACTGATCCAGAGCTGGCTGGCCGACGAACGGTTCGCCGACTCGCGCCTGCTGATCGTCACGCGCGGTGCGGTGGCGGTGGACGACGGCGACGATGTCACCGGACTCGCCGCTTCCGCCGTCTGGGGGCTGGTGCGCAGCGCCCAGAGCGAGCACCCCGGCCGTTTCGTCCTGGTCGACCTGGAGGCGGCGCAGGAGCCGTCGGACTCCACCGAGCCGTGCGCGCTGACCGTCGACGACATCCCGCTCCTGTCCGCCGCCGCCCACGGCGCGGAACCCCAGGTGGCGGTCCGGGGCGGAACACTGCTGGCCGCGCGACTTGACCGGGTACGTGCCACGGAGACGGCTCCGCTGTCCTCGGCGACCTGGGACACGGCCGGCACGGTCCTGGTGACCGGTGCCAGTGGCACGCTGGGCAGGCTGGTCGCACGCCATCTCGTGACCGAGGCCGGCGTCCGCAGTCTGCTGCTGGTGAGCCGGCGCGGCGCGGACGCCGACGGGGCCCGTGAGCTGGAGGCGGAGCTGTCGGTGGCCGGTGCCCGCGTGCACTGGGCTGCCTGCGACGTGGCGGACCGGGCGGCACTGGCGGACGTACTGCGAAGCGTTCCGGCGGATCGTCCGCTGCGTGCGGTGGTGCACACCGCCGGAGTGCTCGACGACGGTGTCATCGACGCGCTCACCCCGGAACGCCTCGACACCGTCCTGCGGCCGAAGGTGACCGCGGCAGTCAACCTCCACGACCTGACGCGCGAGCTCGACCTGTCGGCCTTCGTGCTGTTCTCCTCGGCCGCCGGTACCTTCGGCACCGCGGGCCAGGCCAACTACGCCGCGGCCAACGCCTTCCTCGACGCGCTGGTACGGCACCGGCGCGCAGCCGGCCGGCCCGGGCTCTCCCTCGCCTGGGGCCTGTGGGACACGGCCGACGGTATGGCGGGCGGACTGGCCCGGGCCGATCTGCGCCGCATCGAACAGTCCGGTGTGCGAGGGCTGACCCCCGCGGAGGGACTGAACCTGTTCGACACCGCCTGCGCGGCGCAGGCACCGGTCGTGGTCCCGCTGCGGCTGGATCCGGCCCGGGCCGGCCGAGACGGCGAAGTGGCGCACGTACTGCGTGATCTGGTGCGGCCCACGAGCCGCCGTTCCTCCGACACCACCCGCGCCACAGGCTCCTCGCAGCTGCGCGAGCAGCTCGCCGGAGTGCCGTCCGCGGACGGTGAACGGCTGGTGCTCAACGTCGTCCGCGGGAACGTGGCCGCGGTTCTCGGACACGCCGACCTGGAGGCGGTGGAGCCGGGCCGGGCCTTCAGCGACTTCGGGTTCGACTCGCTGACGTCCGTGGAGCTGCGTAACCGTCTCAGCACGGCCACCGGACTGCTCCTCCCCGCCACCCTGGTGTTCGACTATCCGTCCCCCCGGGCCCTGGCCCAGTACCTCCACCAGCAACTGACCGGCCACCGCGACACCGTGGCGACCCCGGCACCCGCCCTCATCCCGGGCCCGTCCGCCGCAGACGGCGAGGACGACCCGGTGGTCATCATCTCCATGGGTTGTCGCTTCCCGGGCGGCGTTCGCACACCCGAAGAGCTGTGGAGCCTGCTCGCCGCGGGCGGCGACGCCATATCCGGCTTCCCCGAGGGACGCGGCTGGGACATGGAGGGGCTGTACGACGCCGACGCCGACTCGGACGGGAAGAGCTACGTCCGCGAAGGCGGCTTCCTGCACGCGGCCGGCGACTTCGACCCGGCGTTCTTCGGCATCTCGCCGCGTGAGGCGCTGGCGATGGACCCGCAGCAGCGGCTGCTGCTGGAGACCTCCTGGGAGACCTTCGAGCGGGCCGGCATCGACCCGTTGTCCCTGCGGGGCAGCACGACCGGCGTCTTCGCGGGCCTCATGTACCACGACTACGGCTCCCAGCTGCAGAGCATCCCCGAAGGCGCCGAGGGATACCTCGCGACGGGCGGCTCCGGAAGCATCGCGTCCGGACGCATCGCCTACACCTTCGGTCTCGAAGGCCCTGCGGTCACCATCGACACGGCCTGCTCGTCCTCGCTCGTGGCCCTGCACCTCGCGGCGCAGTCCCTGCGCCAGGGGGAGTGTTCACTGGCCCTGGCCGGTGGTGTGACGGTGATGTCCACCCCCGCGACCTTCGTGGAGTTCAGCCGTCAGCGCGGCCTCGCCACGAACGGCCGCTGCAAGCCGTTCGCGGCGGCTGCCGACGGCACCGGCTGGGGCGAGGGCGTCGGCATGCTGCTCCTGGAACGGCTGTCCGACGCGCGCCGCAACGGCCACCAGGTGCTGGCGGTGGTGCGTGGCTCGGCCGTGAACCAGGACGGTGCGAGCAACGGCCTCACGGCGCCGAACGGCCCGTCCCAGCAGCGGGTGATCCGGGCGGCATTGGCGAACGCCGGGGTCCCGGCAGCCGAGGTGGACGTGGTCGAGGCGCACGGTACGGGTACGACCCTGGGTGACCCGATCGAGGCGCAGGCGCTGCTGGCGACCTACGGGCAGGACCGTCCGGAAGGCCGGCCGCTGTGGCTGGGCTCGATCAAGTCGAACATCGGTCACACACAGGCGGCGGCCGGTGCCGCCGGGATCATCAAGATGGTCCTCGCCATGCGGAACGGCCTCCTGCCGCAGACCCTGCACGTGGACGAGCCGTCGCCGCACGTCGACTGGTCGGCCGGAGCTGTCGAACTGCTCACCGAGTCCACGTCCTGGCCGGAGACCGGCCGACCGCGCCGCGCCGGCGTCTCCTCCTTCGGCCTCAGCGGTACCAACGCGCACATCATCCTCGAACAGGCTCCTGACCAGGCTCCGGAGGAGGAGCGGGTCGAGCTCGTTCAGCCGCCGGTGGTGCCGTGGGTGGTGTCGGCGAAGTCCGAGGCTGCG
>NZ_JBEZBT010000132.1:0-4016 GCF_040647235.1 Streptomyces sp. NPDC042638
GTCATCAACTGTCGCTCCCAGATCGGGAGTTACACCGCTCACCGTACAGACCCCGCTGGCGCCTTCCTCGTCACCTTGTGGGCTTCCCGGGGCCCGCACGGGCGCAACAGGGGCAGTGGCCGTGACGGCCGGTGCCTCGGCGATGGCCGTCTCAGGCTTCAGACCGAGCTGGTCGAGGAGATCGTGCTGGCCTGGCAGGAGCAGGTGGTAGCGGCGCTGCTGGATGCGCAGCCATTCCTGCGCCGTCCTGTCCATCAGCGGAAAGCCCGCAGCCAACTCCCCGCCTCCCACACCTTCTCCGTGAACAGGGCCGACGGCGATTGCCAGAGCAGCTACTTTCAGTCACAGCGCCGGGCAGGTGTCGACGATGCATGCCGGACCGCATAAGTCCTGCTCAGCGTATGTGCGGGGGCAGTCACTCAAGGTCGGTGACGGTGCAGTTCCGAGCTCACGCTCCATCACGGCTCGTGTGTTTTATGTCACTTGGCGTTCTGTTTCTCTTTGGCTTCTCTGGCGTGTGATGTCCGTTTGTGACCGTCTGGACCTCTGCTTGGTCTCGTGTTTACCGTCAGGTGAACGATCTGTAAGTGGTCAGTCACAACGGGGTTGGGGTCTGGGGAGACTCTGCGGGGGAGTGGTGTGTCATGCCTGTGGGGAGACGATGGTGCGTTACGGGCGCAGTGGTGTGCGCCGCAGTGACGCTGGGCCTTCTCCCGTCAGCACACGCGCTGGGGGCTGCCGGCAGCGAGGCGTCGGCCGGCGGGACGTCGCAGGTGTCGGATGCGGGGGGTGCCGGCACGGCCTCAGCCGGCACCGAAGCTGAGGCGGTCGCCCGCGCCAAGCAGTCGGGCCAGCCGGTGGAGATCGTCTCCCTGCGGGGGGAGAGCAGTGAGGTCTTCGCGAACCCGGACGGCAAGCTGGAGGCGCGCGAGCACCTTCGTCCTGTACGGGTACGCGTCGACGGGGTGTGGAAGGCCATCGACACCGACCTGACCCAGACAGGCGATGGGATGGTGGCGCCGAAAGCCACGACCATCGGTCTGCAGTTCTCCGGCGGCGGCGACGCCCCGATGGTCAGGATGACCAAGGCCGGACGTGAACTGGCCATGTCCTGGCCGGGAAAGCTGCCCGCTCCCCAGCTCCAGGGCGACACCGCAACCTATCCGGACGTCCTGCCGGGGGTCGACCTGCGGTTGGGGGCACAGCAGGACGGCTTTACCCAGCTGCTGGTCGTGAAGTCGGCTCAGGCCGCTTCCAGCAAGGAACTGACCGAACTGCGCCTGAAGCTGGACGCCAGCGGCATGGAGGTGAAGGAGACCGGCGCCGGCGGCCTGCAGGCCGTGGACAAGGGAGCCGGAAGCGCGGTGTTCGAGGCGGCGCAGCCGCTGATGTGGGACTCCAGCCCAGGCATCTCGGCGCAGAAGGCGCTGGGCGCACGAACCTTGGCGGCGCCGAAAGCGACCCCGAATTCCACCGATGACGCCGAGCCCGGCGCGGCGGAGTCGGGCAAGCTCGCCCCGGTCGGTGTGGAGGTTCCCGCCGGCCAGGACGAGCTGGTGCTGACGCCGGACACCGAGGTCCTGACCGGCAAGGACACCGTGTACCCGGTCTTCATCGACCCGAAGTGGGACACGCCCAAGGCCACGGCCTGGACGGTGGCGTCGAAGTACTGGGCGTCGTCCCCGCAGTGGAAGTTCAACGGTGACCCGGACGCCGGCCTGGGTTACTGCGCCTGGTACTACTGCAAGCCCTACGACACCAAGCGGCTCTTCTACCAGATTCCGGTCTCGAAGTATGCGGGCAAGGACGTCCTCTCGGCCGAGTTCGTGGTGCGTAACACGTGGTCGGCTTCCTGCAGCGCGCGCGGTGTGCAGCTGTGGCGGACGAAGGCGATCTCGTCGGAGACCACGTGGGACTCCCAGAACGCATCCGGTTTCTGGATCGATCACCTGAAGACGACGCCGTTCGCATACGGCTTCGAGGGGTGCGCGGCGAGGGACGCCGAGTTCGACGTGAAGCCGGCCGTGCAGCAGGCAGCGGACGCGAAGTGGTCGACGATGACGTTCGGTCTTCGCGCCGACGACGAATCCGACGCGTACGGCTGGAAGCGGTTCTCGGACGACGCCTATCTGCGGGTGAAGTACAACCGGCCTCCGCAGCAGATCAGAATGTCACGGCTGGACATGGAGTACGGTGGTACCTGCAAAAAGCCATCGGACGCCCCGCGCATACGCTCTCTGGGCAAGATCTACGCCGACAACGTCACCGACCCCGACGGTGACAACGTCAGGGTGCAGTTCCGCGCCGAATGGGATGGCGGTAAGTGGACCCCGGATGCGACCGGCTACAAGAGGTCGGGATCCGACTTTGCGATCAGCCTCCCGTCGTCCATCCCTGAGAACAAGGCGATCCACTGGTTCGTTCGTTCCTACGACGGTGCCCAGTACTCCCCATGGTCGTGGGCCGGCGGTGCAACAGCCTGCTATTTCATCTACGACAAGCATGCGCCGGCGTCGCCCACCGTCTCCTCGGGTGACTACCCTCGCTCCGACTCGTCGGACCCGGACGACGAGTGGTTCGACGGCCTCGGCAAGTACGGCACGTTCACAGTCGGCGGCAACGACCCCCAGACGGTGAAGTACCTGTGGGGCATCAACGTCGACCCGTCGTCGAAGAACACCATCACGACCTCGAGCGGAGCGTCCAGATCGCTGAAGCTGTTGCCGCCGAAAGTCGGGGTGAACACCCTCTACGTTTCCTCCGTCGATGCGGCAGGAAATATTTCCGCGCCTGCCGGATACCGGTTCAGGGTCAAGGCAGGCCAGCCGGAGCGCGCGATGTGGCAACTGGATGATGAGGCCGGCGCAGCCACCGCTTCGGGCACGGCACCGCCGCGAACGCTGAGACTGAACGGTGGGGTCACGCCGCATATCGCCGGGGCCAAGGGCACAGCCGTGTCGTTCGACGGCGTGGACGACTACGCCGTCAGCGACATCCCGGTCATCGACACCTCAACAAGCTTCTCTGTCTCCACCTGGGTCAAGCTCGACACTGTCCCCGACCACGCGGCCGTTGCGATCACCCAACCCGGCAACAACTCACCCGGGTTCGAGCTCTACTACTCCGCGGGCCTGGACCGGTGGGTGTTCAGCCAGCACACCTCTGACACGCTCAACTCGGGCAGTGTCACGGTCAAGGCCTCCACCGCAGGGGGTGTGAAGGCCGGCGAGTGGACCCACCTGGTGGGCACCTACAGTGCGGGCAGCGACGAACTGAGGCTGTACATCAACAACCAGCTCGTGGGCACAACCAGTTACAGCACGCCCTGGGACGCGCGGCGCGGCCTGCAGTTCGGTGCGGCGAGCCTCAACGGCAAGACGACGAACTTCTTCTCCGGCGCGATCGACGAGGTGCAGATCTTCGACAAGCCCCTCACGGCGGCCGAGGTGACCCAGCTGTACGGCAAGTCGTCCTCCACCATCGGCCGACCCGCACGGGCTGTGTTCACGATGGACGAGCCGGACACCGCCACCGAGCTGACCGGCAGGGCCGAGGTCCCGGACGCCACGCTCATGAACGGGGCCAAGCCCGGACAGCAGGGCATCGCCGGCAAGGACCTGACGCTGGACGGAGTCGACGACTACGCCACCACCGGCCGGCCGATTCTGAACAACCTCAACAGCTACACCATCTCCGCCTGGGCCAAGCTGCCGAAGAACAAACCGAACCATGCGGCGGTCGTCGCCACCCAGGCGGGCGCTCACCGCTCAGGTATGGAGCTTTACTACTCCAACACCTCCGACCGGTGGGTGATCAGCGAGTTCTCGGACGACTCCGCAACCGCCACCCCGATCCGCGCCATGCAGGCCGACGGTCAGACCGCTTACGGCGACACCTGGACACACCTGGTCGGCGTGCACGACACGGTCGCCAACAAGCTGACCCTGTACGTGAACGGCATTAGGGTTTGTGTGATGTCGTGATCAGTCGGCTGCTTGCAGGAGATCTCCGAGCCA
>NZ_JBEZBT010000133.1:0-3733 GCF_040647235.1 Streptomyces sp. NPDC042638
GTGTTCAAGGGCACGGGTGCCCAGCGCGTCGACCTGCCCACCTACGCCTTCCAGCACCAGCGGTACTGGCTGGAAGCCACGAAGACAGGGCCGCTCGGGCACGGCATGGCAGCCGACGACCGCACGGACGCGATCTTCTGGGACGCGGTCGAGCGTGAGGACGGCGAGGCGCTCGCGGCCACGCTCCGCGTCGACTCCGTCGAACAGCAGTCCCTCGACGCCGTGCTGCCCGCCCTCGCGCAGTGGCGACGCCGGCAGCGCTCCGAATCGACCGTCGACGCGTGGCGTTACCGCGCGGTGTGGCGCCGTACGCCCGGCACGGCGGTTCCTTCACTCGCGGGCACGTGGCTCCTGGTCACCCCGGACGCGTGCGGCACCGACCCGCTCGTGGCGGACGTACGGCGGGCACTGGAGGAACACGGCACCGACGTCGTCACCCTCCCCCTGAACGGCACCGATGCCGACCGCGCCGCGCTGGCACAGCGGCTGCGCGAGGCCACCGAGGGCCAGCCACCCACGGGCGTGCTGTCGCTGCTGGCGCTGGACGAGACCCCGTACCCCGAGCACCCCGTCACCAGCACCGGCCTGGTTCTCACCCTGAGCCTGATCCAGGCCCTGGGCGACCTCGGCACCGGCGCGCGACTGTGGTGCGCCACGCGCGGCGCGGTGTCCACCGGCACCGCCGACCCGCTGACCGCCCCGGCACAGACCACGGTGTGGGGCATGGGCCGCGTCGCCGCCGTGGAGTACCCGGACAGCTGGGGTGGTCTCGTCGACCTGCCCGCGACACTGGACGGGCGGGCCCGCACCCGGCTCGCGGGCGTCCTGACCGGTGCCGACCCCGAGGACCAGCTGGCCGTCCGCGCGTCCGGGGTGATGCGGCGCCGACTGGAGCCCGCGCCACTGGGCGACAGCCGTCCCGGCCGCGCCTGGAAGCCGAGGGGCACGGTCCTCGTCACCGGCGGCACCGGCGCCCTCGGCACGCACCTCGCGCGATGGCTCGCCCGCAACGGGGCCGAACACCTCATCCTCACCAGCCGCCGCGGGCCCGCCGCACCCGGCGTGGACGCGCTGGTCGCCGAACTCGACGCGCTCGGCACCCGGGTCACCATCACCGCCTGCGACGTCGCGGACCGAGACGCGGTGGCGGCCCTCCTCGCGGCGGTACCGGAGGACCTCCCCCTCACCGCGGTCATCCACGGCGCCGCCTATATCGAGCTGGCCTCGCTGGCCGAGACGACGGCGGCCGAGTTCGCCGACGTCATGAACGCCAAGGCCGCGGGCGCGGCACACCTCGACGCGCTCCTGGGCGACACCCCGCTCGACGCGTTCGTCCTGTTCTCCTCCGTCTCCTCCGTATGGGGCGTCGGCGACCACGGTGCGTACGCGGCTGCCAACGCCTACCTCGACGCGCTCGCCGAACGCCGCCGGGCGAACGGCCTGACGGCCACGTCGGTGGCCTGGGGCGTGTGGGACGCCGTCGGCGACAACGCACCCGAGGCACTCGACCTGGACCAACTGCGCCGCCGCGGTCTGCGCTTCATGGACGTGGACCTCGGCATCGCCGCGCTCCAGCAGACACTCGACCACGACCAGACGCACCTGGCGATCGCCGACATCGACTGGGAGAGCTTCATCCCGGTCTTCACCTCGGCCCGCCCCAGCCCCTTGCTGGTGGAGCTCCCCGAGGCGCGACGCATCCAGCAGGAGACCACCGCCGCCCGGGACAACACCGGCTCCGAGAGCGACGCGGCTTCTCCGCTCCGGCAGCGACTGGTCGCCCTGACGCCCGGCGAACGCACCCACGCAGTCCTCGACCTCGTCCACGAGCAGGTCGCGGCCGTACTGGGACACGCCACCCCGGACACCCTCGACTCCGGACGGGCCTTCAAGGATCTCGGTTTCGACTCGTTGACGGCGGTGGAGCTGCGCAACCGGCTCAACACGGCCACCGGACTGCGGCTGCCCGCCACCCTGATCTTCGACTACCCCAGCAGCGCCGCGCTCGGTGACCACATCCAGCAGCAGCTCTTCGAAGGCGAGGCGGCGACGGCCGACGGTGCGGACGCCGCGTCCCGGGCCGGCACCGGCGTGGCCGGGTCGCCCGCCACCGACGACGATCCCGTCGCGATCGTCGCGATGAGCTGCCGCTACCCCGGCGGGGTGACCTCCCCCGACGAACTGTGGCAACTGATCACGTCCGGCGGAGACGCGATCGGCGGACTGCCCACCGACCGCGGCTGGGACATCGAGGGCATCTACGACCCCGACCCCGACGCCCCGGGCAAGACGTACGTCCGCCAGGGAGGCTTCCTCTACGACGCCGCCGCCTTCGACCCCGCGTTCTTCGGGATCTCGCCGCGCGAGGCAGCCGCGATGGACCCGCAGCAGCGGCTGCTGCTGGAAACCTCCTGGGAAGCCTTCGAACGCCTCGGCGTGTCCGCGCTGACCCTGCGCGGCAGCCGCACCGGCGTCTTCATCGGAAACAACTACCAGGAGTACGGGCCCCGCGTGCACGAGGCACCGGCAGGCTCCGAAGGTCATCTGATGACCGGCAACGCCGCCAGCGTCGTGACCGGTCGCGTCGCCTACACCTTCGGGTTCGAGGGTCCCGCGGTGACGGTGGACACGGCATGCTCGTCGTCGCTGGTCGCCCTGCACCTGGCGGTTCAGTCGCTGCGGCAGGGCGAGTGCACGCTCGCTCTCGCCGGCGGTGTCGCGGTCATGCCCAACCCCAGCGCGTTCATCGCCTTCAGCCGGCAGCGCGGGCTCGCGGCCGACGGCCGCTGCAAGGCGTTCGCCGCGTCGGCCGACGGCATGGGACTCGCCGAGGGCATCGGCGTGCTGGTGCTGGAGCGGCTGTCGGACGCCGAGCGCAACGGTCACCAGGTTTTGGCGGTGGTGCGTGGTTCGGCCGTGAACCAGGACGGTGCGAGCAACGGTCTCACGGCGCCGAACGGCCCCTCCCAGCAGCGGGTGATCCGTTCCGCGCTGGCGAACGCCCGGGTGTCGGCGGCCGAGGTGGATGTGGTGGAGGCGCACGGTACGGGGACGAAGCTGGGTGACCCGATCGAGGCGCAGGCGCTGCTGGCGACGTACGGCCAGGACCGGCCGGAGGACCGGCCCCTGCTGCTGGGCTCGGTGAAGTCCAACATCGGCCACACCCAGGCCGCTTCAGGTGTCGCCGGTGTGATGAAGATGGTGCTGGCGATGCGACACGGTGTGCTCCCGCAGACGCTGCACGTGGACGAGCCGTCGCCCCACATCGACTGGTCGGCCGGTGCCGTCGAGCTGGTCACCGAGCAGGTCGCCTGGCCGGAGAGCGGTCAGGCGCGGCGGGCGGGTGTGTCGTCGTTCGGTATCAGCGGGACGAACGCGCACGTGATCCTGGAGCAGGCTCCGGTTTCGGTTTCGACTCCGGCTTCCGCGTCGGCTGTGGCTTCGGGTCCGGCGGTCGCGGGGGAGGAGCAGGCGGCCGGGGGCGTCGAGCAGCCGGTCGTGCTGCCGTGGGTGGTGTCGGGCCGGTCGGAGAGCGCGTTGCGGGGGCAGGCGGAGCGGTTGGTGTCGTTCGTCGGCGAGCGTGCACAACTCCACCCGAGGGACGTGGCGTTCTCGCTGGTGGCGTCGCGGTCGGTGTTTGAGCATCGGGCTGTGGTGCTGGCGGGTGAGCGGGCTGGGTTTGCGGCTGGTCTGTCGGCGTTGGTGGTGGGTGAGCCGGCGGCCGGTGTGGTGC
>NZ_JBEZBT010000134.1:0-3680 GCF_040647235.1 Streptomyces sp. NPDC042638
GAGCAAGGCCATCCGCGCGCTGTCGGGCCGTGGTGGGATGGTGTCCGTCTCCCTCACCCTGGAAGCCGTGCAGGAGCGGTTGCAGGCGTGGGACGGCCGGCTCGCGGTCGCGGCCGTCAACGGCCCCGCCGTGGTGGTGGTTTCCGGTGACGCGGACGCTCTCGATGAACTCCTGGCGAGCTGCGAGGCGGAGGGTGTGCGGGCGCGTCGTGTCGCGGTGGACTATGCCTCACACTGCTCGCATGTGGAGGAGATCGAGGACGTACTCCTGCGTGACCTGGCGGGGATCGCTCCGCAGGTGGCGTCGGTGCCGTTCTACTCCACGGTGACGGCCGGCGTGCTGGACACGACCGGTCTGGACGCGGGGTACTGGTATCGCAATCTTCGTCAGACGGTTCGTTTCGCCGACACCGTGCGGGCCCTCCTCGATGACGGTTTCCGTCTGTTCGTCGAGTCGAGTGCGCATCCGGTGCTGACGATGGGTGTCGAGCAGACGGCAGAGGAGCACCTCAACACACCGATATCCGCTGTCGGTTCGCTGCGTCGTGACGAGGGTGGTCTGTTCCGTTTCCTGACGTCGGTGGCCGAGGCGTTCGTCGGGGGCGCGGCCGTCGACTGGGCCGCGGTGTTCAAGGGCACGGGCGCTCAACGCGTCGAGCTGCCGACCTACGCTTTCCAGCACCAGCACTACTGGCTCAAGTCGCCAGCCACCCGCGCCGGTGATGTGGCCGCTGTCGGTCTCGGTTCGGCGGATCACCCCTTGCTGGGCGCCGTGGTGTCTTTGGCGGACGCGAACGGGCTCGTACTCACCGGCAGGTTGGCGTTGGCGGCTCAGCCCTGGCTGGCCGATCACCTCGTCCTGGGGAGGGCCGTCGTACCGGGAACCGCTTTCGTGGAGCTGGCGCTGCGGGCGGCGGACGCGGCGGGGTGCCGCGGTCTTGAGGAGCTGACGCTTCAGGCACCGCTGGTGTTGCCGGAGGACGGCGCGGTGCAGGTGCAGGTCGTCGTCGGCGGTACGGACGATCCGGACCGCCGTGATGTGGGGGTGTACTCCCGTGTCGAGGGGGATGACGAGGAAGCCTGGACCTGTCATGCCCGAGGTGTCCTCACCACCGTCGACGCCGAAGTCCCCGCGGACGCGGGCGAGCTGGCCGTATGGCCGCCGGCCGACTCCGCTGCCCTGACGGTGGACGGCCTGTACGAGCGGCTGGCCGGGCTCGGACTTGAGTACGGGCCGGTCTTCCGCGGCGTGCGGGCTGCCTGGTGGCGCGGCGACGACGTGTTCGCCGAGATCGTTCTCCCGGAGGAGCAGCGCGAGGAAGGGCAGCGTTACGGGATCCACCCGGCTCTGCTGGACGCCGCGTTGCACGTGACCGGCATCGGTCATCCGAGCGGCCGGGACACACGTCAGGCCGGAGATGCCGAGGAGCCGGGCGTGGCACGGCTGCCGTTCGCGTGGAGCGGGGTTTCCCTGCATGCCACGGGAGCGACCACGCTTCGGGTGCGCCTGTCCAGGACCGGAGCGGATGGCGTGTCGGTGCTGGCGGCCGACGTGACCGGCGCACCGGTGGCGTCCGTCGGCTCACTGGTGGGTCGCCCTGTCTCGCCGGAGCTGCTCGACAGCGCCGCGACGCGCTCGACACCGGAGTCGCTGTTCGGGATCCGCTGGGAGGCGGTCCAGGCCGTGCCCGAGCCGGCGGCCGCGGAGGACTGGGCGGTGCTCGATACGGCCACCCAGGGCACCGAGACCGCACCCGAGTCGGCCGGATCGCGGGTGCCGTGTCTCGTCCACCTGTCCTCGAACCCGGCGGAGACCCTCCCGCGGGTCGTCCTTCTGCCGTGCTTCTCTCCGGTCGGCACGGACGGGGAGGAAGCGACGGAGCCGGCGGCCGCCACGCGCGAGCTGGTGTACCGGGCGCTGCGCGCCGTCCAGGACTGGATCGGCAACGCGTCCGCGGAGTCCTCGAGGCTGGTCTTCGTCACCCGGGGTGCGGTCGCCACCGCACGGGGCGAGGCCGTGCCGGACCCGGCGGCGGCCGCCGTGTGGGGCCTGGTCCGGTCCGCGCAGACGGAACACCCGGACCGGTTCCACCTGGTCGACCTCGAAGCCACACCCGACATCGACTCCGCCTCCCTCACCGGCCCCGGCACCTGGCACGTCGCCGCCGGCGCGGCCCTCGCAGCCCTCACCGCCGACGAGCCCCAGATCGCCGTACGCGGGGGCGAACTCCGTGCGCCCCGGCTGTTCAGGGCGGTGACCCCGCCGGCGACGGCCGGCCCGGCCGGTCCGTGGAACGCCGACGGAACGGTCCTGATCACCGGAGCGAGCGGCGTACTGGGCGGCTTGGTCGCACGCCACCTGGCCGCCGAACACGGTGTACGGCGTCTCGTACTGCTGTCACGCCGGGGCGACGCCGCTCCCGGCGCAGCGGAACTGGCGGCGGACCTGGCCGGTCTGGGCGCGGAGAGCGTGTTCGAGTCCTGTGACGTGACGGACCGCGAAGCGCTGGCCGGTGTGCTGGCACGCATCCCCCAGGACATGCCCCTGCGCGGTGTGGTGCACACGGCGGGTGTGCTGGACGACGGCGTGGTGGACGCCCTCACGCCCGAGCGCGTGGACGCCGTGCTGCGCCCGAAGGCGGACGCCGCCCTGCTCCTGCACGAACTGACCCGCGACCTGGACCTGTCGGCGTTCGTGCTCTTCTCCTCCGCCGCGGCCACCTTCGGCGCGGCCGGACAGGCCAACTACGCGGCGGCCAACGCCTTCCTGGACGCCCTGGCCGCGCACCGCCACGCCCAGGGCCTGCCCGCGGTCTCGCTGGCCTGGGGCTTCTGGGCCGAACGCAGCGAGATGACCGGCCACCTGGCGGACACCGATCTCGCCAGGATGGCCCGCGGGGGCGTCGTACCGCTGTCGTCGCAAGAAGGACTGGCCCTCTTCGACGCGGCTCTCACCGCGGAAGAGGCACTGCTGGTCCCCGTACGGCTCGCCGCCACGGTGCTGCGGGGTGGGAACGGCCCCGTACCGCCGCTGCTGCGCAGGCTTGTGCGTACGGCCGCACGGCGTACGGCGGCGGCGCCCGCGACCGTGGCCGGTGCGGCTGACGGCCTCGCCGGTGAACTGGCCGGACTGCCGGAGGCGAAGCGGGAACAGGTCGTGCTCGACATGGTGCGCACTCATGTGGGCGCCGTTCTGGGCTACGGTCCGGGCGACGAGGTGGCGGCCGACCGCGCTTTCCGCGAACTCGGTTTCGACTCGTTGACGGCGGTGGAGCTGCGCAACCGGCTGAACACGGCCACCGGACTGCGGCTGCCTGCCACGCTCGTGTTCGACTACCCCACGGCCGCCGGGCTCGCCCGTCACCTGCTGGCGGAGCTGACGGCGGCCGGCGTCTCCGACGGCGCCTCCCGGAGCGCGGTACTGCCGGCCCTACGAGGGGCGACGGCGGTGGACGAGCCGATCGCGATCGTCGCGATGAGCTGCCGCTTCCCGGGTGGCGTACGCACCCCCGAGGACCTGTGGTCCCTGCTCGCCAGGGGCGGCGACGCCATGGCCGCGTTCCCCGACGACCGCGGCTGGGACCTGGAGGCGCTGTACCACCCCGACCCGGACCACAAGGGCACGGCGTACGCGCGTGAGGGTGGTTTCCTGTACGACGCGGGTGATTTCGATCCGGGGT
>NZ_JBEZBT010000135.1:0-3566 GCF_040647235.1 Streptomyces sp. NPDC042638
ACCCCTCGCCACCGCAGCCTGAACGACCCGGCGAACCTATGCGGTCAGAGCACTAAGGGTGCGACGGGCGACCGTCGGCGCATGGGAGTCGGGCAAGACCGAGCCCCGGCCGCCGGAGCGGGAGGCGTACGCGCGCCTGCTGGAGCAGCTCGCCACGCTCTACCCCGCTTCCAAGAGCAGCGGTGTCACGCAGGAGGACACCGCGGTGCCGCAGACCGCCGCGGCGTCCGCAGCCCCGTCCGGGTCAGCGGCGCCGTCGACGGCCTTGGTGAGCCCGTCGACGGCGTCGACGGGCGGGGAACCGGACGCTGCGGCGACAGTCGAGGCAGAGAAGCCTTCCGCTCCTCCCGCGTCCATTCGGGCACCGGCCGCCGTGTCGGGTCCGCGTGCCGAGTGAGCGTCGCAGGGCTCACGCCGTCCGAGCACGCAGAAGGCCGTCGAGGCCGACACGTCCGCGTCCGGCGGCGTTTAGCCCAGATGATCACCATGGACAGCGGCGAGGTGCTCGCCGGGCAGGCCTTCAGAAGGCCTGCGCCCAGTTCGGTATCTCCTGATGGCCCAACCTGCGCCCACTCCCCGTCCCCGAAGTGGCCAGGCGGCCCCTTGCAGTTGCGGAGCGGAGTTCGGTTTCCCCTGCGAGAGGCGTCCCTATGCCAAATCCCCCACGCCGTATACGCGTCGCCGTGTCCGGCGCTCAAAGACCGCACGGCCTTCCCCAACAGAGTCAGTCGAGCACAAGGACCACAGACTGCGCAGGCTGTCCACCAGCACCTGAGCCGGACGCGAGCCGGGAGGGTACGCCTGGCGCGCGGTGGTCCATTCCACCAACATGCGGCTTGCCAAGCGGGCCGTTTCGGACGAGGTGAAGGGAAAGCGGCTACTGCGTCCTTCCGTTGCCATGTAGCACATGGCGTCCAAAGACTCCCGCACCTGCTCCCGCAGAGCCCTCAGATCGTCGTCTGTCACAGCCAGAAACGTTTCGAGCCGCTCCACACCAGATGTTGTGCTGCGCTCCGCGAGTTGCTCGCTGTGGCAGACGGCTGCAAGCAGCCACGCTGCGCGAGACTGCTCGGGCGGTCCCGCGAACGCCATGGAGGCGCGTAGGTCCGCCATGAATACGTGATCCTGTGTCGGAAGAGCCGGCGCGTTCAGCCAGATCAGCACACCGCGGACGCGCTCATCGAGTTCGGTGCGCGATGCCTTGGCCAGTTCCCGGCGGCGCCGGAGGTTGTCTCTCATCTGCCGTACGGCCGCCTCGTGCTCTGTCATGTCGATGGCAGCCACAGCCTCGGCCCAGTTGTACTCGGGGGCGACTTCGTCGCGGAAGTCCGCCGGAATCCGCGTCAGCTCTGCGTCTCGTTGGTCGCGGGTTTTGGTGTACTGCGGAAAGTAGGTCTTGAGCAGGGCGGCGCGGAGGGGATCCGGCGACACCGAGACCCCGTTGAAGAACGCCAGGAGCGCGAGTTCCTCGTTGGTTCTACATAACTGGGCGCACGTCAGGAGGCCCACCACAAGGCTGGCCGTTTCTGGCGTGTAGACCTTGGTGTTCCCGATGCGCACCAAAGTGCCCGGCCCTGGCCGCGGAATCAGGCCGGCTGTCCGCCACCGTTCCAGCCGGTAGGGACTCAACTTCAGTCCGAGTCCTGCCGCGATGCGAATCAAGTGTCGGTCAGCCGCGCTGGGCTCAGTTCTCACCATGGGGTCCAAGCTACGGAAGCGGGCTCTGCAGCTTCTGAAGGTGAGCGCGGGGCAGGCACGGGCAGGTTCCCTGGGCGGCTCAGTTCGTCTCGCGCAGCACGTCAGCCGCCGCAGGCGCCCGCTCCCCCGCTGCACACGCCTCTGTGAACAGGTCAGACGGACCACCGACCACACCGTCGGCATCGGCGGGCGGAGCGGCGCCGACCGAGGATGCCTCCACGCAGTCCGCAATCTCGGCGGCCGGGGAAGTCACGGCGGAAGCGACAGCCGCAGGCCCCGCCGCAGACCAGGGCTGGGCCCGACTGGCGTTGTCGCGCTTCGTCACGAAGCACGGTGGCAAGGCGCAACGGCCGCTGGCCGACCGAGCCGGAGCTGAACCGGTTTCGGATACGGTGCATGCGTGCTGGGCGACGGCCCGGGACTCCCGTACGATGCCTGCTCTTCGTCTGCGGACGTGCTGATGGCCCCCGAGCAGCTCAGAGCGCAGACGGTCCACCATCCGCTGTCACTGGTCGGACGGCCGCAGCCTCAGCCCGGGGCGGGCTTTCGTGGGCCTATTCCTCCCCGGTTCGCAGGAGAGTGCCATTGGCTCCCGGGGCGTAGGTGCGACGCGCGTTCTTCTCGATCTTGCGTGCGACTTCCTCGTCCAGGTTGACACCCTGCATCTGGGCGAGCCCGGCCAGGTACAGGAACACGTCGGCCAGTTCCTCGCCGCGGTCGGGAAGTCCCTTGCGCCAGGCGGTGAAGGCTTCGCCGACCTCTGCGGTCAGGAGTCCGAATTCCAGGGGCACGTCCTTGGTGTTGAAGCCTTTGCTGAGTTTGTTCTCCCAGGCGAGCTTCTGGGCCTCGGCGATGTCCACGGTGGTCCCCTTGAACAGTCTGGTCCTTTGTCTCGGGGAACCCTAGCGAGGCTCAAGAGGCTGATGGGCGGAAACCCTACCGGTGTCAGCCGGGGTGACGGTTGGTGTTCGATGCGGTGTCGTACGTCAGGACCGGTACGTGGCGGCTGAGGGTGCCGAAGGCGCGTTGGTAGGCATCGGCGAGGGCGGTGATCTGCTGCAGGGCGGGAGCCTGGCCATCGCGTGCTTTGAGTCGCTGGTGCACGGTGGTGGCGGGGGCGGTGAGGTGGAGGAAGACTCCGTCGCGGGCGGTGACCAGTTGGGCGAGGTCGAGGGCCTGGCTCCAGGTGAGGCGGGAGTGGCCGCGGTAGAGGGGGCCGTAGACGAGTTCGCTGAGGAAGCTGCGGTCCAGGACCAGTCGGCCCGGGCGGGCCAGGAGGTCGCGGTAGCGGTTGATCAGGTCCTGGTGGTCGGGGGTTCGTGGTGAGTGGACGGCGGTGAAGCCGTAGCGGGTGACGAGGTGGTGGGCCAGGGTGCTCTTGCCCACGCCGTCGGCGCCTTCGGCCACGATGGTGCGGTGGCCGGCGATGGCCTCGAGAGTCACCCGCCGATCCACGCGGTCACCTCTTTTTCGCTGTTCAGTAGGGCGTCTACGCCGTACTGGATCATCAGGTTGCGGCGGTTGGGCTCGCGGCCGGCGGCGTGCGTGTAGCTGCTGCGCGGGAGGTAGGCGGCCGCCGGCAGGCCGGCGGCGCAGGCCGCGCCTATCAGGAGGGCGGCGCCGGGCGGGGTTTCGGGGCCGCAGGCGTCGACGACGATGCGAGCGGAGCTGAGAGCGGCGGCCCAATCATGGCACGCGGCTGTGACGGGCTCGGCGGCTTCGAACCGGGTCGGGCCGATGACGGTCACGGAGGGGCAGCGGACCAGGCCGGGTAGTGGGTGGTGCGACAGGGCGTATGGGGAGGGCTCGGCGTACTGAACCGTTCCGGGTTCGGTAGGGACTCGATCATTTGAGAGGATCGAGTCATG
>NZ_JBEZBT010000136.1:0-3363 GCF_040647235.1 Streptomyces sp. NPDC042638
ATCGAGGTGGGGGACCGCGACTCCATCTACGCCCGCCCGCGCCACCCCTACACCCATGCCCTGCTCTCCGCCGTCCCCGAGGTGACCCTGACGGGGGAGGAGGCGCCCCGGCGTGAGCGCATCCGGCTGGCCGGCGACGTTCCGTCCCCCATCTCCCCGCCCTCCGGCTGCCGTTTCCGCACGCGGTGCTGGAAGGCACAGGACAAGTGCGCCGCCGAGGAGCCGCCGCTGATCCGGCTCTCCGGCAACCGCGACGGCCACCTGACGGCCTGCCACTTCCCGGAGGAACCCACCACCGGGGCCCGGGACGAGGACATCGTCCTGGACCCGGCCCTGGCGGCGCTGGAGGAGGGGGACGCGGCGGGCACGGAGGCCGCACGGGACGGATGACGGGCTGAAGACGGCGGAAGGACGCTCCCGGCCGGCGCGCCGGCCGGGGAGTGGTCCGGGGGTCCGTGCCGCCGCTCGTACACCGTCACCCGTCGGCCGCGGACCCGACGGTCCGCCACCACGGTGAAGTACCGCCTCAGCACCGCGGCCTTCGCCCGGTCCCGCTCCGCCGACACCGGCGGGGCCACCTCCGGCGCATCGGTGACCAGCAGGATCCGCCGCTGGGCGAGCATCGCGGTCCGTATCGGGCCCGGACCGGCCTCCTCGCCCTTCAGCGAGCCGACGGCCACGGGGTCCCTCACCAGCGCGATGTCCCGCAGCCCGGCGAAGTCGCCGGGGGAGACCTGGGCGGTGTCGCGCCGGTCCGACGGCAGGAAGACCACCGCGTCCCCGGCCCGCTTCAGCTTCCGGACGTCCCCGGCGACCGCCAGCACGTCGTCCACCCGGCTGGCCGGGGACCGCTCGGCCAGCGACAGGGGCAGCAGTGCCACCACCGCCAGCGCGGTCGCCGCCGGGACGGTCCATGCCGAGGCGCGCGGGAACCGCGGATACGCCGACCGCGCCGCCGCACTCAGGGCCGTGCCGATCAGCAGGGCCAGACCCAGCATGCTGAACAGGATGTAGCGGTCCAGGAAGAGGGGCTGGACCAGGGAGATGCCGGCGAGGGCGAGCTGCGGCACCGCGAGCAGGGGCAGTCCGACGGCCGCCACCGACAGCCGGCCCGCTCGCGGCCGGTCCAGCAGGGCCCCCGCACCGCCCAGCGCCAGCAGGACCGCGGGGCCGATCATCATGTGCCAGGTCAGCGGCGGAATCCAGGCCACCTGGTGGGACTGGGTCCGGCTGAACAGGATCAACGGCAGTGCGCCGCCGACCGCGACCGCCGCGGCCACCGCCCAGCGCGCCCGTACCGCCCGCCCGGCCTTCGTCCACACCAGGGTCGCCAGGTGCGCGGGCAGCATGAGCAGCGACAGCCAGTTCAGCAGCGCGCACACCAGGACCGTGCCCCCGTAAGCCACCCAGCGCGCGGTGCGCCCCCCTCCCTGGAGCACCGTGACGAGCAGCAGGGTGGAGATCCCGGCGCCCGCGGACACGAGGGCGTACGGGCGGCCGTCCTGGAGGGAGAACTGCACGGCCGGAAGGAGCCCGAGCGCCAGTCCCGCCCCCACGCCGGCGCGGGCGCCGGCCAGCCGGTGGCCGACGGCCGTGACGCAGCCCGCCGCCACCGCCATGGCCAGTACGGAGGGCAGCCGCAGGGTGGTGGTGCTCGCCCCGAAGCACGAGAACAGGGCGTGCATCAGCAGGTAGTAGAGCCCGTGCACGGCGTCGACCTGTCCCAGCAGGTGCCAGATGTCGGGGACGGACCGCTGGGCCGCCATCCAGGTCGCGGCCTCGTCCCGCCACACACTCCGCTGCCGGGACAGTCCCCACAGTCCGAGAGCGAGGGTCCACGGGACCGGGATCAGCCAGACGGGCAGGCGGAACCTGCGGGCGGGTACGGATAAGGGCATGACGGGGCCGGGAACCTTGAGGCGAGGCGGGTCGGGGAACGGCGTGCGGAACGTGACAGCCCGTCAGTGCAGCGCGCGCCTTTCCCGAAACCTACGCGAGGGCCGTGATCACCGGCCAGTGATCGCGTGCATGAACACCATCACCCCCGGAGCGGGGAACCAAAGGCCCGTCTAGGCCTTCCGCGCCACCGTGATGATCTCGGGTGAGGCGGGGGTGAGCGCGCTCCGGTCCCAGTCGCCGTACTGGTCGGCCACCGTCAGGCCCGCCTCGGCGAGGAAGCCCTCCAGCGCCCCGGCGTCCAGGAAGCGCAGGACGCTGTGATTGACCTGTGGGCCGGGCCACCGGGGGCCCGCGTAGGTCTCGGTGAAGTACACCCGGTCCCCGTGCGGTCCGTCGTCGCGCACCTCGTGCCAGACCCGTACGGGAGTGCCGTCGGCGGCGGTGGCCCGGTGGACCCGGTCGGGGGTCCACCGCTCCCAGGCGCGGGCGCCGGGGTTGCGGGTCTCGAACACGAACCGGCCCCCGTCCCTCAGGGCCGCGCGGGCGGCGCGCAGGCAGACCCGGATCTCCTCGTCCGTCACCAGTTCCTGGAAGGCGTGCCCGGTCATCACGACGAGGTCGAACTCCGGCCGCCACCGCCGCACCCGCACATCGCCGAGCACCCACTCGACGTCGGGTCGCGCGCGGCGCGCCTGGACGAGCATGGCGGCGGCCGGATCGAGCCCCGTCAGCCGCCCCTGGTGCCCCTCGGCCCGGGCCCGTCGCAGTAACTGCCCGGTGCCGCAACCGATGTCCAGCACCGCCCCGGCCTCCCGCAGCAGACCGAGGTAGAAGTCGTCACCCGGTCCCCAGGGGTTGAGGCTGTCGTACAGCGCGGCGAGCGAGAGATCGGCGAAGACGTGATCAACCACCGCGGCAGTGTGACACACGTTGCTGAACGGTGCGTCAGGAACAGCGCACTTCCCGAAGTCCTCTTGCCGAAACCGGTGCCGGTGCCCTGTCCGGACGCAGAGGAGGGCCCGTGCCTGGGCAGGCGCGGGCCCTCTCCCCTGGACCGGACGTTCATGGGCTCGGGTCAATGGGCCGGTGAAAGTCCGCTCCGCAAGGGGGCGGCTGACGGAAAGGGGTGTGTCAGGCCGCCGCCTCGGGGTCTTTGGCGAGGCGCGGAGCGGGGACGGTGTCCGCCGTCTCCGGGTAGTGGCAGGCCGTCAGGTGACCCGCGTTGTCGCCCTGCACCTGCACCAGCGGCGGCGCCTCCGTCGCGCACTTCTCGGTCGCCTTCCAGCAGCGGGTGCGGAAGCGGCAGCCGGAGGGCGGGTTGATCGGCGACGGCACGTCACCGGTCAGCCGGATGCGCTCACGCGGCACCTCGTCCACCGTGGCCTCGGGCACGGCGGACAGCAGGGCCCGCGTGTAGGGGTGGCGCGGGTTGTCGTACAGGTCCTCACGGTCGGCGATCTCGAC
>NZ_JBEZBT010000137.1:0-3307 GCF_040647235.1 Streptomyces sp. NPDC042638
CCATGACTCGATCCTCTCAAATGATCGAGTCCCTACCGAACCCGGAACGGTTCAGCCCTTGATGTGGCTGGCGGGGTTGTAGCCCTGTTCCATGAGGTCGACCGCCCACAGCATGGACTGGACGCCTTCGAGTTTGGCCAGGCCGGGGGTGGGGCCGAGGCGGAATCCGCCGGGCTGGGGCTTGCCGGAGGCGGCGTAGGGCAGGAAGTCGAGCGGCGAGTCGCCGGGTGAGGGGTAGACGACGCAGTCGGAGAGTACGGCGAGCGGGTACAGGCCGGTCATGGTGGCCATGTTGCGCAGTTTGCGGTGCATGTTGATGCGGGCCTTGCTGATGACGGCGGCGCGGATGTCGGGGCGCCAGGTCGGCCGCTGAAGGGCCAGCCACCGCTCGCCCTCCTTGTAGCGCTTGCCCTGCGGGCGCTCGCGCAGCTTGCCGATGCCGCCCTTCACGGTGGCCTTGATCGCGGCCAGGACGGCCGCCATCGCCGGGTCGACGTCCTTGTGCCGCTCCATCGCGGCGAGGAACTCCGCGTCGGTCAGGTCTTTTGTGACGCCGAGGTCGGCGAGGGTGTCGACGTAGGCGGCCTTCAACCGGTCGTGCCAGGGGTCCAGGTAGGCGCCGGTCTCGCGGCGCAGGTACGCCTCCATGGGCTGGACGTTGTAGCCGAGTTCCTGGGCGTAGGCGACGGTGTGGGTCTGGTACCAGGCCGGCCCGGTCGGACGGGTGCCGTCCGGGGTGAACGGCGAGGGCAGACGCGGGTCCACCTCGACGTGGGACAGGTCGACCAGCCAGGAGCCGGGGATCTTCGGGTTGAACTTAGGGCCCACGAAGTGGTCGGGGGCGGACAGGCCGACGACCAGGCGGGCCGCGGCGGCGAGGAACGCGGTGTTGAGGTCCAGGCCGACCGCGAAGGGCAGGGTGTACTCCTCATCGGTGAGCAGGTCCACCGGCCGCACCCACTCGTACGCCTCTTCGTTGAGGAACCCGTCCGTCCAGCCGGAGGTCACGACGACCGGGTGCTCGGGGGCGGCCTCCTGGCGGCGCCGGGTCCATCGGCTCCGTGCCCAGCGAGCCGGGGTTGTGGCCGGGCACCCAGTTCCCGCTCGCCTCGTCGCGCACCGCCCGGGTGGGCGGGCGCAGCGCGGTCATCAGCTCCAGCCCGGAGACGGCGGTGGAGCCGCGCGGAGTGATGACCCGCTGGGCGTACACCCCCAGGACGCGGGCGACGTCGGCCGGCTCCATCTCCGAGACGCCGGGCCAGGACCGCTCATCGAGGGCGTCCCAGGACAGGACCGCGAGCTGCACGCACTGCCTCTCGCGGCCCTGCGCCTTGCGGTAGATCCTCGTCCAGGGTCCGAACCCGCGCTGGGTGAGCCGCCACTTCGCCTTGACCACCTGCTTGACCACCGGGTGGTCTTCCGGCAGGCGCAGGGAGCGGCGCTGCTCGTGGCCCTCCAGGCGCTCGGGCAGCCCGAGCTTCACGGCAGCCGAGGCAGTGAGCACGATCAGCGGATCACTGTCCTTGCCGTAGCGGTTCAGCTTCGGAGCACCGAGGCCGGACTCGCGCAGCGTCCACTCCACCAGCTCCACCACCGTGGTCGCCGGGCAGTCCAGCACGATCCCGTTCACGCCGTACGCGCAGCCGTCACCGTCCAGGACCGCGAGGGGCCCGTGCGGGAAGCGCGGGTCGGCTGCGGGCTGCGCGGCCTTCTTCATGGCCGGACGCCGCGATGTCGCAGCGGGCCGGATGGCGGGGCGCGCCGGCGCCGCAGCCGCAACGGCGGGAGTCTGCGGGACATCTGCCGTCTCCACCCTGGACGCGGCCGGTTCGGTAGAGGCCGCGGGCGCCGATGCGGTAATCGAGGCTGTCGGAGCTGCGCCGCTGGCGGGGTACTTCGCCGCCCATCCGTTCAGCAGCCGCTGGTAGGCGTCCAGGCGCGGCGACTTCGGCTTGCTACGGCCGTTCTCCCAGTTCTTCACCGACTGGGTCGTGGTCTTCAACGCGGTGGCGAGGCGGGCCTGGGTGATACCAGCGGCCTCACGCAGCCGGGCACGCTCCGCGGGAGGCGGGAGGCGCGGCTCCTCGTTCAACAGAGCGTCGACGGACGCGAACAGCTCTTCCTCAGAGGCCATGACCCTGCACCCTCACTCGAGGCAAGCATTGCTTAACCACAAACTTATCCCGTTCCTTAGCCCAGGGCCCATTCCAGCCCTAGCGCGGCGAGTGCAGAGAAGCTTGTCGTGCGACCGAGATTTTTACTTGGCGGATGAGTGCAGTACGTGGCGGATCTTGCTTCCGTAACGCTGTGTTGTTGAAACTTAGTGTTTTCCTTGGCCCTTGAACGTTGCAGCTAGCCCGTGCCTACCCAACTCGGCCCACACCGCCCCGGCTCTTGAGGTTCCTGAGCTGGGCGTTAGCCTCCGCGACGGGCGGATCCACGCCTACGTCGTGGGCACCGGCGTCTACGGGACGCTGGAGCCAGCAGCGATTTTCCAGCCGAGGGATGGCGAGGAGGTCGTAGCGTCGGTGTCCGGCAGGATTTGGAGCGGGTCGTGTACTCCACGCTGAACGGCGTCGTCTGCCTCACGCGCGCCGGCGACCTCATGTGGGCCTCGGACTTCGAACCGCACTCCGACGTACGCCATGGCCACCGGCCCGGCTGTGCGCTGTCTCTGGACGGCCGGACGGTGTGGGTCTATCGGCCGGACGCGATGGCGGGACGCGGGGGCGGGGACCAGTGGGTCGTGCACGACGCCGACAGCGGTGTGGATGTCGCCCGCCGGGAACTGGAGACGGTCGGGCACGGCGCCTTCCACCACCTGCATCCAGTGGACGGCAGCATCTACATCGACATCGGTGAGGGCCAGGACGGCTCCGTCATTCTCCGGGGCACGAGCGGGGCGGACAGCGAGCCGGAGTTCGTGACCTACCCGTGGCAGGACCGCTGCCTGATCGACCTGGCTCCGTCCGGGCACCAGTTCATGACCGTGGACCACGGGCAGGCGGACGTCGCCTTCCACGACCACCCCAACGGGGACGTGCTCTTCACCCTCCCCGTCGAAGCCTTCGGGTACGACCCGGAGGATTCCTTCGTGGAATGGAGCGGCGGCTACCTGACCGAGGACACGGCCATCGTCACCCTGGGCGGTGAGAGTCAGGACGAGGAGGAGCGGTTCCGTTACCACCTGGTCGACGTACGCACGGGCACCCTCAGCGGCGAGTTCACTGTCGAGGCGAGCAACCCGTACGACCTAGGGTTTGTGTGATGTCGTGATCAGTCGGCTGCTTGCAGGAGATCTCCGAGC
>NZ_JBEZBT010000138.1:0-3189 GCF_040647235.1 Streptomyces sp. NPDC042638
GGACGCCTCGGACGAACAGTTCGGCCATCGAGACCAGCAACCGGCCCAGGCCGCCCTCCTCACGGCGCAGCGAACCACCGACCACGACACTAGACCGGACCGTGTCATCCGCCTCGTCCACGATCTCGCTGACCGGCTGGACCAGAACCGGGTGAGCGCTCGACTCCACGAACACCGAGTAACCCTCACCCAGGAGGTCGGCGACTGCGGGACCGAAACGGACCTGGCTACGCAGGTTCCGGTACCAGTACCCGCCGCCCAGAACACCCGCCTCCTTCACCCACTCACCCGTCACAGTCGAGTAGAAAGGAACCAGCGGCGCCTGAGCACGGACCTCAGCGAAGGCCTCAACCAGGATCTCCTCGATCGCTTCCACATGCCGGGTGTGGGAGGCGTAGTCCACCGCGATCCGGCGCACCCGCACACCCTCCGCGGCAAGAACCTCCAGCGCCTCGTCGAGAGCCTCGGCATCCCCGGCGATCACCACCGAGGACGGACCGTTGACCGCCGCCACCTCGACCCGGCCCGACCACCGCGCAAGTCGCTCGAGCACCTCAGCCTCAGGCAGCGCCACCGACGCCATACCACCACGGCCCGCCAAATCGCCCGCGATGACCTGGCTGCGTACCGCCACCACCCGGGCCGCGTCCTCAAGCGACAACGCACCCGCCACACACGCGGCCGCGATCTCGCCCTGCGAGTGACCCACCACCGCATCCGGCACCACACCCACCGACGCCCACACCGCAGCCAGACCCACCATCACCGCGAAACTCGCCGGCTGCACCACATCCACGCGCTCCAGGAGATCGGCCGGAGCATCCCCTCGCAGCACATCCACCAGCGACCAGTCCACCCACCGCTCCAACGCCGCCGCGCACTCAGCGATCCGCTCCGCGAACACCGGTGAGGAGTCGAGGAGTTCGCGACCCATGCCAGCCCACTGCGAACCCTGACCGGGGAACACCAGAACCGTCCGCCCCGCGACCGCGGCCGACGCCAATCCGCCAGTGACCACACCACGATGAGACTCACCCCGCGCCAGCGCACCAAGCCCCGCCAACGCCTCACCCCGCGAGCCGACCACCACCACCGCACGCTCGGACAACACCGCACGCTGACCAACCAACGCCGCGGCTACGTCCGTCAAGGGCACCCGCTCGCCGGACTCCACAAAGGACGCCAACCGCTCCGCCTGCCCCACCAGGGACGCCACCGAGGCGGCAGACACGACCAACGGCACCACACCGGCGGTGGATGCGGCGGGCGCCGCGGGCTGCTCCTCCGGTGCCTGTTCCAGGATCAGGTGCGCGTTCGTGCCGCTGATGCCGAAACTGGAGACACCGGCGCGGCGCGGCCTGCCCTCCTCCGACCAGGCGCGGGCCTCGGTGAGCAGTTCGACCGCGCCCGCCGTCCAGTCGACCTGGGGCGTCGGCTCCGTCACGTTGAGCGTGGGCGGCATGATGCCGTGTCGGAGCGCCTGCACCATCTTGATCACGGCGGAGACACCGGCCGCGGCCTGCGTGTGACCTACGTTGGACTTGAGCGAGCCCAGCCAGAGCGGGCGCTCCGGGTCCCGGTCCCGGCCGTACGTGGCGAGCAGGGCTTGCGCCTCGATGGGGTCGCCGAGCTCCGTGCCGGTGCCGTGCGCCTCCACCACGTCGATGTCGGCCGCGGCGAGGCCACCATTGGCGAGCGCCTTGCGGATGACCCGCTGCTGCGAGGGCCCGTTGGGGGCGGTCAGGCCGTTCGACGCGCCGTCCTGGTTCACGGCCGAGCCGCGGACGACCGCGAGCACCCGGTGGCCGCGTCTGCGGGCCTCCGAGAGGCGTTCCAGGACGACGATGCCGACGCCCTCGGACAGGATGGTGCCGTCGGCACCGGCCGAGAACGCCTTGACCCGGCCGTCGGCGGCGAGGCCGCGCTGGCGCGACATGCCGCGCAGGCCGATCGGTGAGCCCATGACGGCGACACCGCCCGCGAGGGCGAGCGAGCATTCGCCCTGACGCAGTGCCTGGGCAGCGAGGTGGATGGCGACGAGGGACGAGGAGCAGGCCGTGTCGACGGTGACCGCGGGGCCCTCGAAGCCGAACACGTATGACACCCTGCCGGAGGCCACGCTACCGGCGGTGGCCGTCGTGACGAAGCCTTCGAGTTCGTCGGGCACGTTGCTGAGGGACTCGATGTAGTCGTGGATGGAGACGCCCGAGAAGACACCGATATTGTCGCCGCGCGCGGAGTGGGGGTCGATGCCGGCCCGCTCCAGGGCCTCCCACGTGGTTTCGAGGAGGAGCCGCTGCTGTGGGTCCATGGCGAGCGCCTCGCGCGGCGAGATGCCGAAGAAGCCGGCGTCGAACTGGGCGGCGCTGTGCAGGAATCCGCCCTTGTGGACGTAGGCCGTGCCGGGCTTGTCGGGGTCGGCGTCGAACAGGCCGTCGAGGTCCCAGCCGCGGTCGTCCGGGAGGTCCACCATGCCGTCGCGGCCCTCGGCCACGAGACGCCAGAGGCCGTCGGGGTCGTCGACGCCGCCGGGCAGGCGGCAGGCCATGCCGACGATGGCGATGGGCTCGTCGGGCTCGGCGTGGGCGGTGGGGGTGGCGGTGGCACCGGCCGTGTCGTCGCCGAGCTCCTCGCGCAGGTAGCGGGCGAGTGCCACCGGGGTGGGGTAGTCGAAGATGAGGGTGGCGGGGAGTTTGACGCCGGTGGCGGCGCCGAGCCGGTTGCGGAGTTCGACCGCGGTGAGCGAGTCGAAGCCGATCTCGCTGAACCCTCGTGTGCCCTGGGCGAGTTCGGCGGCGTTGAAGCCGAGGACCGCGGTGCCTTCGGCCTGCACGATGCCGAGGAGGACGGCTTCCTGTTCGGCCTCGGGCAGTCCGGCGAGGCGCCGGAACAGGTCACTGCCGTCGCCTGCGCCGGCGCGTGCGAGGCGGCGGCCACTGCGCACCAGGCCGCGCAGGAGGTGCGGGACGGTGCCGCCGGAGGCCGCGTCGGCGCGCAACGACCGCAGGTCGAGCTTGATCGGTACGAGCAGGGTGTATTCGGCTCGCAGGCCGGTGTCGAGCAGGGCCAGGGCCTCGGCGGGGGTGAGGGGCAGGATGCCGCCGCGGCTCATGCGGGCCTGGTCGATCTCGCTGAGGTGGGCGGTCAGGCCGGTGCTCTGCTCCCACAGGCCCCAGGCCAGCGAGACAC
>NZ_JBEZBT010000139.1:0-3047 GCF_040647235.1 Streptomyces sp. NPDC042638
GGGTGCCCAGCGCGTCGACCTGCCCACCTACGCCTTCCAGCACCAGCACTACTGGATCGAACCCGACACCGCCCGCCAGGGTGATGTCGCGTCGGCCGGTCTGTCCTCGGCCGATCACCCGTTGCTGGGCGCGGCTGTCACGCTGCCCGCGTCCGACGGGGCGCTACTGACGGGCCGGCTGTCCCTGCGCACCCACCCCTGGCTCGCCGAACACGCCGTACAGGGAACGCCGTTGCTCGCGGCTTCCGCCTTCGTCGAGCTGGCGCTGCGGGCCGGTGAGACCGTCGGCTGTGACCGGGTGGAGGAGCTGACACTCGAGGCGCCGCTCGCGCTGCCGGAGCGGGGCGCCGTACAGGTTCAGGTGACCGTCGGCGGACCCGACAGGAACGGTGCGCGCTCCGTCGAGGTGTACGCCCGTGACGAGGACGCCGTGGACGGGCGGTCCTGGACCCGGTATGCCACCGGTGTTCTGATCGTCGGCCCCGAAACCCTCGCGACAGAACATGACTTGGGCACGTGGCCGCCCACCGGCGCGCAGGCCGTCGAGCTAGCCGGCTTCTATGAGCGGCTGGCGCGGACCGGAGTGACGTACGGGCCGGCGTTCCGCGGACTGGAGGCGGTTTGGCGGCGCGGTGACGAAGTGTTCGCCGAGGTGACGCTGCCGGACGCCGAGCCAGTGGACGTGGCGCGGTACGGTCTCCACCCCGTGCTGCTGGACACCGCTTTGCAGGCGGGCCTGGGACCGCTGGACGCAGACCGGGGCGCGGCGGAAGGAACACGGCTGCCGTTCGTGTGGCGAGGGGTGTCGTTGTACGCCACCGGCGCCTCGACGCTGCGCGTACGGCTTGCGCCGGCCGGAGCCGACGGACTGTCGGTGCTCGTCACCGACGCGGTCGGTACACCGGTCGCCAGCGTGGACGCCCTGGTGACCCGCCCGGTGTCCCAGGAACAGCTGTCCGTGGTGGCCGACCTCGCCTCCCGCGCGACGACCGACGAGCCGGACCGGCGAACCGTGACCCGGCGCCCGCTGGCGCAGGCCGCCTCGGACGCCGAGGAGTCGCACCTGCGGCGCAGCCTGCGGCGCGCGGGGGAGGCGGAGCGGCAGCGCATCCTGCTGCGGCTGGTGCAGGAACAGGCCGCCACCGTCCTCGGGCACGCCACCCCGGACGGCGTCGAGCCGGGCCTCACCTTCAAGGACCACGGCTTCGACTCCCTCACCGCGGTCCGACTGCGCAACCACCTGAACACCGCGACGGGGTGCCGACTCCCGGCCACCGTCGTCTTCGACCACCCGACTCCGGTCGCCCTCGCGGAGTACCTGTACACCGAGATCCTCGGCCGCCAGGACGACACCATCGCCCCCGTGGAGCCCGCGGTCCGGGCCGCGACGGACCAGGAACCCATCGCGATCGTCGGGATGAGCTGCCGCTTCCCCGGCGGTGTGCAGTCGCCCGAAGAGCTGTGGGAGCTGCTGACCGAGGGCCGAGACGCGATCTCCGGGTTCCCCGAGGACCGTGGCTGGGACGCGGAGGCGCTGTACGACCCCGACCCCGACGCCCCCGGGAAGACGTACTCGCGCCACGGCGGTTTCGTCTCGGACGCGGGCGGCTTCGACCCGGCGTTCTTCGGCATCTCGCCGCGTGAGGCTACAGCGATGGACCCGCAGCAGCGGCTGCTGCTGGAGACGGGCTGGGAGGCGTTCGAACGCGCGGGCATCGACCCGGCGGTCCTGCGGGGCAGCCAGACCGGCATCTTCGTGGGTGCCGGTTCACACGGCTACGGCACGGGCAGCCACGCCCCGTCGAGCGGAGTCGAGGGCTACCTCGTCACCGGAAACGCTCTCAGCGTCACCTCCGGCCGTCTCGCGTACGCCTTCGGTTTCGAGGGTCCTGCCGTGGCCGTCGACACGGCCTGCTCCTCGTCACTGGTCGCCCTGCACCTGGCGGTGCAGTCGCTGCGCCAGGGCGAATGCCCGCTGGCACTAGCCGGCGGTTCGGCGATCATGTCCACACCCTGGACTTTCGTCGGCTTCAGCCGACAGCGCGGGCTCGCCCCCGACGGCCGCTGCAAGCCGTTCTCCGCCGCGGCCGACGGTTTCGGGCCGGCCGAGGGCGTCGGCGTCCTCCTGCTGGAGCGCCTCTCCGACGCCCGCCGCAACGGGCACCGGGTACTGGCCGTCGTCCGGGGTACCGCCATCAACCAGGACGGCGCGAGTAACGGTCTCACGGCGCCGAACGGCCCCTCCCAGCAGCGGGTGATCCGGGCCGCGCTGGCGAACGCCCAGGTCCCGGCGGCCGAGGTGGACGTGGTGGAGGCGCACGGTACGGGGACGAAGCTGGGTGACCCGATCGAGGCGCAGGCGCTGCTGGCGACCTACGGCCAGGACCGTCCGGAGGACCGGCCGCTGTGGCTGGGCTCGATCAAGTCGAACATCGGTCACACGCAGGCTGCGGCCGGTGTCGCCGGAATCATCAAGATGGTCCTCGGCATGCAGCACGGCATGCTGCCGCGCACGCTCCACCTCGACGAGCCCACGCCACACGTCGACTGGTCCGCGGGAGCGGTACGGCTGCTGACGGAGGACGTGGCCTGGCCCGAGACCGGTCGGCCCCGGCGCGCGGCCGTCTCCTCCTTCGGTATGAGCGGCACCAACGCCCACGCCGTACTCGAACAGGCGCCGGATCCGGTTCCGGAAGTGGAACCCTCCGTGGAGGACGCACCGCCCGCGGTGGTGCCGTGGGTGATCTCGGGCCGCTCGGACAGTGCACTGGCAGCCCAGGCCGCGCGACTGTCCGCGTTCGTACGGGACGGCGACGGGTTGTCACCCCTGGATGTCGGCCTTTCGCTCGCGACCACTCGGTCGGCGTTCGAGCACCGAGCCGTGGTCCTCGCGGGAGACCGCAACGGCCTCCTGGACAGCCTGGACGCGCTGACCGATGGACGTGTCCTGCCCGGCGTGGTGCGCGGCGTCGCCGGTTCACGTGGGCAGACGGTGTTCGTGTTCCCGGGTCAGGGTTCGCAGTGGCTGGGTATGGCTGCGGAGTTGT
>NZ_JBEZBT010000140.1:0-3036 GCF_040647235.1 Streptomyces sp. NPDC042638
AAGGGCGACATCATCGAGTGCTCGGTGACGTGTGGTGGGTCCAGGGAGACATGGAGGCCGCCGTCGTTTCCGGACACCGCCCGTCGGCATCCTCCGGGCACGCGGTCCGGTCCGGCACGGACTGCCGGTGCCGGATCCGGCGGCGAACCGGCCAGAACGGGAAATGCCTGAACGCCGCCCCACCGTCCTCCCGTACCACTGGGAAAGTCCGGACAGGGGTTTCAGCGAGGGATGACCATGGTCAAGGCGCACGTCTCCGCACACGGGTTGGTCGCCGGTCGGTACCGGCTCCTGGAGGTCTTCTCCCGCGAGACGAACCGCCTGTGGTGGTACGCCGAGGACATGGCGGCGCAGCGGCCCCGGCTGCTGGCGCAGACCGCCCTGCCGGAGCCCGCCGACGAGGAGACCGCACGCCGCGTCACGGCCGGAGTCGTCCGCACCTGCGAGACCATGCGGCTGCTGCGCCCGGGCCGGGTCGCCGCGGTCGTCGACGCGGTGGTGGAGGCGGGCACGCTGTGGACGGTGACCGAGTGGATCGACGGCCGGCCCCTCGGCGAACTGCTCGCCCAGGAGGGTTCGTTCCCCCCGGCGCGGGCGGCCCGGGTCGGCCTGGAGCTGCTGGACGTGCTGCAGGCCGCGCACGACGGGGGCGTCACACACGGCGAGCTGAGCCCCGGTCAGGTCTTCGTGCGCGAGGACGGCCCGGTCGTCGTCAGCGGGTTCGGGCTGGCGGGCACGACACTCGTGCCACGGCTGGCGGCACCGTCGTACGCCTCGCCGGAGCAGGCCCGCGACGAGCGCGTCGGCCCGGCCGCCGACCTGTGGGCGCTCGGCGCGCTGCTCTACACGATGGTCGAGGGCCGGCCGCCGTACCGGGACCGCGGCCGGCCCGAGACCACCCTGAAGGCGGTGGACCGGCTGCCGCTGCGCACTCCGCTGCGTGCGGGCCCGCTCGGCCGATCCGTTCAGGGGCTGCTGCGCAAGGACCCGCGGGAGCGGCTGACCCGGCCGGAGGTCCGCGAAGCCCTGACCCGGGCGCTGAGCGAGGACCCCGACGCCGACCGGCGGCCGGCCCCCGGGCCCCGGCCGCGCGGCGCGTTCCCGGGTGTGCGCCATGCCTGGTCGAGGCGGAACAGGCAGGTCCTGGCCGTGGGCACCGCGCTGGCCGTGGTCGGCGTGGCCGCCGCGGTGCTGGCCGCGACCGGCGCGTTGTCCGGCACGGACACGGCGTCCGCCCCGCCCCGCTCCGCCGCTCCGGCCACCCCCACCGCCCGGCACACCGGCGGTGGCACCGCGCCGACACCGACACCGACCGCGACCGCGACAGCGACAGCGACAGCGACAGCGACAGCGACAGCGACAGCGACAGCGACAGCCTCCCCCGCCCTGCCGGCCGGATACCACCGGTACGACGCCCCTGAGGGCTTCTCGGTGGCGCTGCCCGCCGGGTGGGAGCGGCTGGCCACCGCCCGGGCGCCCGACGCCGCCTACCGCGTCACCTTCGGCCCGGGCGGCGACGCCCCCACACTCGCCGTCACTTACAGTGAGCGCGTCGGTCCCGATCCCGTCGCCGTCTGGCGCGACGACGTCGAGCCGGGGCTCGCGAGGCTGCCCGGCTATCGCCGGATCGGCGCGGTCCGGGCCACCACCTACCAGGGCCGGAAGGCCGCCGACCTGGAGTGGCTGGCGGGCTCCGGTGGCGCCCGGGTGCACACCTTCGGACGCGGCTTCCTGCTCGGCGGCGGGCGGGGCTTCTCCCTGCGCTTCACCACCCCCGACGCGACCTGGGGCGACACCGCCAACCGGCTGGCGCTGAAGACGTTCCTGCGGACGTTCCGGGTTCCGGAGCACTGATCCGGCAGCCCGTCGGCGGTTTTTCCGCCGCCGAGCCGGGGACTCGCTCGCTATGGTGCAAATCGGATACACGATGATGACCGAGCAGGCCGGCCCCCGGGACCTGGTGGAGCACGTGGTGGGAGCCGAGGAGTCGGGTTTCGACTTCTCGGTGATCTCGGACCACTACTTCCCGTGGCTGCGCGCCCAGGGACACTCCTCGTACGCGTGGAGCGTGCTGGGCGCCGCCGCCCAGGCCACCTCGCGGATCCCGCTCATGACCTACGTCACCTGTCCCATCCTGCGCTACCACCCGGCGATCGTGGCGCAGAAGGCGGCGACGGTGCAGTTGCTGTCGGAGGGCAGGTTCCGGCTCGGGCTCGGGGCCGGCGAGAACCTGAACGAGCATGTCGTGGGCGGCGGCTGGCCCCCGGCGGACGTCCGCCACGAGATGCTCGAAGAGGCCGTGGAGATCATCCGGGCGCTGTTCGAGGGCGGCCACGTCACCCACCACGGACAGCACTACGACGTCGAGTCGGCCCGGCTCTGGGACCTGCCGGAGACGGTGCCGCCGATCGGCATCGCCGTCTCCGGCGAACAGTCCTGCAAGCTCGCCGGGCACCTCGCCGACCTGGTGATCGCGACGGAGCCGAAGGCTGGGCTGCTGGAGGCCTTCGACCGGCACGGCGGCAGCGGCAAGCCCCGGGTCGGCCAGCTGCCGGTGTGCTACGACCCCGACCGGGCCACGGCCGTCAAGCGCGCCCACTCCCAGTTCCGCTGGTTCGGCCTCGGCTGGAAGGTGAACGCCGAGCTGCCGCACCCCGACTCCTTCGAGGCCGCGACCCAGTTCGTGACCGAGGACGACGTCGCCGCCTCCATCCCGTGCGGTGACGACCCCGACGCCTTCGTGGAGGCCGTACGCCCGTACGCGGAGGCCGGGTTCGGGGAGGTCGCCCTCGTGCAGATCGGCGGCGACTCACAGCGGGACTTCCTGCACTGGTCGGCGAAGACCCTGCTGCCGGCGCTGCGCGAGGCGTTCGCCTGACGCTCCCGACGGGCGGAGGCACGGTCCCCCGGCCGGACACGGCCGGCGGAGTCGGCGGGAATCTTCAGTCGCTCGGATGAGCATTCCCGGCGCTGCCGGGGTACTAGGGTTTGTGTGATGTCGTGATCAGTCGGCTGCTTGCAGGAGATCTCCGAGCC
>NZ_JBEZBT010000141.1:0-3003 GCF_040647235.1 Streptomyces sp. NPDC042638
CCTCGAAGACCACCTCACGCAACGGCCGGTCCAACAACCCGTCGAACCGCGCACACACCTCATCGAAGGCTTCGGCGAACACCGGGAACGCCTCATACAGCTCCCGGCCCATACCCGCCCGCTGACTGCCCTGGCCCGAGAACAGCACCGCCAGCTTCCCCGGCACCACCTGCCCCCGCACCACACCGGCCACCGGCTCACCCACCACCAACGACGACAACCCAGCCGCAAAACCAGCCCGCTCACCCGCCAACACCACAGCCCGATGCTCAAACACCGACCGCGACGCCACCAGCGAGAACCCGACATCCACCGGCGACAACCCGCCCACGGAGGCGGCCAACCGCTCCGCCTGCCCCCGCAACGCAGCCTCGGACTTCGCCGACACCACCCACGGCACCAACGTCGGCCCCGCACCGACACGGCCATCCGCAACCGGAACCACAGCCGGGACCGGAGCCGCAGCCGGAGGGGCCTGCTCCAGGATCACGTGCGCGTTCGTGCCACTGATACCGAACGACGACACACCCGCCCGCCGCGCCTGGCCACTGTCCGGCCAGGCCACCGACTCGGTCAGCAGCTCGACAGCACCGGCCGACCAGTCCACGTGCGGTGACGGCTCGTCCACGTGCAGCGTCCGCGGCAGCAGACCGTGCTGCATCGCCTGAACCATCTTGATGACGCCCGCGACACCCGCCGCCGCCTGTGTGTGACCGATGTTCGACTTGATCGAACCCAGCCACAGCGGCCGGTCCTCCGGCCGGTCCTGGCCGTACGTCGCCAGCAGCGCCTGCGCCTCGATCGGGTCACCCAGCTTCGTCCCCGTACCGTGCGCCTCCACCACATCCACCTGGGAGGCGGACAGCCCCGCACTCGCCAGCGCGGAACGGATCACCCGCTGCTGCGACGGACCGTTCGGCGCGGAGAGGCCGTTGCTCGCACCGTCCTGGTTCACCGCCGAACCACGCACCACCGCCAAAACCTGGTGACCGTTGCGCTCGGCATCCGACAGCCGCTCCAACAGCAGCATGCCCGCGCCCTCGGCCCAGCCGGTGCCGTCCGCACCCGCCGCGAACGCCTTGCAACGGCCGTCCGCCGCGACGCCCTGCTGTCGGCTGAACTCCACGAAGAGTCCGGGCGTGGCCATCACCGTGACTCCACCGGCCAGCGCGAGGGAGCACTCGCCCTGACGCAGGGACTGCACGGCCAGGTGCAGGGCCACCAGCGACGACGAACACGCCGTGTCCACCGTCACCGCAGGACCCTCGAACCCGAACGTGTACGAGATACGGCCCGAGGCAGCGCTCACACTGCTTCCGGTGAGGAGGTACCCCTGAAGGCCGTCGGAGGCATCGTGCATCCGGGGGCCGTAGTCCTGGGCCATGGCGCCGACGAAGACACCCGTCCCGTCCCGCCACCGGCCGTCCGGGGCGATGCCGGCCCGCTCGAACGCCTCCCACGACGTCTCCAGCAACAACCGCTGCTGCGGGTCCATCGCCAGCGCCTCACGCGGCGAGACACCGAAGAACGCGGGATCGAAGTCGCCCGCGTCGTAGAGGAAGCCGCCTTCGCGTGCGTACGTGGTGCCCGGCTTGCCCCTTTGCGGCGAGTACAGGGAGGCGAGGTCCCAGCCTCGGTCCGCCGGGAACCCGCTGATCGCGTCCCCCTCGGAGGCGATCAATTGCCACAGTTCCTCCGGCGATCGCACGCCGCCGGGGAACCGGCAGCCCATGCCCACGATCGCGACGGGTTCGTCGAGGGACAGGACGGGCCGGACCGGGGTGCTGCCCGAACGGTCCGAGCCCACGAGCGCAGCCCTCAGATGCCGCGAGAGAACGGCCGGGGTCGGGTAGTCGAACAGCAAGGTGGTCTGCAACCGCAGTCCGGTCGTGGTGTTCAAACGGTTACGGAACTCGACGGCACCCAGCGAGTCGAAGCCGAGTTCCTTGAACGTGCGGCCGGCGTCGACTGCCGCCGGACCCTCGTAACCCAACGTCGTGGCGACCTGGCTGAGCACCAGGTCCAGGAGCAGCTCTGTCTGCTCGTCGTCGCCCAGGGGCGCCAGGCGCCGCCGGAGCAGCGAAGCGGCATCCGCCACCGGCTCGGCCGCCCGGCCGGCATCAGGGTCGGCCGTAGTGTCGAACCAGTAACGCTGTCGTTGGAAGGCGTAGGTGGGCAGGTCGACGCGCTGGGCACCCGTACCCTTGAACACCGGCGTCCAGTCGACGGCCGCGCCCCCGACGAACGCCTCGGCCACCGACGTCAGGAAACGGAACAGACCACCCTCGTCACGACGCAGCGAACCGACAGCGGATATCGGCGTGTTGAGGTGCTCCTCAGCCGTCTGCTCGACGCCCATCGTCAGCACCGGGTGCGCACTGGACTCGATGAACAGACGGAAACCGTCATCGAGAAGGGCCCGCACGGTGTCGGCGAAGCGAACCGTCTGACGAAGATTGCGATACCAGTACCCCGCATCCAGACCGGCCGTGTCCAACACCCCAGCAGTCACCGTGGAGTAGAACGGCACCGAAGCGGCCCGCGGAGCGACCCCCGCCAGGTCACGCAGGAGTACGTCCTCGATCTCCTCCACGTGCGAGCAGTGCGAGGCGTAATCCACCGCGACACGACGAGCCCGCACACCGTCCGCCTCGCAGCCCGCCAGGAGTTCGTCCAAAGCGTCCGCGTCACCGGAAACCACCACCACAGCAGGACCGTTGACGGCCGCGACCGCGAGCCGGCCGTCCCACGCCTGCAAGCGTTCCTGTACGGCTTCCAGGGCGAGGGAGACGGACACCATCCCACCACGGCCCGACAGCGCGCGGATGGCCTTGCTCCGCAGAGCGACCACCTTCGCCCCGTCCTGAAGCGACAACGCACCGGCCACGACCGCGGCGGCGATCTCACCCTGCGAGTGACCGATCACAGCCGCCGGCTCCACACCGTACGACCGCCACACCTCGGCGAGGGAGACCATCACAGCCCACAACACCGGCTGGACGA
>NZ_JBEZBT010000142.1:0-2827 GCF_040647235.1 Streptomyces sp. NPDC042638
CCCGGCACTGGGCCGGGGGCGCGGCGCCCGCCGGCCGGCCCGGGGCGCCCTCCGCCGCCCCGGGCCCGGCGGGGGCGGGCGCGGCGCCGACGTCCGAGGCCCGGGCGGTGCTGGAGCCGGCGGCCGACCCGGCCGCCGCGCTGCGCCGCATGTACGTCGACACGAGCCCGTTCAGCACGGCACACCTGAGCCTGAACGCGGAGGTCCTGGGGCCCGAACGGATGCTGTTCGGCACCGACTCACCGCCGATGGCCGCGCCGCTGGAGGACTTCGTCCGCATGATCGAGAAGCTGCCGCTCGACAAGGCGTCCCAGCAGCTCATCCTCGGCGGCAACGCCCAGGCACTCTTCGACCTCAGGAGTCGTCCGTGACCACCACGCAAGAGGCCGTCAGCGCGGCCGAGCGGTGCACCCCCGAGTTCCGGCGCGATCCGCACCCGGTCTACGCCCAGCTCCGCGCTGCGGCGCCCGTCTGTCCCATGCGGCCGCCGCACGGCAACGAGACCTACCTGATCACCCGGTACGAGGACGCGCGGGCCGCCCTGGCGGACCCGCGGCTGAGCAAGGACATGTACGGGGCCATGGACGCCTACCGGAGGATCTTCGGTGACTCGTCCGTCGCGCTGGACGACAACATGCTCAACTCCGACGCGCCCAAGCACACCCGGCTGCGCAGACTGGTCAACTCCGCGTTCACCCCGCGGCGCGTGCAGGCGCTGCGCCCGCGGATCGAGGAGATCGTCCAGGACCTGCTCGACGAGTTCCCGGCCCGGGAGCGCTTCGACCTGCTGCCGGCGTTCGCGTTCCCGCTGCCGATCACCGTGATCTGCGACCTGCTCGGCGTGCCGCAGGAGGACCGGTCGCGGATGCAGCACCTGTCCACCACCGTGGCGCAGACCGGTTTCGGTGAGGAGTTCAAGCGGGCCCAGCAGAAGGCCGAGGAGGACCTCCACGCGTACTTCACGCAGCTCATCACCGCCAAGCGGGAACACCCGGGTGACGACCTGCTCAGCGCGCTCACCGCGGTCCGGGACAACGACGGCGGGCTCACGCAGAACGAACTGGTCTCCACCGCCTTCCTGCTGATGTTCGCGGGCCACAAGACGACCGCGTACCTCATCGGCAACGCCGTCCACCACCTCCTGTCGCATCCCGCGCAGCTGCGCGCCGTGCGGGAGAACCCGGAACTGATCCGCGCGGCGGTCGAGGAACTGGTGCGCTACGACGGCTCCGTGGAGAGCGCGACGTTCCGGTACGCGACCGAGGACGTGGAGTACAGCGGGACCCGGATCCCCAAGGGCGCCCTGGTCCAGATCGCGCTCAGCTCGGCCAACCGCGATCCGCTGAAGTTCGAGAGGCCGGACGAGCTGGACGTGACCCGGCCGGGGAACGCGCAGGACGCCCATCTCGGGTTCGGGCACGGCAGCCACTACTGTCTGGGAGCCCCGCTGGCCCGGCTGGAGACGCAGCTGGCCCTCACCCTCCTGTTCGACAGGTTCCCCGAGATGGCCCTGGCCGACACCGCCGGCGGCCCACGGTGGCTGGAGGTCCCCTTCCCCGCCTTCCGGGGCCTGGCGGAGCTGCCGGTCGTCCTCGCCCCCGCCGGCTGACGCCGGGTCCGCCACGGACGCGGGGCGCCCGGTGACGCCGGACGCCCCGGGTGGGAGGCGAGCGGGTCCTACCCGGCCACGGTGGGCGGCAGTTGTGCCGGGCTGACCCGTTCGCCCAGCACCTCGGCCATGAGCTGGACGAGCCGGCGCTGGGACGGGCTGCGCGACGCCTCGTGCCGGGCGTACAGCGCGACCTCGATCCGCTCGGTCTCGAAGGGCAGCCGCACCAGGCGAAGGCGATGGGACGCGGTGAACACCTCGCCGACGAACTCGGGGACGATCGCGATCAGATCGGTGCGCTCCAGCAGGTAGGGCAGCATCGAGAAGCGGGTGGCGTCCACCGCCACACGGTCCAGGGGCCCGTGCGCGGCCAGCACGGACCGGGGGACCACGTGACCGCTGGGACCGTGCACCGTGGCGTGGTGCTCGGCCGCCAGCTCGGCCAGGGTGACCGACGCGCCGTGCACGCGGGGGTGGTCGGCGGCGAGCATGCCGACGTAGCGCTCGTGGAAGAGGGGGATGCGCACCGTGCGGTGCGAGGTCATGACGGGGGTGGCGACGAACGCGTCGAGTTCGCCGCGGCGCAGCTGGCCCTCGGCGTCGTCCACGTCCAGGGCACGGACGGTGAAGGACACCCGGGGCGCGCGTGCGCGGGCGGCCGCCAGCAGACGCGGCAGCAGGGTGACCTCGCCGAGGTCGGACAGCGCGAGGGTGAAGCGGCCCGCCATGGTCGCGGGGTGCGCCCCGGTGACCGCCGGGATCGGGCACCCGTGGGGGTTCTGCTTCTTCGCCGCCGTGGCCGCCCTCGCCTTCGTGGCCGTACTCACCCTCCCCGCCACGCGGGAGACGGCGGCCGAGCCGGCCGTCTGACGGGGCGTCGCGAGGGGCCTCGCCCGACTCGTCGCGGCGCGGTTCCCGCTCCACCTCCGCGACGGCGCCGGCCCTCACGCGGGTGACCCGCGCCGCGGACGTCAGTGGGTGCCCTGCGGCTCCCGGGCCGTGCGGGGCGGGAGGCGGCCGTCGCGGTCGTCTCCCGTCCGGCCGCGACGGCCCGGCGGACCGGTCCGCCGGCCGGGAACGGTTCTCGTGACGGGCCCCGCCCCGTGCTCGGCGCCCGTCGGGCGCGTCGTCCCGCCGCGGCCACGCTCAGGACCCCGATCGTGGCGTCGGGGGCGGGGCCGGCCCGGTGGCGCGCGTCCGGGCACCGGCGTGCTCGGC
>NZ_JBEZBT010000143.1:0-2570 GCF_040647235.1 Streptomyces sp. NPDC042638
GTGGTCTTGCCCACGCCGAAGCCGCCCGCCACCACGATCTTCGCGGAGGTGGTGGCCCGACCCGCGTCAGAGCTTGCGAAGTCCACTGAGCACCCTTTCGAGCAGCGTCACATCAGGAGCGCCGCCGTTGTTCTCGTCGCCACCAGGCTGGTGGATGGCGACCAGGCCGGCCTCGGCGAGGTCGGCGACCAGGATCCGGGCCACGCCGAGCGGCATGGCCAGCAGCGCGGAGACCTCCGCGACCGACTTGACCTCCCGGCACAGGTGGCAGATGCGCTGGTGCTCCGGGAGCAGCCCCATGAGCGCTGCCGGGTCGGCCGTGGTGCTGATCAGCGCTTCTATGGCGAGCTGGTAGCGCGGCCGGGTCCGACCGCCGGTCATGGCGTACGGCCTCACCAGCGGCTGGTCGCCCTCATCCCCGTACGGCTCCGCGTACGGATCATGATGGGCGGTGGGCGGGGTCATGAATCCTCCGGGCGGGACAGCAAGTCGGTCAGTCAAGCCGTCTGTATGGGGCCGGTGGGGGGATTGTGGCGGCCGGACGGTGTTTTTGTGAGGTGGGTGGTGCCGGGGGAGGTCAGTGAAGCAGACTTCCCTGGAGTTCGGCGCGCAGATCCGGGGTGAGTACCGCACCCGCGCGGTCGACGAGCAGTGCCATCTCGTAGCCGACGAGGCCGATGTCCGCATCGGGGTGGGCCAGGACCGCGAGGGACGACCCGTCCGAGATGGACATGAGGAAGAGGAACCCGCGCTCCATCTCCACGACCGTCTGCGCCACTGTGCCGCCCTCGAAGATCCGGGACGCCCCGGCCGTCAGGGAGGTCAGTCCGGACGCGACCGCCGCCAGCTGGTCGGCGCGGTCCCGTGGGAAACCTTCGGACATCGCCAGCAGAAGGCCGTCGGCGGAGACCACCACCGTGTGGGACACCCCTGGGGTGTTGTCCACGAAGTTGGTGATCAACCAGTTCAGGTTCTGTGCCGCCTGGCTCATCGGACTCAACTAACGCTCCTGCTGGTGAGTGGGGCTCGGGAAGCTGCCGGTCTGGCCGCTGCCGGCCTGACGGCCCTGAGCGATGCCCCGACGAAGATTGGTCAGCCGTCCGCGTACGTCGTCAGGCGCACGCGAGACCTGCGGACCGGCTTGGTGCTGTTGCTGCTGAGCCGTGCCGGGCACGAGGTTCGCCCGGGGTACACGGCGCGGCAGACCGGAGGTGGTGATCCCCCCCGCGGCGGGCTGCCGCACCCGCTCGGCCTGCCGGACGAGTTCGTCGTTCGGCGAGGTGCGCCAGGAGCCGGTGTTGGACGCGGGCCGCTGCGGCGCGGGCGCCGGCGAGGGAGCCTGCGACTGCTGCGGCGCGGGTGCGCTCTCCTGCTGCTGGCCGTGGAACCAGTTGGTCTCCAGCGTGTCGTACAGCGGGGTACGACCGTCACCCGGGCCGCTGGCCGGCGGCAGGGCCTCCGGCTCGGAGCGCACCGGACGCTGCTGTGGTGCCTGGGCCGGGGCCGGAACCTGCGGACGCGAGGCGCCGAAGTCGTTCTGGCCGGCCGGCTGCGGGCGCTCGAACTGCCCGGGGTGGCCGGGGTTCTGGCGGCCGGGCAGGGCGTGCTGCCCGGTGGAGCCGCCGTCGTACGCCTGCGGGTTCTGCGGGGCCGGGAACTGGCCCGTGTGCTGGGCGCCGTTGTCCGGCCGCCCGGCGGCCGGCGTGCCGAACACGTCGGGGCGGACGAACGACCCGGTGTCCTGCTGCGCGCCGGGACCGTCGAAGCCGCCCGACTGCTGGGCGTGGTCCGGGCGCGCGAACTGGCCGGTCTGCTGGGCGTGGTCCGGGCGCGCGAACTGGCCCGTGTGCTGGGCGTTGTCGGGACGCGCGAACTGGCCGGTCTGCTGGGCGTTGTCGGGACGCGCGAACTGGCCCGTGTGCTGGGCGTTGTCGGGGCGAGCGAACTGGCCGGTCTGCTGGGCGGAGCCGCCCGGGCCGGGCAGCTCGGGGCGCTGGAAACCGCCCGTCGCGGCCGGACCCTGGGCGTCGATCCGGGGTATCTCGGAGGTCGAGCCCGGACCCTGCCGCTCGTCCACCCGCGGCATGCGCGCGGTCTGCGCCGGGTCCTGCTCGTCGTGGCCGCGCGGGGTGTCCATCGAGGCGCGGGACAGCGGGGCCTGGGTGTCGCTCCACTCGGGGGAGCGCGACTGGCCCTCACCACCGGGCAGTTCGGCGCGCGGGCCGCCACGCGGCGGCAGCTGGGGCCGGCGGCCCTGGTCCGCGGGAGCGCCGGAGCGCTTCTGGCCACGACCGGCGAAGAGGTCCTGCTGGGGTCCGTTCGGACCGGCGGCCTGCAGGCCCTGCGGGGCCCCCGGTGCCTGTCCGCCGAAGCCGCCGGCGCCGGAACCCGCGGGCGCGGGCCGGTTCTGCTGCGGGGATCCGGGACCGCCCTGCGGACCGCGCGCTCCGCCGGGCGCGCCGGGACGGCCGCCCTGGCCCGTGCCGGGCAGCGCGGGGCGGGGACCGCCCGGGCCGGCGCCGACCTGGCCGCGCGGGGCCGGACCGCCACCGAGCAGACCGCCGCCGGCC
>NZ_JBEZBT010000144.1:0-2554 GCF_040647235.1 Streptomyces sp. NPDC042638
TGGCCGGGTTGTTGGAGCGGATTTCGGCTGAGGTGCCGTTGTCGGCGGTGGTGCATGCGGCGGGTGTGCTGGATGACGGTGTGCTGGACGGTTTGTCGGTGGAGCGGTTTGAGGGGGTGTTGCGGGCGAAGGCGGAGGGTGCGTGGCATCTGCATGAGTTGACGCGTGGGTTGGATCTGTCGGCGTTCGTGTTGTTCTCGTCGTTCTCGGCGACTGTGGGTGGTGCGGGGCAGGGTAATTACGCGGCGGCGAACGCGTATCTGGATGCGTTGGCGGAGGTGCGGCGGGCCGAGGGGCTGCCGGCGACCTCGATCGCTTGGGGCCCCTGGGCCGAAAGCGGCATGGCGGCCGACAGCGCCCTGGTCAGCGGCCGTATGGAGCGGTTCGGTCTGCCACCCATGGATCCCGCGCTGGCCGTCACGGCGTTGGAGCGGGCGATCAGTGGTTCCGATACCTGCCCGGTGATCACGGACGTCGACTGGTCGCGGTTCGGCAAGGAACTGAGCGGTTCCCGGAACAGCGCGCTCTTCGGTGAGATCGCCGAAGTGCAGGAGCTGTACCGGACCGTGGACCACGCTTCCACCGACGGCCCCGCCGAGCCGACGTCGGCCCTCGCCGAGACCTTGGCCGCTCTTCCGGTGGCCGAACGGGAGCCCATGCTCCTCGACGTGATCCGGAAGCACACGGCCACCGTGCTCGGCTACGGCACTCCGACAGGGATCGACGCCGAGCGAGGCTTCTTCGAGATGGGCCTGGACTCGCTCACGGCAGTGGAACTGCGCAACCGTCTGAACACGGCGAGCGGTTTGCGGCTGCCGTCCACCACGCTGTTCGACTACGCGTCCCCCGCCGCGCTGGCGCGCCACCTGCTGGCAGAGCTGGCTCCCGACGCGAGTGCGCCGGAGAACGCGTTGCCCGAGGAGATCGACCGCCTCGAATCCGTGCTCTCCGCACTCCCGGAGGACGACATGGCACGAGTCAGGGCCGTGGTCCGACTCCAGTCCATGTTGGCGAAGTTGAGCCACGCCGGTGCCGGCACGGCCGTTCAGGGGGCGTCGGGCGGCGACGCCTTGGACGGCGACCTCGACGGAGTGTCGGTCGACGAACTCTTCGACGTCATCGACCGAGAACTCGGGGATGCCTGAGAATGATCATGAACCGTATGGTGTCCACGAGGGGGCGGCGCTAAGTGTCGAACGAAGAGAAACTTGTCGAGTACCTGAAGCGGGTCATGGCCGACCTGCGTCAGACACAGCGCCGCCTTCGTGATGTCGAGGACAAAGCCCAGGAGCCGATCGCGATCGTCGGGATGAGCTGCCGCTTCCCCGGCGGTGTGGCGTCACCCGAAGAGCTGTGGAAGCTGCTTGCCGACGGCGGCGACGCCGTGGCCCAGTTCCCCGACGACCGGGGCTGGGACCTCGCCACCCTGTACGACCCGGACCCGGACCGGGCCGGCACCTCGTACGTGAAGGAAGGCGCCTTCCTGTCCGAAGCCGGCGACTTCGACCCGGCGTTCTTCGGTGTCTCGCCGCGTGAGGCGCTGGCGATGGACCCGCAGCAGCGGCTGCTCCTGGAGACCAGCTGGGAAGCGATGGAACGAGCCGGCATCGCACCCGCCTCGGTGCGCGGCAGCAAGGCCGGCGTCTTCATCGGCACCAACGGCCAGGACTACATCGAGGCCCTGCGCCAGGCCCCGAAGGGAGTCGAGGGCTACCTGGCCACCAGCAGCGCGGCCAGCGTGATGTCCGGCCGGCTCTCGTACACCTTCGGCTTCGAGGGCCCCGCCGTGACGGTGGACACGGCCTGCTCGTCGTCGCTGGTGGCCCTGCACCTGGCCGTACAGTCCCTCCGGCAGGGCGAGTGCTCGGTGGCCCTCGCCGGCGGCGTGACCGTCATGACGACACCCGGACTCTTCGTGGAGTTCAGCCGTCAGCGTGGTCTCGCCCCCGACGGACGCTGCAAGGCGTTCGCCGCCGGTGCGGACGGCACCGGCTGGGGTGAGGGCGTGGGCATGCTGCTGTTGGAGCGGCTGTCCGACGCGCAGCGCAACGGTCACCCCGTGCTCGCCGTGGTTCGCGGCTCAGCCGTCAACCAGGACGGCACCAGCAGCGGTCTGACAGTGCCCAACGGCATCTCCCAGCAGCGCGTGATCCTCCAGGCACTGGCGAACGCCCGCCTGTCCTCGACCGAGATCGACGCCGTCGAGGCACACGGGACGGGTACGACCCTGGGCGACCCGATCGAGGCGACGGCGCTGCTCGCGACGTACGGCCAGGACCGGCCCGAGAACCGGCCGTTGCTGCTGGGCTCGGTGAAGTCGAACATCGGTCACACGCAGGCGGCGGCGGGTGTGGCGGGTGTGATGAAGATGGTGCTGGCGATGCGGCACGGTCTGCTGCCGCGGACGCTGCACGTGGACGAGCCGTCACCGCACGTCGACTGGTCTGCGGGCGCCGTGGAACTGCTGACCGAAGCGACGGCGTGGCCGGACACGGAGGAACCGCGCCGGGCGGGTGTGTCGGCGTTCGGGGTCAGCGGTACCAACGCGCACGTG
>NZ_JBEZBT010000145.1:0-2470 GCF_040647235.1 Streptomyces sp. NPDC042638
TCTCGTGACTGCGTGCCTTTTGAAGAATGAGCCTGCGAGTTTGCGGTGTGTTGCGAGGTTAACCCGGGTGGGGAAGCCGTAGCGAAAGCGAGTCCGAATAGGGCGTTTTTAGTAGCACGCTCAAGACCCGAAGCGGAGTGATCTAGCCATGGGCAGGTTGAAGCGGAGGTAAGACTTCGTGGAGGACCGAACCCACCAGGGTTGAAAACCTGGGGGATGACCTGTGGTTAGGGGTGAAAGGCCAATCAAACTCCGTGATAGCTGGTTCTCCCCGAAATGCATTTAGGTGCAGCGTCGTGTGTTTCTTGCCGGAGGTAGAGCACTGGATAGGCGATGGGCCCTACCGGGTTACTGACCTTAGCCAAACTCCGAATGCCGGTAAGTGAGAGCGCGGCAGTGAGACTGTGGGGGATAAGCTCCATGGTCGAGAGGGAAACAGCCCAGAGCATCGACTAAGGCCCCTAAGCGTACGCTAAGTGGGAAAGGATGTGGAGTCGCACAGACAACCAGGAGGTTGGCTTAGAAGCAGCCACCCTTGAAAGAGTGCGTAATAGCTCACTGGTCTAGTGATTCCGCGCCGACAATGTAGCGGGGCTCAAGCGTACCGCCGAAGTCGTGTCATTGCAGCGTATAGCCCCAACGGGTGCTGTGATGGGTAGGGGAGCGTCGTCTGCCGGGTGAAGCGGCACTGGAAGGTAGTCGTGGACGGTTGACGAGTGAGAATGCAGGCATGAGTAGCGATACAAACGTGAGAAACGTTTGCGCCGATTGACTAAGGGTTCCTGGGTCAAGCTGATCTGCCCAGGGTAAGTCGGGACCTAAGGCGAGGCCGACAGGCGTAGTCGATGGATAACCGGTTGATATTCCGGTACCCGCTGTGAAGCGTCAAACATCGAGCATCGTGATGCTAAGGCCGTGAAGCCGTTCCGGACCCTTCGGGGAAAGGAAAGTGGTGGAGCCGCCGGCCCAAGCGGTTAGTAGGTGAGTGATGGGGTGACGCAGGAAGGTAGTCCATCCCGGGCGGTGGTTGTCCCGGGGTAAGGGTGTAGGACGTCAGGTAGGTAAATCCGCCTGGCACATAGTCTGAGACCTGATGCCGAGCCGATTGTGGTGAAGTGGATGATCCTATGCTGTCGAGAAAAGCCTCTAGCGAGTTTCATGGCGGCCCGTACCCTAAACCGACTCAGGTGGTCAGGTAGAGAATACCGAGGCGTTCGGGTGAACTATGGTTAAGGAACTCGGCAAAATGCCCCCGTAACTTCGGGAGAAGGGGGGCCACGTCTGGTGAGAGGACTTGCTCCTCGAGCTGGGTGTGGCCGCAGAGACCAGCGAGAAGCGACTGTTTACTAAAAACACAGGTCCGTGCGAAGCCGTAAGGCGATGTATACGGACTGACGCCTGCCCGGTGCTGGAACGTTAAGGGGACCGGTTAGCTTGGATTCGTCCAGGCGAAGCTGAGAACTTAAGCGCCAGTAAACGGCGGTGGTAACTATAACCATCCTAAGGTAGCGAAATTCCTTGTCGGGTAAGTTCCGACCTGCACGAATGGCGTAACGACTTCTCGACTGTCTCAACCATAGGCCCGGTGAAATTGCACTACGAGTAAAGATGCTCGTTTCGCGCAGCAGGACGGAAAGACCCCGGGACCTTTACTACAGTTTGATATTGGTGTTCGGTTCGGCTTGTGTAGGATAGCTGGGAGACTGTGAAGCAGGCACGCCAGTGTTTGTGGAGTCGTCGTTGAAATACCAGTCTGGTCGTGCTGGATGTCTAACCTGGGTCCGTGATCCGGATCAGGGACAGTGTCTGATGGGTAGTTTAACTGGGGCGGTTGCCTCCTAAAGAGTAACGGAGGCGCCCAAAGGTTCCCTCAGCCTGGTTGGCAATCAGGTGTTGAGTGTAAGTGCACAAGGGAGCTTGACTGTGAGACCGACGGGTCGAGCAGGGACGAAAGTCGGGACTAGTGATCCGGCGGTGGCTTGTGGAAGCGCCGTCGCTCAACGGATAAAAGGTACCCCGGGGATAACAGGCTGATCTTCCCCAAGAGTCCATATCGACGGGATGGTTTGGCACCTCGATGTCGGCTCGTCGCATCCTGGGGCTGGAGTCGGTCCCAAGGGTTGGGCTGTTCGCCCATTAAAGCGGTACGCGAGCTGGGTTTAGAACGTCGTGAGACAGTTCGGTCCCTATCCGCTGTGCGCGTAGGAATATTGAGAAGGGCTGTCCCTAGTACGAGAGGACCGGGACGGACGAACCTCTGGTGTGCCAGTTGTTCTGCCAAGGGCATGGCTGGTTGGCTACGTTCGGGAGGGATAACCGCTGAAAGCATCTAAGCGGGAAGCCTGCTTCGAGATGAGTATTCCCACCTCCTTGAGAGGGTAAGGCTCCCAGTAGACGACTGGGTTGATAGGCCGGATCTGGAAGCCAGGTAACTGGTGGAGGTGACCGGTACTAATAGGCCGAGGGCTTG
>NZ_JBEZBT010000146.1:0-2262 GCF_040647235.1 Streptomyces sp. NPDC042638
CGGCGCAGGCCGAGCACCCGGACCGGTTCGTCCTTCTGGACCTGGACGGACAGGAGGTGTCCGCTGGCACGCTGGAGTCCGTGCTCGCCGGCGGGGAGTCGCAGCTCGCCGTACGGGAGGGGCGGCCCTACATCCCGCGCCTGGTCCGGGCGATGGTTCCTGCCACTCCCACCGTCTCACCGGCCGTGTGGGACGCCGACGGATCCGTACTGATCACCGGTGCCAGTGGCGTGCTGGGCCGTCTGGTGGCGCGGCACCTGGTCGCCGAACACGGCGTCAGGTGCGTGATCCTTGCCTCGCGGCGCGGGCGGGACATGACGGGTGCGGACGAACTCGAGTCCGAACTCGCCGCGTTGGGCGCCGATGTGACGTTCGAGGCGTGTGACGTCACGGACCGCGATGCGCTGTCCGGCCTGCTGGCACGGGTTCCCGCACACCGCCCGCTGCGTGGAGTGGTGCACGCGGCCGGTGTCCTGGACGACGGCCTCATAGAATCGCTGACGCCGGAACGACTGGACGCCGTGCTGCGGCCGAAGGTCGACGCCGCCGTGTATCTGCACGAGCTGACCCGGGACCTGGGGCTGACGGCCTTCGTCCTGTTCTCCTCCGCCGCCGCGACGTTCGGCGCGGCCGGCCAGGGCAACTACGCCGCCGCCAACATGTTCATGGACGCCCTCGCGGCGCACCGACGGGCGCACGGTCTTCCGGCGATCTCGCTGGGCTGGGGCTTCTGGGCCGAACGCAGCGACATGACGGGTCACTTGGGCGAGGTCGACATGGCCCGCATGGCTCGCTTCGGCATGACGCCCCTGTCCGCGGACGAGGGACTCGCACTGTTCGACGTGGCGCACACGACGGACGAGGCTCTCCTCGTACCGACGCGCATGGACGTCGCCGTGCTGCGCGCCAACGCGCGGCCCGGGACCGTACCCGCCATCCTGCGGCACCTCATCGGAGCGCCCGCCCGCCGGGTCGTGGAGTCGGCCGGTGCCGACGACGGGACTCCCGCTCTCGCGCGGCGCCTTGCCGGTCTCGCACCGGACGAGCGCGAGGCACTGTTGCTGGACCTGGTGGCCGAAAACGTGGCGGCCGTGCTGGGCCACACGGACACGATCGCGGTCGAGCGTGCCTTCAAGGACCTCGGTTTCGACTCGTTGACGGCGGTGGAGCTGCGCAACCGGCTGAACGCGGCGACCGGCCTGCGGCTGTCGGCCACCCTCGTGTTCGACTATCCGACCCCGGCCGCCGCCGCCCGACACATCGTCGGCGAACTGCTGGGCCCGGACTTCACGGACGGTGAGCAGCAGGCCGCCGTGCCGAACCCGGCGACGGCGACGGCACGGCTCCTCCCCGCCGACGAACCCATCGCCATCGTGGGCATGGGCTGCCGCTTCCCGGGCGGCGTCCGCACCCCCGAGGAGCTGTGGCAGCTGCTCGTGAACGACGGTGACGCGGTGGCGGGCCTGCCCACCGACCGCGGCTGGGACCTGGAGGCGCTGTACCACCCCGACCCCGAGCACAAGGGCACTGCGTACGCGCGTGAGGGTGGTTTCCTGTACGACGCGGGTGATTTCGATCCGGGGTTCTTCGGGATCTCGCCGCGTGAGGCGTTGGCGATGGACCCGCAGCAGCGGCTGCTGCTGGAGACGTCGTGGGAGGCGTTGGAGCGGGCGGGTATCGATCCGGCGTCGGTGCGCGGCAGCCAGACCGGCGTCTTCTGCGGCCTGACCTACCACGACTACGGTGACCTGGTCCACCAAGCCGGCGAGGCGTCCGAGGGCTACCTGATGACCGGCAACGCGGGCAGCGTCGCCTCGGGCCGCATCTCGTACACGTTCGGGTTCGAGGGTCCCGCGGTGACGGTGGACACGGCGTGCTCGTCGTCGCTGGTCGCCCTGCACTGGGCGGCGCAGGCGCTGCGGCAGGGCGAGTGCACACTCGCTCTCGCCGGCGGGGCGACCGTCATGGCCAGCCCTGTCGCCTTCGTCGAGTTCAGCCGTCAGCGGGGTCTGTCGCCCGACGGCCGGTGCAAGGCGTTCGCGGCAGGCGCGGACGGCACCGGCTGGGCCGAGGGCGTGGGCATGCTCCTGCTGGAGCGCCTGTCCGATGCCGAGCGCAACGGTCACCCCGTGCTCGCCGTGGTCCGGGGTTCGGCCCTGAACCAGGACGGTGCGAGCAACGGCCTCTCCGCGCCGAACGGCCCCTCCCAGCAGCGTGTGATCCGTTCCGCGCTGGCGAACGCCCGGGTGTCGGCGGCCGAGG
>NZ_JBEZBT010000147.1:0-1704 GCF_040647235.1 Streptomyces sp. NPDC042638
CGGCGCAGGCCGAGCACCCGGACCGGTTCGTCCTTCTGGACCTGGACGGACAGGAACTGTCCGGTGACACGCTGGAGTCCGTGCTCGCCACCGGAGAGCCGCAGCTCGCCATGAGGTCGGGAGAAGCCCTCGCCCCGAGGCTGGCGCGCACCACCGCCGCGACCCTGACCGAGCCCGGCTCCGGACCTGACTCCGAGCCCGGCTTCGAGCCCGGCTCGGCGTCCGCGCCGCATGGCACCTGGAACCCGGACGGTACCGTGCTGCTGACGGGCGCCACCGGCACGCTGGGCGCTCTCGTCGCGCGACACCTGGTCACCGAGCACGGCGTGCGGCATCTGCTGCTGGTCTCCCGACGCGGCCGTACGGCACCGGGCGCGGCGGAACTCGCCGATTCCCTTGGCGGTCTGGGAGCCACCGTGACGGTCGCCGCCTGCGACGCCGCCGACCGGGCCGAACTCGCCGAGCTGCTGCGGACCGTGCCCGCCGAGCACCCGCTGACCGCGGTCGTGCACGCGGCCGGCGTCCTGGACGACGGTGTCATCGAGTCACTGACCCCGGACCAGGTCGAAGCGGTCCTGCGGCCGAAGGTGGACGCGGCAGTCCACCTCCACGAGCTGACCCGGGACCTCGACCTCGCCGCCTTCGTGCTCTTCTCCTCCGCCGCCGGAACGTTCGGCGGCGCCGGGCAGGGCAACTACGCGGCGGCGAACGCCTTCGTCGACGCCCTGGCCGCGCACCGCCGTGCCCAGGGCCTGCCCGCGGTCTCGCTGGGCTGGGGCTTCTGGGCCGAACGCAGCGGGATGACGGGCCACTTGGCCCAAACGGATGTACGTCGTATGCGCCGCGCCGGCATCGCCGCCCTCACCTCGGACGAGGGCCTCGCCCTGTTCGACGCAGCGGCGACCCCTTCCACCGCGCTGGCCACCGCGGATGCGGTCCTGCTGCCCATACGCCTCGACCTGCCCGTACTGCGCGCCCAGGCCGCGTCCGGCGCTGTACCGGCGCTTCTGCAGCACCTGCTGCGCATTCCCACCCGGCGCACGGTCGAGGCGTCGGGCGCCGGTACCGGCACCTCCGCGCTCTGGCAGCGCCTGGCCCGGCTGGCCGAGACCGAACGGGACGAGACCCTCAAGACGTTGGTGTGCACCCACGTCGCCGCGGTCCTGGGGCACGCGGACGAGACCGCGGTCGACAGCGACCGCGCGTTCAAGGAGCTGGGCTTCGACTCGTTGACGGCGGTGGAGCTGCGCAACCGGCTGAACACCGCCACCGGGCTGCGGCTTTCGGCGACGCTCGTCTTCGACTACCCCTCGCCGACCGTGCTGGCCCGCCACCTCCTGGCGGAGCTGACGGCGGCGAACGTCACGGACGGCGTCGGCACCGACCGACCGGCGCTCCCGGCCGCCGGGACGGCGACGGCGGTGGACGAGCCGATCGCGATCGTCGCGATGAGCTGCCGCTTCCCGGGCGGCGTACGCACTCCCGAGGAACTGTGGCGGCTCCTGGAGCACGGTACGGACGCCATGGCCGCGTTCCCCGCCGACCGCGGCTGGGACATCGAGGAACTCTACGAACCCGGTTCGCAGACCCCGGGGAAGATCCATGCCCGTGAGGGTGGTTTCCTGTACGACGCGGGTGATTTCGATCCTGGGTTCTTCGGGATCTCGCCGCGTGAGGCGTTGGCGATGGACCCGCAGCAGCGGC
>NZ_JBEZBT010000148.1:0-1636 GCF_040647235.1 Streptomyces sp. NPDC042638
GAGAGCGCTTCCCTGACACGGAAGAGGTCACTGGTTCAATCCCAGTATCGTCCACACAGCAGGAAGCCCCCGGCCGTCTCGTACGGCCGGGGGCTTCTTCGTGTCTCAGCTGGAAAACAGCATGTGGCCGAAGCTCTTGTGGCGGTGGTGGCCGTAGTGACCGCCGCCGTGACCACCGCCGTGCGGGGCGCCCCAGGCGGGCGCGGCCGGGGCCGCGGGGTAGGCCTGCGGGGCGGCGGGGTAGGCCTGCGGGGCGCCGGGCGCGGGCGGGGCCGGCTGCGACCACTGGGACTCCAGGCGGGTCAGCGCCTCGAGCTCGCCGTAGTCGAGGAAGATGCCGCGGCAGCCGCTGCACTGCTCGATCTGGACGCCGTTGCGGTTGTAGGTGTGCATCGGCGCATGGCACTTCGGACACTGCATCGTCGGCTCAACTCCCTGCCGGTCGGTACTGCTTCGTGTTCTCCCAGGACAGACTCCGTCCGGCCCCGGGCGGTTGCAGCCTAGTCCGGGGATCCGGACGGCTCCCGTGCGGGGAGCCCGGGCATGCGCGCGCAGGCGTCGACCACGGCCTGCTCCACCTCGTCCAGCGGGCGCCCGGCGGCGGCCGCCTTGGTGATCGCCAGGGCGGCCGTCTGCACGGTGAGCGCGCGGGCCGGGACGTCCAGGGCGCCCCAGGGGTCGCCGTCCGCGGGGACGGCCGGACCGCCGGCCTGCCGGTAGGCGGTCAGGAACCGGGTCCACTCGTCGGGCGGGAGGAGTCCGCAGGCGTACCAGGCGGCGGGGCGGGCGAGGTCCCAGGCCGGGACGCCGGCCCCCAGGTCGTCCACGTCGATCAGCTTCCAGGGTCCGTCCGGGGCCGGGTGCCGGACGAGCTGGCCGAGGTGCAGATCGCCGTGGCAGAGGGCCGCCGGTCCGGGCATCGGCGCCGCGGCCCTCGCCCAGGCGGGGAGGGCGGCCCAGGCGGCCAGGACGGGGCGGGAGGAGACCGCGTGGGCGTCCGCGGGAGGCGTGGCGCCCAGCGCCGCCCGGAGCCGGTCGAGCGCGCGGGCGGCCTTGGCGGGTCCCCGCATCGGGGGAAGCCCGGCCGGGACGGGGGCGCGGTGCAGCCGGGCGAGGAGGACGGCGGCGGACTCCCAGGGGGCCGCGTCCGGGTCGTCCGGGTCCACGGGGACGCCGTACGGCCAGAAGGTCACCAGGCGGTCGTGCAAGGGGGCCGGAGCGGAGGCGAGCGGGGGAAGGAGCACGTCGGGGAGGCGGGCGGCCGTGGCGAGGCGGAGGGCGAGTGCGGCGGGGTCGGTGTCCGGGGCGTGGGCCTTGGCGACGGTGCCGGCGTGCCGCACCACGGTGGCGTCGGGGCGGTCGGCGAGGGGACTGCCGACGCAGGCGCAGGGGGCGGTTGGAGTGCGGGGGTGGGCGGCGGCCCTGACCCTCGCGGTCAGCGCCGACATGAGGACGGGCGCGTCGGTCTCGGTGTCTGCGGTCAAGGCTGCCTCGGGCGGGGTGGGCTGAATGGGCCGAGCGTACTGGGCGGAGCCGGGGCCGCTCGTCCGCCGGGCGGGACCGCCCGCGGTGGTGCGGGGTCGGGGCCGCTCGTCCGCCGGGCGGGACCGCCCGCGGTGGTGCGGGGTCGGGGCCG
>NZ_JBEZBT010000149.1:0-1569 GCF_040647235.1 Streptomyces sp. NPDC042638
CCGCACTCGCCAGCGCGGAACGGATCACCCGCTGCTGCGACGGACCGTTCGGCGCCGTCAGGCCGTTGCTCGCACCGTCCTGGTTCACGGCCGAGCCGCGCACCAGCGCCAGCACCCGGTGACCGTTGCGCTCGGCATCCGACAGCCGCTCCAACAGCAGCAGGCCGACACCCTCACCCCAGCCGGTACCGTCCGCACCCGCCGCGAACGCCTTGCAACGCCCATCCGGAGCCAGACCCCGCTGCCGGCTGAACTCCACGAAGCCGCGCGGCGAGACCATCAGCGAGACACCGCCGACGATCGCTTGGGAGCACTCGCCCTGACGGAGGGACTGCGCGGCCAGGTGCAGGGCGACCAGCGACGACGAGCACGCCGTGTCCACACTGACCGCGGGCCCTTCGAGACCGAAGGTGTACGAGATACGTCCCGAGACGACACTGGCCGCGTTGCCCGTGGCGACGTAGCCCTCGGTCACGTCCGGGCCCTGGTCCACGAGGGAGACGTACTCCTGACCGTTCGTGCCGATGAAGACGCCCGTCCGGCTGCCGCGCACCGCCTCGGGGTCGATGCCGGCCCGCTCCCACAGCTCCCAGGCGGTCTCCAGGAGCAGCCGCTGCTGCGGGTCCATCGCCAGCGCCTCACGCGGCGAGATACCGAAGAAGTCGGCGTCGAAACCGCCCACTTCGGAAAGGAAGGCACCTTCCCGGACGTAGCTCTTGCCCAGGGCGTCCGGGTCGGCGTCGTACAGACCGTCGAGGTCCCAGCCGCGGTCCGTCGGGAAGTCCGAGATGGCGTCCTTGCCGGCGGCCAGCAGGTCCCACAGTTCTTCCGCGGTCTCCACGCCTCCGGGGAAGCGACAGCTCATGGCGACGATCGCCAGGGGCTCGTCGGCGGCGGCCACCGCGGCGGGGAGCGCGGGGGTGGCTTCCTCGTCCTGTGAGCCGAGCAGTTCGGTGAGCAGGTGGTCCGCCAGGGCTGCCGGGGTGGGGTAGTCGAAGACCAGCGTCGCCGACAGTCGCATGTCGGTGGCTTCCGTGAGCCGGTTGCGCAGGTTGACGGCCGTGAGGGAGTCGAAACCGATCTCCGTGAATGCGCGACCGGGTGCGATCGCGTCGGCTCCGGCGTACCCGAGTACTGCGGCCACGTGGGCGCGTACGAGTTCCAGTACGATCCGGCGCTGCTCGGCTTCGGGCAGCCCGGCCAGCTTGCGTACGAGAGCGGACGTCTCTTCGGTGAGCGGAGTGTCCTCCGCGGTGGCCGTGGTCGCCTCGGTCACCCGGGCGACTTCGGGGATCCCGCTGAGCATGCGGGACATCTGCCGGGCTTCGAAGGTGCCGGCGAAGTGCTTCCAGTCGGCGTCCACGAGGGCGAGAGCGGTGTCTCCCAGGACCAGGGCCCGTTCCAGGGCCTTCACGGCGAGCTCCGGGTCCATCGGGAGCATGCCGGTGCGCCGGAGGGTCCGGCTGACCTCGGCACTGCTGACAGCCATGCCGTTTTCGGCCCAGGGGCCCCACGCGATCGAGGTCGCCGGCAGCCCCTCGGCCCGCCGCACCTCCGCCAACGCATCCA
>NZ_JBEZBT010000151.1:0-1481 GCF_040647235.1 Streptomyces sp. NPDC042638
AGGCCGGACTGCACCGGTGGGCAGACAGCGCGCGCAGCGCAGCCGAGCTGATCGAAGAAGGACAGCGTCCGACACTCCCCTGCCCTCACGACACCGGTGACGCAACAGCCACGCAGGAGTACGCCGCCGCCCTGGAAACGGTCACCACGCGGCTACTGGCATCCCTTGACGAGCACGAAACCGTCGCGCGGGCGGCCATGGCAGACCTGGCCGCGCAGCTTGCCGTACACGCCGACGCACTGACCTCCGCCTACCCCGGCATCGCCGCCGCGCTGATCGCCCCTGGCACGGATCCCCTGGACCCCGAACTCCTCGACGGCCTGACCAGCCAGGCCGGCACCCTCCGCAGCGAGGCCGCCCGCGCGCTGCGGGAAGAACAGGACGCCCTGTCCCAGATCCCGCACAAGGACCGCCTCCTGGCCGCGATCGACGCCGGACAGCGCCAGAAAGCCGCATGGCAAACCGTGGCCGCGCACCTGACGGACGGAAAATTTCCCGGTCACCTCACCGACCTGCGGACCCGCGCGCTGCTCGCACACGGCAGCGAGCTGCTGCAGCAGCTGTCCGGCGGACGGCTGGGCTTCGCCGACAACTTCGACATCGTCAACCTCGCAAGCCATAACCGCCGCAGCTCACGCACCCTCTCCGGCGGCGAGACCTTCCAGGCCTCCCTCGCCCTGTCCCTCGCCCTGATGGAAATGCACAGCCGCAGCGGCACCCGTCTGGAGAGCCTCTTCCTCGACGAAGGCTTCGGCACCCTGGACACCGCCGCCCTCGACAGCGCCCTGCAGGTCCTGCGCACGCAAGTCGGCCCCGACAAGCTGCTGGCCGTCATCAGCCACCTGCGCCCCGTCGCCGAGACTGTCAACGACGTCCTATGGGTGGAGAAGGACCACCGCGGCTCCCGGGCCCGCTGGCTCACCGCGGCCGAGCGCGACTCCCTAGTCCGCGACGACCTGCACAACCTGACGGACCCGGCATGACCCCAGACGCTGCACAGACCCGGCCGTCCCCGCGCCAGGCCAGTTTCCCGGTCCCCGTAGCGGGCCACGAACAATCCCCGCGTCTCGGACAGTGCAGGTACCGTACGAACCGGTTTACCGCGTTCGCCTGGTCGGGACGCTCGGAGCGACCAGGGCGCGGGATCACAGTCATGCAGCTCTTCCTTAACTCCTGAAGCGGACGGTCAGTAGGCCTTCGCGGAATGCAGCACCACCCTGGACGCTATTAGCTCGCTGAATGCACGCGACATGTACGTGATATGTACGCCTCATGGGTAGGGTGAGGGTGGAGGTGTCCCATGTCAGAGTTGTTCGATGCCGTGGACGCGCTGGTCGCGTCCCGGTCCCCGCTGCCGCCGCCGGCGGAGCGTAGGCGGTTGCGCCAGGCTCACGCGCTCACCCTTGATGAGGTGGCCGCCGCGCTAAGTGCTCTGACCACATAGGTTCGCCGGGTTGGCGGTCATGACGGTTGGATGTGCG
>NZ_JBEZBT010000152.1:0-1411 GCF_040647235.1 Streptomyces sp. NPDC042638
CCGCGACGATCACACCTCGTCAGCCCCCAACGACAACACGCCACAAAGGTCAGTAACCACCCCGTCCGGTTGCCGCATCATCGTCAGAGCCCTGGCTTCGAGGGCGGATCGCAGGCGGAAGCTGCCAGCGAGGCCGCTGTCCGATGCCGAGAAGACCGGACAGCGGCCGGACGAGGGTGAGCGTCTGGCCGCTCGTCCTCTTGGACACGGCCACTCGAGTGTTCCGGAGATCCAGTCCTTGGCCGGGACCACGACAGCCGAAATCGTCGGCGCGCAGACGCTCCTCGCTTTGATGCCCGCGGTGGCGACGCGAGTTGTCGGGCCCGCTCGTCCACCGCGGCGGGCGTGGCGCCGAGGTCGTCCTCGGGGTGTATGAGCGCGGGCTTTCGCGAGTTGCCTCGCCTGCTGGTGCCTGCGCCGGGCAGGCGAGGCGGGCAGTCAGGGGTTGTGGGCCCTGGTGATCGGAAGAGTCATGAGCTGTGCGACGACCTTGCCCGGGTCACCGACAGGGGCGAAGCCGACCGGCTCCTGCATTTGGTAGACGTCGCCCTGCGGGGGAAACACGCGGAGGCTGCTGTTCAGGGTGGTCATCGTCTTGGTGTTGGCCAGCACCATCGGCTCGTTGGAGCCGGGGAACTTCTCGATGCTGAGGGTGAAGTCGTGGAACAGGGTGTTCTTGAACGTCGGCGGATTGTTCGAGACGATTTCCAGCAGGCTGAGCGGCGTGGTGTCGATGTCGGCCTGCGAGAGCGTGACCCTGCCGAGCACCGGGGAGTCGGCGCTGTACTCCTCACCGATGATCTTCAGCCTCACCCCGCCGAAACCACCACCGATGTTCGACTCGACACGCAACCTGATGCCGCCCTTGAAATCGAGCTGGACCAAGCCGATCGCGTCGATCTTCAGCGGCACGGCCGCGGCGTGGCTGGAGCACGGGATCTCCAACCCGATCGGGGGCAGCAGGCCACCAGGACTCGTCATCGGGACACCTCCGGAGCAGGAAGCCGCGCCGGACGACGCGGTCACGCCGTGCGAGTGACGGCACGTCCGACGTTACTGATCACGAGCAGGCCCAGGCCTGCTCCCGCACCGGGTGGCCCCGAAAGGATGAGTCCCGCACTACGGCGCCAGACTCAGAACGTCCGACCGTACGCACTGTGCCTGCGCCGGCTGGAGGAGACGGACCGAGCCGAACACCCCACCGGGCAGGCGTCGCGGGGGGGGCGGGTCCCGCGGGGGGGGGCCCCCCGCGGGGAACGGCCCCCCCAAGCGGGGGGCCGGGGGGGGCGGGGGGGGGGGCGCCCCCCCCCGCCCCCACCCCCGGAGGTTGGACGGCGGGGCCCGGGAGCACCGCGGGCGGGGGGAAGACGAGTAGTGGGACAAGGAGGTAAAGATCCCCCGCGGCCCCCTA
>NZ_JBEZBT010000153.1:0-1351 GCF_040647235.1 Streptomyces sp. NPDC042638
CGTTTCCTGACGTCGGTGGCCGAGGCGTTCGTCGGGGGCGCGGCCGTCGACTGGGAGGCGGTGTTCGCGGGCACGGGCGCTCAGCGCGTCGACCTGCCCACCTACGCCTTCCAGCACCAGCGCTACTGGATCGAACCCGACACCGCACGACAGGGTGACGTCTCCACGGCCGGCCTCTCGTCCGCAGACCATCCGCTGCTCGGCGCTGCCGTCACCCTGCCGGAGACCGGCGGCCACCTCTTCACCGGCCGGCTCTCGGCTCGGTCGCACCCCTGGCTGCTGGACCACTCTCTCTTCGGCACGGCGATCCTCCCGTCCTCCGTTTTCGTGGAGCTGGCGCTGCGTGCGGGGGACGCGGTCGGCTGTGACCGGCTGGAGGAGCTGACGCCCCGGACGCCGCTGGCGCTGCCGGGCAGTGGGGCGGTCCAGCTCCAGGTCGCGGTGAGCGGACCCGACGATTCCGGTCGCCGTACGGTCAGTGTCTACTCGCACCACGAGGACGGCGCGTCGGAGGACCCGTGGACCCTGCACGCCCGTGGTGTGCTGACGGCGGGTGCCCCAGCGGGTTCGGCGGAGGGCCGTGTGCCGGCCGAGTGGCCTCCGGCCGACGCGGAGCCGATCGACGCGGCAGGACTCCACGAGGACGGCGAAGAGCGCGTGGGCATTGCCCGTGGCTCCGCCTTCCAGGGGCTGCGGCAGGCATGGCGCCGAGGCGAGGAGATCCTCGCCGAGGTGGCGCTGCCGGAGGAACTGCGTGGAGACGCCGGACGCTACGGCCTGCATCCGGCTCTGCTGGACGCCGCGCTCCACGCCGTGCACGGCAAGCCGGTCGACGGGACCGAAGACGCGATCGCGCTCACGCACGCGTGGCGCGGAGTCGCCTTGTACGCCACCGGAGCGACCACGCTGCGCGTGCGTCTCGTGCCGGAGGCGGGCGGCGGTGTCGCGGCGGTGCTGGCCGACGAGACCGGCCAGGTGGTGGCGACCGCGGAGGCGGTCACGAGCCGGAGCGTCACACCGGACGACGTGGCCGGGCAGGGACGGGTGCCACACGAGTCGTTGTTCCGGGTGCAGTGGGCCGGACTTCCGGAGGCCCCCACGGCCGCGGTCGAGGGCCTCGCTGCCGGGTACACGGTCGTGGGCCCCGACGCCGCGGAACTGCGTGCCCTGCTCGGGATCGCCGACGAGGGCATGGCTGTGTACGCCGACATCCGCGAGGCCGCGATGTACGGCGAGACCGCGCCCGGGTGCGTGCTGTTGCCGTTCCTCTCCGGCTCCCCGGTTGTCGGGGGCGTGGTTGATCCGGCGGTTGTGCGGTCGGTGACGCTCGGTGCGCTGGAGTCGTTGCAGG
>NZ_JBEZBT010000154.1:0-1307 GCF_040647235.1 Streptomyces sp. NPDC042638
AGGGGCTGCCGGCGACCTCGATCGCGTGGGGCCCCTGGGCCGAAAACGGCATGGCACGTGCCGTAGCGGACCGTTGGGAGGAACACGGCCTGCCCGCCATGTCTCCCGACCTGGCGATCGCGGAGTTGGAACAGTCCGTCAACGACCCGATGGCGGCCTCACTGCTCGTCGCTGACGTCGACTGGGACACCTTGGCACAGGTCAGGGCCGGCGTCGGCGCCCCGAAGCTGCTGACCGACCTGACCCGGCACGCGCAGCGGAACGCCACCGACGACGGTGACTCTCCCACCGACACCTCCCTGCGTCGGCGACTGGCCGGACTCGGCACCGCCGAACAGGAGCGCGCCCTGGTCGAGTTCGTGCGTTCCCACGTCGCCGCAGTACTAGGACACCGTCGGCCCGAGGCCGTCGACACCGAACGGGCCTTCAAGGAGCTGGGCTTCGACTCACTGGCGGCCGTCACCCTGCGCAACCGCCTCAACGCGGCCACGGGCCTGAAGCTCTCCAGCACCCTCCTCTTCGACCACCCCACCGTGACGGCGCTGGCACGGGTGCTGCGCACCGAGGCGCTGGGACTGCGCGACGACGACGGACCGGCGCTGTCCACCACGACGGCGACGGACGACGACCCGATCGCGATCGTGGCCATGAGCTGCCGGTTCCCCGGCGCCGTACGGACGCCTGAAGAACTCTGGAACCTGTTGGCCGACGAACGCGAAGTACTGACCGAGTTCCCGGCAGGACGCGGCTGGGATCTCGACACCCTTTTCGCCCCCGATCCTGACGAGCAGGGCAAGAGCTACGTCCGAGAAGGAGCCTTCCTCGAAGACGCCGGGGCCTTCGACCCGAAGTTCTTCGGTATCTCGCCGCGTGAGGCGACGGCGATGGACCCGCAGCAGCGGCTGCTCCTGGAGACCTCCTGGGAAGCCTTCGAACGTGCCGGTATCGACGGCACCCTGCTGCAGGGGACACCGACCGGAGTCTTCATCGGCAGCAACGGACAGGACTACGGTCGGAGCCTGCGCGAAGCGGCGGCCGAGAACGTCGAGGGCCACCTCGTGACGAGCAGCGCCGCCAGTGTCGTCTCGGGGCGTATCTCGTACACCTTCGGTCTCGAAGGACCCGCGGTCACCGTGGACACGGCGTGCTCGTCGTCGCTGGTCGCCCTGCACCTGGCCGTGCAGTCCCTCCGTCAGGGCGAGTGCACGCTCGCGCTGGCCGGCGGCGTCACCGTGATGTCCACCCCCGAACTCTTCGTGGAGTTCAGCCGGCAGCGGGGTCTGGCTCCGGATGGGCGTTGCAAGGCG
>NZ_JBEZBT010000155.1:0-1234 GCF_040647235.1 Streptomyces sp. NPDC042638
TGCCACGGATCACCGCGAGCACCCGATGCCCGCGCCGCCGCGCCTCCGACAGCCGCTCCAGAACCACCACCCCGACGCCCTCGGCCCAGCCGGTGCCGTCCGCGGCGTCCGCATACGACTTGCACCGGCCATCCGAGGACAGTCCGCCGTGGCGCGAGAACGCCTCGAACGCCCCCGGCGTCGCCATCACCTTGGCCCCGCCCGCCAGCGCCAGCGAGCACTCCCCCTGCCGCAACGCCTGCGCCGCCAGATGGATCGCGACCAGCGAGGACGAACACGCCGTGTCCACCGTCACCGCCGGACCCTCAAGACCGAACACATACGACACCCGGCCTGAGGCCACACTCGACGCCGCCCCCGTGCCGATACCCCCCAGCTCGGAGTACACGTTGCCACCCGCGAAGTAGTCGGTGCCCATGACGCCGGAGAACACCGCGACCTCTTGGCCCTTCAACGTCCCCGGGTCGATCCCGGCCTGTTCCAACGCCTCCCACGAGGTCTCCAGCAACAACCGCTGCTGCGGATCCATCGCCAGCGCCTCACGCGGCGAGATCCCGAAGAAACCCGCGTCGAACTCCCCCGCGTCATACAGGAACCCGCCCCGGGGCACGTCGGGGGTGCCGGCCTGGCCCGGGGCGGAGTCGAACAAGCCCTCCACATCCCAGCCACGATCGGACGGAAAACCGGACACACCGTCCCGGCCCTCGCTGACCAGCCGCCACAAATCATCCGGACCCGCCACACCACCGGGCAGACGACACGCCATACCCACAACCGCAACCGGCTCCCTGGAGGCCTCCAAGAGCTGGCGGTTCTGCTTCTTCAGCGAGCCGACCTCTTCGAGCGACGCTCGGAGCGCCTCGACGACCTTTTCATAAGGAGCACTCACTTGAAATCCCCAACCATCAGGTGCCGCGGAGTCACTTGTCGCCGAGTGCCAGCTGCACAAGACCGTCGACGTTCAAGTCGGCGATCGCGGTCTCGTCATCGGCGTCGTCCACCATGCCAATCGGCGGTTCGTGGTCATTGAGTTCAACCAGCCTGACCAGGGCGTCCAACAGTCCGGCCGCCCGGAGCCGGGCGAGTGGGAGCGATGCGAGCCCGCGCCGCAGCCGTGCCTCGTCCACGTCCGGGCCGGCCGTGACGCCGTCGGGGACCACTTCGCGGTGGAGATAGCGAGCGAGGGCGAGCGGGCTGGGGTAGTCGAAGACGATGGTGGCGGCAAGCTTGAGAC
>NZ_JBEZBT010000156.1:0-1159 GCF_040647235.1 Streptomyces sp. NPDC042638
GTTGAGCCTGGTGATGAGCGGGGCGATGGTGCGGCCCTCGCGTTCGGCGGCTTCCCAGTCGCGGGGCTTGAGCTGGTACTTCTCCGAGTCCAGGTACTCCTCGCCACCCTCCCTGAGCGGGGTGTTCTCGCACAGTTCGTAGCCGGAGTAGATGCCCCAGGCGGGGGAGAGGGTGGCGGCGAGGACGGCACGGACCTCGAAGGCGGGACGCCCGCCGTGCTGGAGGTAGGCGTGCAGGATGTCGGGGGTGTTGGCGAAGAAGTTCGGCCGCATGTAGGCCGCCGCCTCACCCGACAGCTCGGTGAGGTACTCGGTCAGCTCCTGCTTGGTGTTGCGCCAGGTGAAGTACGTGTACGACTGCTGGAAGCCGATCTGGGCGAGGGTGTGCATCATCGCGGGACGGGTGAACGCCTCCGCCAGGAAGATCACGTCGGGGTCCCTGCGGTTGACCTCGGCGATGACCCGCTCCCAGAACACCACCGGCTTGGTGTGCGGGTTGTCGACGCGGAAGATCCGCACCCCGTGCCCCATCCAGTGCCGCAGGATCCGGACGGTCTCGGCGACCAGGCCGTCCATGTCGGCGTCGAAGGCGATGGGGTAGATGTCCTGGTACTTCTTCGGCGGGTTCTCCGCGTAGGCGATGGTGCCGTCCGGGCGGTGGTGGAACCACTCGGGGTGTTTCTGCACCCAGGGGTGGTCGGGTGAGCACTGCAGCGCGAAGTCCAGGGCGACCTCCAGGCCCAGGGCGCGCGCCGTGCCGACGAAGTGGTCGAAGTCGTCGAGGGTGCCGAGGCCGGGGTGGACGGCGTCGTGGCCGCCCTCGGGCGAGCCGATCGCCCAGGGCACGCCGACGTCGTCCGGGCCGGCGGTGAGGGTGTTGTTGCGGCCCTTGCGGAAGGTCGTGCCGATCGGGTGGACGGGGGGCAGGTAGACGACGTCGAAGCCCATGTCCGCGATCGGCTTGAGCCGGCGGGCGGCGCTGCGCAACGTGCCGTGCGGCTGTTCCGCGGTGCCCTCCGAGCGCGGGAAGAACTCGTACCAGGAGCCGTACAGGGCGCGTTCACGCTCCACCAGCAGCGGCATCGGGTCCGAGGCGGTCACCAGCTCCCGCAGCGGATGACGGGCCAGCACCGCCCCCACCTCCGGCGACAGCGCCGCC
>NZ_JBEZBT010000157.1:0-1145 GCF_040647235.1 Streptomyces sp. NPDC042638
ACGTGGACTGGGCCGCCTACCTGGAACCGTACGGCCCCCGACGCGTGGACCTTCCCACTTACGCCTTCCAGCGCGAACGCTACTGGGTCGAGCTCGCACGGCCCGACTCCGGAACCTCTCCCGACCCGAAGGAAACCGCTGACTCCGGTTTCTGGGAGGCGGTGGAGCGTGGGGACGCGTCCGGGTTGGCGGATCTGCTGGCGTTGCCGGGTGATGAGTCGCTGACGGCGGTGCTGCCCGCGTTGTCGGCCTGGCGTCGTCAGGACCGTGAGAGGTCGGCTGTCGACAGCTGGCGATATCGCGTGGCGTGGTCGCCGTTGGCGGATGCTGCTGCTGGTGTGTTGTCGGGGGTGTGGTTGGTGGTGGTGCCGGCCGGGCTTGCTGGTGATGCGTGGGTGGGCGAGTGCGTGAGTGGTCTGGCGCGCAGTGGCGCGGAGCCGGTGGTGCTGGAACTCGGTGCGGATCGTGCGGGCCGGGAGGAGATGGCCGGGCGGCTGCGCGAGGCCGCCTCAGGGGCGGACGCGGTGGCGGGTGTGGTTTCCCTCCTGGCGTTGGCGTCGGGCCGGGATGCGGCCTACCCGTCCGTGCCCGTGGGTCTGGCGGCCACCCTCTGCCTGGTTCAGGCGTTGGGTGATGCGGGTGTCGAGGCTCCGTTGTGGTGTGTGACGCGGGGCGCGGTCGCGGTCACCGACTCCGAGCGTGTGACCGGCCTCGACCAGGCCCCGGTATGGGGCCTCGGACGGGTCGCCGCTACGGAAGGAACCGAGCGGTGGGGCGGCCTGATCGACCTGCCTGGGGTGGTGGATGCCCGGTTGGTGGGGCGTCTCGCCGGTGTTCTTGCCTCGCCTGGGGGTGAGGGTGAGGTGGCTGTTCGGGCTGCTGGTGTGTTCGGTCGGCGTGTGGTTCGTGCTGTGGGTTCTGGTGGTGGTTCCTGGCGGGTGTCGGGGACGGTGCTGGTGACCGGTGGTACGGGTGGTGTGGGTCGGCATGTGGCGCGTTGGCTGGCGCGGGCGGGTGCTGAGCATGTGGTGTTGGCTTCGCGGCGTGGTCCTGCGGTTGATGGTGTGGCCGAGTTGGGGGCTGAGGTCGCGGGGTTGGGGTCGCGGTTGTCGGTGGTGGCCTGTGATGTCGGTGATCGTGATGCG
>NZ_JBEZBT010000158.1:0-1136 GCF_040647235.1 Streptomyces sp. NPDC042638
CCGGGAGTGGCCCGACACCGGCCGGCCACGCCGCGCTGGTGTGTCGTCCTTCGGTGTCAGTGGGACGAATGCGCACCTGATCCTGGAGCAGGCCCCGCAGGAGCAGCCCGCAGTGCCGGAGCCTGTCGGGCCTGGACTGGCGGGGACCGATGTGGGTGTGGTGCCGCTGGTGGTGTCGGCGAGGAGTGCCGGGTCCCTGGCGGGCCAGGCCGAGCGGTTGACGTCCTTTGTGGAGTCGAGTGAGGTGTCACTGCCGCACGTGGCGGGTGCGTTGGTCGCTCAGCGGGCGATGTTGTCCGAGCGTGCGGTGATCGTGGCCGCCTCCGGGCAGGAGGCGCTGGCGGGGCTTGGTGCGCTGGCGCGGGGCGAGTCTCATCCCGGTGTGGTCACTGGCAGCGTGTCGGCTCTGGGCAGGGCCGGAAAGGTCGTGTTCGTCTTTCCGGGTCAGGGTTCGCAGTGGGCCGGCATGGGTCGCGAACTCCTCGATTCCTCGCCGGTGTTCGCGGAGCGGATCGCTGAGTGCGCGGCGGCGTTGAAGCCTTGGGTGGACTGGTCGCTGGTGGATGTGCTGCGAGGGGATGCTCCGGCCGATCTCCTGGAGCGCGTGGATGTGCTGCAGCCTGCGAGCTTCGCTGTGATGATCGGCCTTGCCGCCGTCTGGTCGTCGGTCGGTGTGGTGCCGGATGCGGTGGTCGGTCATTCGCAGGGTGAGATCGCGGCCGCGTGTGTGGCGGGTGTGTTGTCGCTTGAGGACGCGGCCCGGGTGGTGGCGGTACGCAGTCAGGTCATCGCGGGCAGTCTGGCGGGCCGGGGTGGTATGGCGTCGGTGGCGCTGTCCGAGACTGAAGTGGCGGAGCGTATCGAGCGATGGGCCGACCGGGTGGAGGTGGCCGCGGTCAACAGTCCCACGTCGGTGGTGATCGCCGGTGATGCCGAAGCCCTCGACGAAGCTCTCGATGTCCTTGCCGCGGAGGGCGTGCGGGTGCGCCGGGTGGCGGTGGATTACGCCTCCCACACCCGGCATGTCGAAGCGGTCGAAGACGTACTGACAACCGCCTTCGCCGATATCCGTGCCCAAGCCCCGCTGGTTCCTTTCTACTCGACGGTGACGGGGGAGTGGGTGCGGGAGGCGGGTG
>NZ_JBEZBT010000159.1:0-1021 GCF_040647235.1 Streptomyces sp. NPDC042638
GAACTGCCGCAGCGGGCCGAAGTGGGCCTCGATCGGGTTCGCCCACGAGGCGTAGGTCGGCGTGAAGCACAGCTCGACTTTGTGCTTCTTCGCCCAGCGGCGGATGTCGGCGCCTTTGTGGGCGGACAGGTTGTCCAGGATCACGTAGATCGGTGCGCCGTCGGGCCGGGCGGCGCGGATCGACTTCAGCGCGGCCAGAGTGTTCCCGGCGCCCTTCCTGCGGCGGTTGATGCCCCACAGGGTGTCGTCGCCGACCGAGTAGCAGCCGTGGAAGTACCGGACTCCATGGGTGCGGTGGTAGGTGGCAGGCAGCCGGTCGGGGTGCTTCTGTTTGGCCCAGCCCGAGCCGGCGGTGGGCCGGATTCCGAGCGGGCCGAACTCGTCGAACGCGAAGACCCGGTCCGGGAAGCGGTCCAGGACCTCGTCGATGCGGTCGAGCTTGGCGTCGCGGTCGGGATCAGGGGATTCCTTCCAGGTCTTGGTGCGCTGGAAGGTGACGCCACGGCGGGCGAGCAGGCCGCGTAACGCCTCGCGGCCGATATGGATGATCCGACCGTGGACTTTCCGCAGGTAGGCGACGAGTTTACGCAGAGACCAGCGGGTGAAGGGCTGGCCGAGCTTGGCGGGGCGAGTGGTGGCCGTCTGGACGACGAAGTCCTCGTCGTCACGACTGAGCAGGCGGGGACGGCCTCCCGCCCACCGAGGGTCCAGGCAGGCCAGGCCGATCTCGTTGAACCGATGGATCACATCGCGCACGGTGTCCTCGTCGGCCTGCACCAGCTGGGCGATCACCGGCACCCGGTTCCCGCCGGCCGAGGCCAGCAGCATCATCGCGCGCCGGTAGCGCACCGAGCTGGTGCTACCGCGGCGCACGATCTGCTGCAGCTTCCGCCCCTCTTGGTCGGTGAGTCTGCGCACACGGACAGGCTCGGCCACCGCGCCTCCAGCGGTCGGTTCGGACGTCACCGCACATCCAACCGTCATGACCGCCAACCCGGCGAACCTATGTGGTCAGAGCACT